>JAJDBO010000402.1 GCA_029261305.1 Nitrospirales bacterium
TAGGGCATAGGTGCTTGCGATGACCCAATAGACAAACGCAGGTTTAGCATAGCGCGGTTCATAGTTCAGCGTGGGAGAAATCCAATCCCCGGATTCGAGCATTTCGCGTCCCGCTTCGGCATTACTGCCTTCGTCGCGATCAGTGAGACCGATGTCCCCCAATCCCACAAAAAGCAATAAACTTCCGAAGACGAGCAGCAAAAATATGTGGAGGGTTCTGGTAGGAAACGGTTGAGTTGAGGGTGGGGCCAGTATGGACTGCTCAGCCACCGGTAGATCGCTTTCGATAGATCAGCATCAAATTTCGCAGATAGACAAAGGACCCAATGCTTTGTCCGGCAATAAACACGGGATCTCGGCGATGGATGGCGTAGGCCAAGACAATGAGGCCACCAATCAAGCTCATGTACCAAAAGGCAATGGGCATCTGACTTTCCGCTTTTCGTTCAGAGGCAATCCATTGGATAATCCACCGAGAAAAAAACAGGCTTTGCCCGAAAAAGCCAATGCCGAGCCACATGCCTTCAAAGAAGGTTAATTCGGTAAAGTAGGCGATGATGTCAGAAAGAAATTCGTTCATGGATGAATCAGATGTTAATGATGCCAGAGGACAAAGAGGTAGGTGTACCTCACTCTTCAGTTCTTTGTCGAGGGTCGAGGGGGGACGATCTTCGTGTGTGTCATTTTGAGGTTTGAGAATCGGAGTCGGCAGGGTCCCTTGGTGTGTTCACAATTTTGTATCGAAAACACCGAGTTTGCATCCACTTGACAGCGATGAGGTCGTAGAGTCCGGCAAAGAGCCGATTGCCAATGCCGTACTTGGAATGCCCATGGGCCCGTGGGAAATGTTGTACAAGGACTTCGGTGACTGAAAATCCATACATTTTGGCGAGTGCCGGAAAGAAGCGGTGCATATTGTGAAACAAGGCCATTCGCTCAATCACACTTCGCCGAAAGATCTTGAGTGAACAACCAGTATCATGGATGCCATCATGGGTGACGGCGTTTCGTATCAAAAAGGCGGTGCGTGACGAAATTTGCCGAATGATATTATCCAGCCGTTTCTGTCGGCGTCCACACACCAAATCGTAGTCCTTGGTGAGTGGGAGCAGTTTGGTTAAGTCCGCCGGATCATATTGAAGGTCGCCGTCCAGAGTAGCAATAAGTTCACCCCTGGCATGACGAAACCCTGCATCAAAGGCTGCGGTTTGGCCATGATTGCGATCAAAATGAAGGACTCGTACTTCAGGGGTCTGCTGGCTAATTTCATCGAGCAATTGGGAGCTGCCATCAGTGCTGCCATCATCCACATAGACTATTTCAAAAGGTGCGGTGTGTGACTGGTCAAGACTCCCTAAAACTTTGGTGAGTTGATTGGTCAATGGATGAAGATTATCGCGTTCATCCTTGATGGGGACAACAATGGAAATCCATGGTATGCCGACAGCCGTCATGGGTTTTTCGTACTTTCAAATGACAACATGAATATCCCTGCGCCAGACTGAATGACTTTGGAGTGCTCAATTGCGGAAGGCAAGTGTTGTGCAAAACTGCGTAGACATCATACTCAATGCACAAAACAAGGGTCAAACCTAGGGCGAGTATAGAGTGTTACGAGGCATCTTTCATGCGAAATCGGAGGGCACCCATTTTCGTAACGGCGTTGGCTTCATAGCCGACGAAAATATCAATGCGGTATTGGCCCGGCACCCATCCATTGCCAGTGGGAGGGAAGAATTTGAGATAACCGCTTTCGTCTTCCAGGGCGAGATAGGCCAGATCTTCATCGATCATCTCAGTTCCGTTGCTCCCCGCGGCGGCGTCAGGAAACAGTTGTCCAATGACTTGATAGGCTGAGTAATGTTTGAAGACACGAAATACGACATACACGGCGGCAGCATCTATTCTGAATTCTTCCGTCGGGCGCACGGGGTAATACAAATTCCCACGCCGGAATTCCAGGTCTTCATCAAAATCTTCCGCCAATGTAATATTTAAAAAGAGGCCTTCCGGTTTTTGATCAAGGGCAGGTTGGCCAGGGGCGCCATGATCAGGAAGATTTTCATAGTAGGGAAGGGGGTTGGGAGAGGTTTTTGAAGGATTGCTGGGGATCGTATCAAATTCAGAATACCCGTGCTGTGTTTCAGCTGGATCAAACGGTGAGAGAGTTGGTGGTGAAGGGGTTGTTTGATCTTGAGCGCTTGCCTGGTTGAGAGAGGTTCCTGGAACAGGCAACCCTAGAAATACTAGGAGTAAAAAGGTGGTAAGTTTCGCTATCCTCATAAATAAACTGTTGGGCAATTTTGCTTTCAGTCCCATTTCGGCTCTTTTTGAGAGGGCAAATCTCTCGCGTAGCTGGGCCTTCTTTGTGGTCACTCTGCCGCGGGGGCTGTCTACGATGCTGAGGCTAGAGGGAGACGTTATTTTTCAAACTGATAAACTTTTATGGCGAGCCTATCATCTGTCTGTCAAGAAATTCGACTTCCTTGCGGCCCCAAAAATCTGTTTGTTAGAATCCGGACCCCTTGGTAGAGCCTTCTCATTAACAGAAAGTACAAGAATCCATTTATGTCTGAACAAGCAACAATGACTGATGATGCCCTCCCACAGCTTCTAGGCGACTTCTCGCCGATTGATGTCTGGCAAACCCATATGAATAAAGTGTTCTATGGGCTGCGGGGTGCCCAACTCCGAGATCTGTATCAAACCTTTGCTGCGGCTGACTACCG
>JAJDBO010000403.1 GCA_029261305.1 Nitrospirales bacterium
CTCCGTCCCATGCCCTTGCTCAACCAGTTCACGAGAAGCGCGAATCGTCAGCATGATATAGATCATATAACTGAGCGTAAGTCCTATCGCTAAGGTTACCCGAGTCACCCGCCATTCTACAGGTACGAATACTGCGATGGTCGCCAACAGAAAGGCAAACAAAAACCAATGTAAATCTCTTCGCAACCCCGTGGGCTCAGGTCGAAAAAAACTATTCCATCCCCGACTATGGGCCGCAAACATTCCCATCATAAACAGGGTCAAAGTCGAGAGCATGAGTGGTGCCCCCAAAATTGCCCCCACGCCAACTTCGTGCCGGGTTTCCAGGCTGGCCGTACTCGCCAACACTGCAACGATCGGCACCATGGCCTCGGGGAGAGCCGTACCAACCGCAGCAAAAATCGACCCCGTCACACCTTCGGAAATGCCCAGGCGTTGGCCAAGATGCTCTAGAGCATTGGTAAAGGCTTCCGCTCCAATCAATATCAATATCAACGCAATAAGAAGAATCCAAAGCTCCATCGTTATTTGATCTTTCAGTCAGGCAAAATTGTGTGTTTTCGTAATTATCTTCGTCAATTTCCTTATTGAAAAGCCTTGCTCCGAACCCAAAATATCCACTACACTAGGCCTATGGACGATGGGATGATAATCATTGTGCTGGTGATTGGCGGTCTGGGTGCCTACCGATTTGGATACCGTTGGTGGCGGACCCGACAGGCAGGGAAGCAAGCTGATGAATTACTCGCACTGATCGTCAAAGGTAAAGATTCCTTCCGTCGGTAACAGGACCGTCTAACGTCCCCATACCAAATTCCTATCTCGTCGTGTATCCGACACTTAACACGACACTTCTACAATCAGTAGGCCTAAAATCCGACTGTACTCCCGAGTTAAAGCATGACACCGGCATCTCAAAAAGCTCAGATTTATCTCCATCGAGGCAATTTGACCCAAGCCCAGTTCTGGAGTGTCCAAGCTGTTGAGGAGGCAAGAAACGAAGGGACCTGGGAATCTCTGGCCTCAGCCTTAGGCAATCTCGGCAATGTGTATGCGCTACTAGAAGATTTTCAGCAAGCCGAGGCCTGCTATCAAGAGGTCCTCACCATTCAGCGAAGCCAATCAAATCACAACACTATTGGCGAAACCTTAGCAAATCTTGGAAACATCAAAGCCGACGCCGGAGACTATACCAAAGCTCGAGCCTACTATTTGGAAGCCATTGATGTCTTAACCGCCACAGACAACCATCGTGCCCTTGGCATTCTCTACGGCAACCTTGCCTTGCAGGAAGTGGCCACTAATCAATATGAAGATGCCATTGGCCATTTCAAGTATGCTTTGGAATTCCATCGAACCGTCGGTGATGAAATTAGCCTGGCCAATACCTACAGCCAACTAGGTCAAGCTTTTCTCACGCAAGAAGAGATTCGTCAAGCCGAAGCTTGCCTTAACAACGCCAGCGAACATTTCATTAAATTGGGCAATGAGCCAAGCGAAGCAGCAGTTCTACGAATGTTAGGTGATTTGTACCAAAAGAGGGGGGACTTAATTTCAGCCGTACGATGTTTGGAACGAACAGTTCAAGTTGATATTCGTTATCAGCTTCCTGAGCAAAAGAATGATTGGGAACAGCTAACTCAATTACGGAAGGACACCACCGGCAGCACCTACAACGTCCTCAAACAAAGTCAGGGTGAGTCCGACATAAACCCAAAGACCAACTGAATCGGTGTTGATTCACTCTCATTCAAAGAACCTTGCCTCTTAGATTTCGACTCCCCATGCAGGCGGCTCCACCGGGTCAACTCACTAACTTCTCGCAGATCCCCCCTGCAATATCCACAGCGATGAGTCTTGGGAGAAAGACTTTTTCTCTGACGATGATATTCCCGCCCACATTTTTCGCATTGCCAGGTGTATTTGGATAAGGCTTCAACCTCTTTGGTCAAGGCGTGATAAATCGTAATGTCCAAGTGATCCTCATTCATGAGATTCATGACTCGTCGAAATTCTCGGCCATGAGAGGGGTGGCATTTTTTCACATCAAACTGCCATTGATGAATCATCTCATGAGCCAAAGTCCCACGAATTTCAGCCAAAGGTTGCTCACGAAGAAGCGGAAGAGACAGCCGAATGATTCGGCCTGAACCATGGCGGGTTTCAGGAAGAACTTGGAGAGTCCGTGGTCCCGTTCGGCTCACAAACAGGCCAACTGAAGAGGTCAAGCGGGTGCTCCATTGGATTTCAATAGGAGGGAGCCGATTACCAAAATACGAAGCATTAAGAGAACTCCACATGGACTGAAGTTCTCCTAAAGAAAGGGGAAGGTTGGCTGAACGAGAAGAACCTTGTATTTTCGTCATATTCACTCGCCCATTATATACTTGCAGCAGACCATATGGTACCATGACCATTGTTTCATCCCAACCCCTAGATATACACAATAGGAACCCACAAGATTGTAGAGTCGAAGTCTAGCCATATATGCCCTTCGAACAACAAAAAGACCTCACGTATATGAATGCTGCGCTTGAAGAAGCCCAAAAGGCCTTTGCGTTAGGCGAAGTGCCAGTTGGCGCCATTCTCGTACACAATGACACCATCATCGCTCGTGGACATAACCTGAGGGAATGGCAGCAAAACCCGACGGCACATGCAGAACTGCTCGTCATTCAACGGACAGCTGAGGAAATGAAATCCTGGCGGCTTCTTGATACCACATTGTACGTCACGCTTGAACCCTGCCTCATGTGCGCTGGGGCAATACTCCAAGCAAGAATCCCTCGACTAGTCTTTGGAACCATGGACCCTAAAGCCGGAGCTTGCGGCTCACTGTTTACCGTCCATCAGGATTCACGACTCAATCATCAAATCACAATCACGCATGGCATTCGAGAAGAACCTTGCCGGAATATTTTGAAGGACTTTTTTCAACAACTCAGGCAAGACCGACCTTTGCTTACCACGTGAACCACCACCAGACATGGCGCGGAGAGGTGCGAGAGTGGCCGAATCGGGCGGTCTCGAAAACCGTTGACCCGAAAGGGTCCGTGGGTTCGAATCCCACCCTCTCCGCCAGCCTTCGCCAAGGCTTCGGTTGGCAAGCAAGCTAAAAAGAAAAA
>JAJDBO010000404.1 GCA_029261305.1 Nitrospirales bacterium
CGTTTCCGACTAATCACCCCCATCAGTTGATCAAAAGACTCCACGAACAATCGCGCGCCATCTTTAAGTAGGGTCTCTGTCACTTCAGCCATACACACACCACAGTCTGCCAAGCTTTGCATAGTGGCTTTGGCTTGATCTTGCCCTTCAGTCAAGGTTTCTTTCACAGATCCATGATCGCGAAAGGCATCAAAAGTTGCAGCCGGAATCGTATTGACCGTATCGGGACCAATGAGCGTATCCACATAATACGTGTCAGGGTAGGCCGGGTTTTTGGTTCCCGTGCTGGCCCAAAGAAGACGCTGGACCATGGCACCTTTTTGTTTCAAGGCTTGAAACTGCGCACCTGAAAAAATTTCTTGATACGCGACATAAGCCACCTTGGCATTCGCAATCGCCACTTGCCCTTTGAGGCTTTCCATCTTGGCACGTGTGGTCTCATCTGTTTCGTCTTTGAGTTTGGCATCGAGCTGTTTATCAATCAACGAGTCGATACGGCTCACAAAAAAGCTCGCCACGGAGGCGACCTTAGATACATCACCTCCATTGGCTGCAAATTTTTCTAATCCACGGATATAAGCCCAAGCCACCTCCTCATAGACCTTTGTGCTAAACAAGAGCGTGATGTTGATATTCACCCCTTGACTCAACAGATGCTCAATGGCGGGCAATCCTTCCGGAGTCCCAGGTACTTTGATCATCACGTTTTTGCGACTGACCGCTTTCCAAAGACGAAGGGCCTCTTCGATGGTGCCTTCGGTATTGAACGCCAAGTCAGGTGACACTTCCAAACTCACATATCCATCTCGTCCCTTGCTTGATTCGTACACGGAATTCATTACATCCGCGGCATCTTGAATATCTCGAATGGCTAATGTCTCATAGATGTCTTTGACACTCGTCACTTGCGCAGCCACACGATTCAATTCTTCGTCATAGTCATTGCTTCCGGCAATGGCTTTTTCAAAGATGGATGGATTCGAAGTAACCCCCATCAGACCATCTTGATCGATCATGGCTTTTAACCCACCAGAAGAAATCAAGGTTCGTTGGATATAGTCATACCATGGGCTCTGTCCGGCCGTTCGCAATTGTCCGAGTGGATTCATATCACGGTCTCCTTACTTTCTATATTGATGTCGTGCATAGACCATTCCGGCTAGGCTCGAACAACAAGTTCGAGTTGTTGTCTTGCTGCAGCCATCACGCGATCAACGGTAAATCCAAAATGTTTGGTCAAATCTTTCAGTGGCGCCGATGCGCCAAACGTCTGCATGCCAATGCTTGTCCCAGTTAACCCCACATACTTACTCCAGCCAAAGGTCGTCGCTTGTTCAACCGACACTCGCGCCGTGATGCCGGGAGGGATAACCGAGTCCCGATACTCTTGGCTCTGCCGCTCAAACAGCTCCCAGGACGGCATGCTCACGACACGCGCATTGATGCCTTCCATTTTTAGTTTTTCATAGGCTTCGATGCACAAAGGCACTTCGCTTCCGGTTGCCAGTAAGATCACCTCTGGATTCCCATCATCGGCATCGGCTAACACATAGGCCCCTTTAGCCACTCCGCTTGCGGCCCCATACTTCGTGCGGTCCAACGTCGGCAATGCTTGTCGCGTTAAGGCAAGTACTACAGGCTGATGCTGGAGTTGCATCACCACTCGCCACGCCTCAACCACTTCATTGGCGTCACCTGGTCGAATTGTGACCAATCCTGGAATAGCTCGTAGCGAGGCTATCTGTTCAATGGGTTGATGGGTGGGACCATCCTCTCCCACGCCGATGGAATCATGCGTGAACACATAAATCACCGGAAGTTCCATCATGGCTGCTAGACGAATAGAAGGCCGGCCATAGTCGCTAAAGATCAGAAATCCTGAGCCATACGTCCGCACTTTCGATAATGCCATGCCACTCATGACCGCACCCATGGCATGTTCGCGAACGCCAAAATGGAGGTTTCGGCCCCCTGGGGTCTCCGCCTCAAAATCACCAGCCCCATCAAAGGTCAATCGGGTTTTGGTCGAAGGGGCAAGATCCGCCGAGCCTCCCATCAACCAAGGAACTTCCTTGGCAATGGCATTGAGGACTTTTCCTGATGAATCCCGGGTCGCGAGACCTTTGAGATCGGCAGGAAACTCCGGCAACCCTTTATCCCAGCAAGCAGGCAGTTGTCGATGCTGCATCTTGGTCAACTGATCCGCAAGCTCAGGAAATTGCGCTTGGTACTCCTGAAATTTTGCGTTCCAAACCTGACTATTGGCTTTGCCACGTTGGCCCATTCCCGCTTGGAAATGTTGGAGAACCTCTTCTGGAACTAAAAATTTTGCATCTTCGGGCCATCCATAATTTTTCTTGGCCAGTCGAATTTCTTCTTCGCCCAACGGCTCACCATGTGCGCCATGGGTGTCCTGTTTGTTCGGTGCGCCAAACCCGATATGACTATCAACAATAATCATGGTCGGTCGAGTATTATCCTCTTGAAATGCACGGAATGCCCCAGAGAGTTTTTCCAGGTTATTGGCGTCATCAACATGAACCACATTCCATCCATAGGCTCGAAAACGCGCGCCGACATCTTCGCTAAACGCCAATGCCGTTTTCCCTTCAATCGTGATCTTGTTGTTATCATAGATCCAACACAGATTTGACAATTTCAAATGACCAGCGAGAGACGCCGCTTCACTCGAGACCCCTTCCATCAAACACCCATCACCGCAGAGGGCGTACACATCATAGTTGATGATGTCGAAGCCTGGGCGGTTAAAATATTCAGCCATCCAGCTCTGGGCCATCGCCATACCAACACTATTTCCTAACCCTTGACCAAGAGGCCCTGTCGTGGTTTCCACCCCGGAGGTCCAATGATATTCTGGATGTCCTGGGCATTTGCTCTCTAATTGCCGAAACAGTTTGATTTGATCGAGAGGAACCGATAGATCATTGGTGGCTTCATATTGATCATTCACCGTCTTTACTTGGGACACATGCAACATGGAATACAGCAACATTGAGGCATGACCGACAGAAAGGACAAATCGATCGCGGTTAGGCCAAATAGGATCATCCGGATCAAACTGCAGGAATTGATTCCACAGACAGTAGGTAACTGGAGCCAAAGCCATGGGCGTTCCAGGGTGACCAGAATTGGCTGCCTGCACTGCATCCATCGCCAAGGTCCGAATGGTATTGATACTGAGTTGTTCGATTGAAACTTGATCAGCCACGGTCTTGCCCCTTCTTAAAAGAAAAACGATTGCGACTCTATTGAGTATACCAACCCGGAGTCACACCGAATAACAGAATCAATAATTTATGGGTTAAGCTGCGCATCTTGTCAAAACAGCCTAAGTTCCTGAAGTTTATGTAAAATCCTATCATTTTTATCGGTATTTCTATACTGGTAATTTAGAAAACTTTTTCATTGAGGGAGAATATAGGGCTTGGGTTTAGAGAAACACCTCAATCAGAAGCTTTTTGGGAAATTTTTGCCTATTTGGAGTGATGGAAACACATGTTATTCACTGGGCCAGTGCCTGGTTTAGGATAATGCGAACCCTTCTCCCTCCTGGGTGCAGAATTCTCCTATCTTTCAAACAATTGCAAACTCGACATACGCACCCTTATGATGTACCAGCTTTATGAAAGTCCACCTGACCAACCCCACAAAAGAACTCGATATTCAAGGGCCCATGCGGGTAAAACAATTGCTTGAGCAATTACAACTCACTCCAGAAGCCTACCTCGTGATCCGCAGCGATGAACTCGTCACCGAAGATGAAAAGCTGAACGATGGCGATACCATCGAAATCCGTTCAGTCATTTCAGGAGGATAGCCCTCTTCATGCGCTGTAAGAAATGCCCTCAACAGGCCGCCATCAAACTCCCTCAGCATAATACGTCCTACTGCAAAGCTTGCTTCACCGAATTTGTTCATTCACAAGTCGCCAAAGCCATCAAAAAGCAAAAAATGTTTTCCCCTGATGACCGTATCCTGGTGGCAGTTTCAGGAGGGAAAGACAGCATGGCTCTTTGGGCCATATTACTGAAATTAGGCTACCGTGCCGACGCCCTTTACGTGGACTTGGGCATTGGCAACTATTCCATACAGTCTCGCCAGAAGGTCGAACATTTCAATGAAACCGTTGCGCAACCCTTTGGCGCCAATCTGCACATCCACACCTTAGCAGAGAATGAAGGCGCTGGCGTGAAAGAATTAGCCATGATGATTAATCGCCCCACATGTTCCGCCTGCGGGACCATGAAACGGTATCATTTTAATCGGACAGCTTTGGAAAAAGACTACGATGTGATGGCCACCGGCCATAACTTGGATGACGAAGCCTCAAGATTGTTAGGCAACGTCCTGCATTGGCAAACAGAATTTTTGGATAAACAAACGCCCACACTTCCGGCATCCTTGGATGGATTCGCGAAAAAGGTGAAACCCCTCTATCGATTGACGGAGCGGGAAATGGCAGCCTATTCCATCATCAACAAAATTTCGTACATTGTCGATGAATGCCCAATGTCCAAGGGCTCCAAGATGCTGGTGTATAAGGATGTTCTGAATCGATTAGAGTCAGAGTCCCCAGGAACCAAACAAGTCTTTTATTTGAAATTCCTAGATAAACAAGCCAAAGAACAAGCCGCGACTCAGAACATCACCTCACAAGACCAACAACGCCTCTCCCCCTGCCAAACCTGTGGCCAACCCACCTCCATGGAAGTCTGCACCTACTGCAAAATGATGGCGAAGGCCAAAGCTGCTGTGTAGTAAGATCTGAGCTTCAAAGCCATTTAAAAATTGCGGCT
>JAJDBO010000405.1 GCA_029261305.1 Nitrospirales bacterium
GAGCCAGGCCACGGTACGCGCATTGAATTTACAAGAACCTGTGAGGCGACCTATGTCAATTGACCCAACTCCATCCGTTCGGATTCTGCTCGTCGAAGATCACCAAATGGTTCGTATGGGCATTCGGATGATTCTTGAGGATGAACCAAGATTTGAAGTGATCGGAGAAGCGGCCACAGTGCAAGATGGAGTCAAGTACGCAATGGAATTAAAGCCTGATGTCATTCTGATGGATATACGGCTTTCGGATGGAAGCGGCATTGATGCTTGTCGAGACATTCTGTCTCAAGATCCAGATCAACGGGTGTTGTTTCTTTCATCAACCGGTGATGAAGAAGGCATGATGTCTGCTGTGATGGCCGGTGCGCAGGGGTACCTTCTCAAAGATATTGCTCCTGACACTTTAATCCAAGCCATCGGTGCTGTTGCAGCGGGACATTCAATTTTGGATGCTTCGGTCAAGTGTCGGGTTAAGGACTGGATCAAATCTCAACGTGTCCCGGTGAATGAACCGTTAACTTCCTTGCTGACCGTGCAACAATACCGCGTTATGGAACTCGTGGCGGAAGGTCTCACCAATAAGGAGATTGCGGCACAGATGACGCTCAGCGAACGAACAGTCCGCAATTACCTTTCCGCTATCTATGAAAAACTCAACATTACTCGTCGCGCCCAAGCTGCCACCTTTTTTGGGAAAACCGTATTGACGTAATTCGTGCCCCATTCTTTTGCCTAAACCGCAATCATCTGTATCCCCCTCCTCCAATTTAGATTCTGCTTGAAGAGGCAGAGTTCCTGAGGATCGTCAATAAAGCATTAACGAAAATGTTGTTGTGGTCGCCTGATTCGACCTCCTGAATGTATCTGGCTTCTAGGTATTTCTCCCCAACAGTCTGCTTCTCAGGTCATTTCATTCCATGCTAGCTCTCTCTGAAATTCCCAATGCACGACAAAGCTAGAGAGAGTTTCCGGGACTCTAATCACAGAATGGGAGTCATTCCCTCACCTAACCTTCTGGGGAGATGCCTCTCCGTGTCTAAGGTTGCTTACATTTATTTTATTGTGGAGTGGAAGAAAAAGTGGTTGCAGGCCGGCAAAGGACAGTTTCCTATGGGAGGCAGGGGAAAATTCCCTATAAATAAAACTCCCCTCTCGGCACTATGGTCAATTTTCTTGCCATCCTGTCCCTAGTACTCTCCCATTCTATGGCCGAAAACCAACTATCAGACACATAACCCAGATGTTTCACAATCATATTAGGCATTAAGGGCAGAAAATAGAATAAGAAAGAACAACACCGAATAAGTTGCTGTTAAAGAAAATATTTTTCGAAAAATAAGTTAGGAAGGTAGGAATGGAATTCAAAGACATCCTTTGGTACAGCGTGCTAATCAGCATCACGGTGGCCTATATCATCTCGCTATGGGGCGTGCGAGCGGCCAAGCATCATGATGTCAAGCACCATTCCCGCTGGATGATCACGGCCTGCACTATTGTTGGGTTATGGTTAGTCGGGTATGTCACCAAACAAGTGCTCTTTGGAAGAGATCAGTTTGGCGGATCGGAGAGTCAATATTGGTCAATGTATGTTCCACTCCTTGTCGTGCATACCAGCTTGGCCATGGCGACCATTGGGTTAGCCATTGCCAATCTCTACATCGGGCTGACTCGGCTTCGACATGGTATTGGTGTGGGCGCGATGGTCGCTGGGGTCTCAAGACATCGCGTGTTAGGAAAACTCATGGTCGGAACGTTTTCGGGAACCCTACTGACGGCGTATGTCGTGTATCTCATGTTGTTTTATTGGTTTCCAAGTTAACCCACTTTGGGGCAACCGGTCTTTAATCATTGCTCTTTCGGATGAAGGAGCAGGAAGCATATTGGTAAGCAGATGGATATAGCAATCATCATTGGATTTATGGTTGGGCTGCTCGTGGGTACCGGACTGTGCGCGTACTTACTACGGGGGCGGCCTAGGGTAGGCCAACTTCAGAATATGCAAGAGCAAATGAAGTCGGAAGCCCGGGCAGAAGCCTTGAAAGACATAGCCGCGGCTGTCGATCCTGCATTGTCACCCATTTCTACCTCACTCAATGAGGTGTCCGATTTAATTGAGGAATCGGTTATTGACCTCATCGTTCGTTTCCAAGGCATTGCGGATAATGCCATGGCAGAGGCACAAACTACGGCCCAACGATTTGAAAGTACTGCAGGGGAAACCGACCAGGAGCAGTCGAGTGCGGGGCTTCTCGAGGAAACGGATCAAGTGTTGGCGGAATTCGCGGAAAACGTTAAAGCGTCCTCTCAATTGGGAATGGAAGTCGCCATGGTAGTAGGAGACGTCGAGAATAGTACCAATGCGATCCCGCCTCTATTAGAGGAAATTGAATTCATCGCGGACCAGACCAGACTCTTGGCCTTAAACGCGGCTATTGAAGCGGCCCGTGCTGGAGAGTATGGACGTGGGTTCGCGGTTGTAGCCGAAGAAGTCGCCAAACTCGCCTCTCGTTCTCAAGTCGCTGCTACAAATATTAATAAGGTTGTGGCTGAAGTGAATGCGAGTACAAGCAAAGCCATAGAAACGCTTGCGGGATTTTCGAGCACCGATGCCTCAAAGATAATATCGACAAAAGAGCGAATCGGAGAAATCACCACGCTGATCAAAGAGCAAAATGATCGGCTTCAAGAAGGAGTAGTGCAAGCCACGACCTCAGCGAAGCAACAAGCGAGCAATGTGACTGATATCGCCATGTCCATGCAGTTCCAGGACATTACGCGTCAACGATTGGAAAAAGTCATCAAATCGATTTCTGATTTGCAAGCGCAAGTGGAGGAATGGACGCAGGTCCCTCAGCCTGACCTGGATACGGATGAATCCATCTCAGTGGACCAGAGTCAGGAAGTCATGAAGGAAGCTGTAGAAGCATAGAATGTCCCTGGGTTCCTTAAAGGGACTATCCCAGGTTATCCACAACGAACAAGATGTACTGACCGACCATTGGGAGATCACTCATGGGTGAATTTGATGCCGCGATTGCGGAGTTTCTCATTGAAAGCGATGAAAATTTAAGCCAAGTGGAGGCCGACCTGGTGGATTTAGAAGGCCATCCTGGACAGGAAGACATTATTGCCAGCATTTTTCGAGCAATTCATACCGTCAAGGGGACGTGCTCATTTTTAGGATATACGAAACTCGAGAAGGTGGCGCATACAGGCGAGACCCTATTAAGCCTGGTACGCGATGGCGAATTGCCCTTGAGCCCAGAGATTACCACGGCGCTATTGTCGATGGTCGATGCCATTCGGCAAATGCTCACGAGCATCGAAAGCGCAGGGCATGATGGGGAGGAAGAATTTGCTCCTCTGATTGCGCGGCTCACGGAATTGCAATCCGGATCATCCGCAAGCCCCAGTCCTGCCGCCTCCCCCGATCAAGCTGTTTCTCCGGAAGAACTGCCCCATAATGGGAACCTCGGTTCCGTCCCATCCGAAGAGCCCATTCCTGCCGAGGTCGAATCAGCACCTGTGATCGAGGTTATTTCTCAGGAAGAGGTCAATCCCGTTTCCACGTCAGAAGAAGAGAATCCGGTTGCGAGTATGGAAAGTGCCACGGCAAATGCCGCCCCTGCAGCCGATGGACCCAAAGGTCCTGGCGTGACCGACTCGACGATTCGCGTTGATGTGAAATTACTCGACAAGCTGATGAACATGGTGGGTGAACTCGTGTTGACGCGGAATCAAATTTTGCAATGGACGTCAGGGAAGGAGGATCAAGGGCTGACTACCTCTTCCCAACGGTTAAGCCTGATTACTTCGGAACTCCAAGAAGGCATCATGAAAACTCGGATGCAACCCATTGGCAATATTTTCAGTAAATTTCCTCGAGTGGTGCGAGATCTGGCGCTGACGTGTGGCAAAGAAGTGCGCATCGACATGGAAGGGCAGGATACTGAATTGGATAAAACGCTGATTGAAGCCATTAAAGATCCCTTGACGCATCTGGTCCGTAACTCAGTCGACCATGGGTTAGAGAAGCCGGACGTTCGACAAGCCAACGGTAAACCGGCCGAAGGGCGGCTCTTGCTGCGCGCGTATCACGAGGGGGGGCAAGTCAATATTGAAATTACCGATGACGGCGCAGGAATTAACTCTCAGCGGGTGGTACAGAGCGCGATCAAGAAAGGCGCCATCACCGCTGAGCAAGTCTCTCGCATGAATGAGCGGGAACTGCAAAATTTAATTTTCCTGCCAGGACTCTCCACCGCAGAAAAAGTCACCAATGTCTCGGGCCGCGGGGTGGGCATGGATGTGGTGAAAACGAATATCGAAAAGATCGGGGGAACCGTTGACCTCAATACCAAAGTGGGGAAAGGCACCACGATAAAAGTCAAAGTCCCACTCACCTTAGCGATTATTCCCGCGTTAGTCGTGAGTTCAGGGGGCGAGCGCTTTGCCATTCCCCAAGTCAGCTTATTGGAATTAGTCCGTCTGGAAGGCGAGCAAATCCAGAAATCCATTGAAGATGTGCATGGAGCTCCAGTATGTCGACTTCGAGGAAGTCTGTTGCCCATTGTCTATTTGAATAAGATTTTGCAACTTGATGGAACTGCTAAAGCTGCGATCCTGGCTGACCAAGCCGAGGAGATGAGCGAAGAAGCCAATGTGGTGAATATCGTGGTGCTCCAAGCAGATAATCAACGATTTGGTCTCGTGGTGGAGGATATTAACGACACAGAAGAAATCGTGGTCAAACCCCTGAGCAAACAACTGAAAGGCATTTCCGTGTTTGCCGGTGCCACGATTATGGGAGACGGGCAGGTGGCCCTCATCTTGGATGTCATGAATCTTGCCAACCAAGGAGGTTTAGCTGTTGGCCAGGGAGAACACGGAGTCGGAGAGCAAACGGGTCAGGCCAAGGCCGCGGAAAACCAACGTCAAACCGTCCTGTTAATTCAAGTCGGAGACAAGGGGCAGCTAGCCGTGCCATTGGGAATGGTTGCCCGGTTAGAGGAGATCAAAACCACGGCCCTGGAATTCGCAGGAGATCAAGAAGCCATCCAATATCGCAACGAAATTCTTCCCGTGGTTCGGCTCTCGCAAGTACTCGGCACGCCGCCCTCGCTCAGCGTGGGGGAACAAGACATGCTGCAAGTCGTCGTCATTTCGAAGGAGAATCAGCGATTGGGTTTGGTCGTGGATCGGATCGTGGATATCGTGGAAGAAGAGTTGGCCGCGCCGACTCGATCATCACAGTCAGGGGTGTTCTGTTCGGCCGTGATTCACGAACGCATTACCGATGTGTTGGACGTCTCTTCCGTGTTTCAACATTCCCGTCTTTATCCCATGGAAGAGCAATCGCTTGAACAGGTGGAGGTCTAGAGCATGGCGGAACCGAAGCAGTACTGCACATTTATCGTCGATGATCTGTTTTTTGGGGTGGAGGTCTTGAGGGTGCAAGAAGTCCTCAAATATCAAAGCATGACCTCTATCCCTCTAGCCCCCAAAACGATAGAGGGATTGATTAATCTTCGAGGGCAAATTGTCACGGCCATCGACCTCCGAAGTCGATTGGAACTACAAGACCGAGAAGAAGGTCAAGAGCCGATGAACGTCGTGATTAAAACCGAGGAAGGCGCGGTGAGCCTGCTCGTTGATGAAATTGGGGATGTCCTAGAATTGGCTGAGGACACTTTAGAGCCGCCGCCACCCACGATTCATGGTGTGGCTCGTGATCTGGTCATCGGGGTCCATAAACTTCAGGATCAGCTGGTGCTGATCCTCGATACTGAAAAGGTGATCACCTTGGTTCAGGAAAAAGTCGGCGTCGAGGATTAATCGAGATGCACCAACTGAACACCCTTGAGGGAAGGACTTGGCATCATGGCTCGTAGCAATCGAAAAGAGAGGAAAAACGATTCAATGAATACACCACCAACTGCCACGCTTGAACGTCCTACATTATATGAGCAAATAGGCGGAGCCGCCGCGATCGAGGCCGCGGTCGAAGCGTTTTATGAACGGGTGCTGAGTGACTCACTCTTGCAACCGTTCTTTGTCGACGTCGACATGCCCATGCAAAAGACCAAACAGATCGAATTTCTCAGTCAAGCCTTAGGAGGCCAGGTTCAGTACCGTGGCCCCAACATGAAGCAGGCCCATGCGCACTTACCCATCGAAGAACGACATTTCAATCGAGTTGCCGAGCATTTGGTGCATACGTTACAGGCCCTTCAGGTGCCCCAAGACCTTATCGATCAAATCGTGACTCTGGTCGGCCCACTGGCTGCAGATATTGTTAATACCCCTACTGCCCCAGAAGGGCAGACTGAAAATAGTCAATCTACTTATCAAAACGGGAGGAATAGTTCTATGTCTACTCAAGGTTCTCAAGGATCGGCAGCCGTCATGGATGCACCCACTACCGCAAATTTTTTGGAATCGACAACGGCATTGCGAGCGACGTTGGATGCACTTCAATCCAATGTGCTGATGGCTGATACCAATTTCACCATTGTCTATGCTAACGCACGGTCATTGAAGACGCTTGAAACACTTCGCCAGCAAATTAAGGAATCATTTGGTGTTCAGATTGAGGACATTCTGGGTGGATCTATCCACCGATTTCATAAAGAGCCGAAACGCATTGAAAAAATCTTGCAGAACCCTGCATCCTTGCCCCATGAAGCGGAGTTTACCTTTGGAGCTACCACGCTAGCCGCACGAGTGAATGCCATTTATGATTCGAATCAGACCGCAACTGGGTACGTGGTCGTGTGGGAAGACGTGACGGAAAAATCCAAACTCGAAGCTGAAGCGGCACGCATCCAAAACATGATGGAAAACGCCCCCATCAATGTCATATATGCGGATAAAGACTTTAATATCACCTATGTAAATCCAGCGTCTCTCAAAACTCTCAAGACGATCGAGGAACTTCTTCCCTGTAAGGTCGATGAGTTGATGGGCCAATCCATTGATATTTTCCATAAAAACCCCGCGCATCAACGGAAGCTCTTAAGCGATCCCAAGAACCTACCTCATCGCGCGCAAATTCAAGTTGGGCCTGAAACCTTAGATCTCTTAGTCAGTGCGATCTATGACAACCAAGGGAACTACACGGGGCCCATGGTGACGTGGTCTGTGATCACCCAACAATTAAAGACTGAAGCCGAAGTCACCCGCATCAAAAACATGATGGAAAATGCTCCGATTAACGTCATGTTTGCCGATCTTGATCTTACAATCCAGTATATGAATCCAGCCTCCACCAAAACTTTGAAAACCTTGGAGCATTTGCTCCCGATTAAAGTCGAGCAAATGATCGGGCATTCCGTCGATGTCTTCCACAAGAATCCCGCACATCAGCGAAAGTTGCTTTCCGATCCTAAGAACTTGCCACATCAAACGTTTATTAAGGTGGGTGATGAGACTTTGGATCTCTTGGTCAGTCCCATTTATGACAACCAAGGCAATTACACCGGTCCCATGGTGACGTGGGAAGTTGTCACGGAAAAAGAAAAAATGAAAGCTCAAGCAATCGATTACGAAGGAAAAATGATTGCGATAGGCCGCGCGCAAGCCATGATCGAGTTCAACATGGACGGCACGATCATTACGGCCAATGACAACTTCTGCCAATGTTTGGGGTATAGTCTGGATGAGATCAAAGGCAAGCATCATCGCATGTTTGCCGAACCGGCCTATGCGTCCAGCCCGGAGTATCAAGCGTTCTGGGCCAAGTTGAATCGTGGGGAATATGATGCCGGGGTCTACCGCCGTATGGGCAAAGGAGGCAATCGGATTTGGATTCAAGCCTCCTATAATCCGATTTTAGATGCCGATGGTAAAGCCTATAAAGTCGTCAAGTTTGCCACGGATATTACAGCGGAGAAAAATCAAGCCGCGGAGTTCGAGGGCAAGATTGAGTCCATCAGCAAAGCCCAAGCCGTCATCGAGTTCAACATGGACGGCACGGTCATCACGGCCAATGACAACTTCCTTGTCACCTTGGGCTATGACATGTCGGAGATCCAAGGTAAGCATCACCGGATGTTTGCCGAACCGGCCTATGCGTCCAGCCCGGAGTATCAAGCGTTCTGGGCCAAGTTGAATCGTGGGGAATATGATGCCGGCCAATATAAACGGCTGGGCAAGGGTGGCAAAGAGATTTGGATTCAAGCCTCCTCTAATCCGATTTTAGATGCCAATGACAAGCCCTTCAAGGTCGTCAAGTTTGCCACGGATATTACGGGGCAAAAAGAGCAGGAAGTGAAACTGCAACAGGGTGTGTCTCAAATTGCTGAAATTGGAACTAACCTGGCCAGTGCCTCTGAAGAACTGACGGCCACCAGCCAGCAAATGGCTGGC
>JAJDBO010000406.1 GCA_029261305.1 Nitrospirales bacterium
GGACAGTTCGGTTGACATGTCGGTATCCGATCTCAGAGTTCGAGCACCCTGGTCGACGTGGCCATGCAACGGGCGGCGCCGTCTCCACGGGCAACCGGCGCAACCGGTTAACGCTCCATTGGTTTACCGGACTAACGTTCAACTGCGTGACCATGGTGGTGATAGGTTGCACAACGGTTGAGATCAATGTCCCCGCGCCGTCCAAGCCTGCGCAGGGATCGGGTATGTTCCTAGCCGGAGCGGCCGAACGCGATATCACGCCGATACCCGGTGTCCCACTGGGCGGTCATTCGGTGGAAGGACAGGTGGCGCGCGGCGTGTGGACGCGCCTGTATGCACGTGCGGTTTATTTCGAAGACGCCGAAGGCAGCGGGCTTGCGATGGTCGCGGCCGATCTCTGGGCGATGCCCGAAGGGCTGGCCGATCAGATCTCGGCGTTGGTTGTCGAAAGGTTATCGAAGATACCCGGCGCACCGAGGCTCGGACGCGAATCGATCCTCGTTGCGGCTACTCACACTCACCATAGCCCCGCAGCCTTCTCAAGCGACCGGTTCTTCACGATCGGAGCCGGGCCTCGGATGGGCTTTGATCCCGATCTTCACCAGTGGCTCGCACAACGCGTGGCCGAAGCGGTCGTAGAAGCGGTTGCAACTCGCAAACCCGCTCGCCTCAGGCGTTCAAGCACTCCAGTGCCGGGAGTGTTTCGCAATCGCAGCATGGGGGCGTTCGCTGCGAACCCGGAAGCCGACAAAATCATTGCAGAAAACAGCGAGCTGCCGCTGTGCACACCCGTCGATCTCTACCCCGACCCGGCGATGTGCCGCGCTGTCGACCCACGCGTAACCGTTCTGCGCGTTGAGGACGCTAAGTCGGGCTTACCGATAGCGCTAACGGTCTTCCTGGCTGCGCATCCGACGGCGATCAGTCACCGGTTAGCCCTGTTTAGTGGCGACGTCTTTGGTGCACTGTCTCGCGAAGTTGCACATCGTTTCGCCGACACCAGTGGGAGACAGCCGGTGGTTGCGGTTTTTAACGGAGCGGAAGGCGACGTGTCGTTTATCTGGTCGCGACAAAATAGGGACGACGTCGTACGCTTGGCCACACGCTTGGCCGGTGTTGTCGAAGTGTTGGCGGGAGTCGAGGCCGCCGAGCGGGTTGGTGTCTCTCGGCCTGATGCGATTAGCGTGGCGTTTGCTCGCGTGAAACTCGGAGGCCGGCGTTTCGATACCCTCGACGGTCGCCGCGGCGTCAGAACCGCTTCGATTCCGATACCCGGTCGGCCGACCGCCGCGGGAGCGGAAGACGGTCCCAGCGGGATCCCGAAGTGGTACGCCCGCGAAGGTCTGCGTGGGCCTTCCATCGGTGCCCAAGGGGCAAAGCTGGGGATGTTTAATCCGTTAGCGATCGGCGGTGTAACGATCCCGCCGTTCTGGTTTACCCGCTTGATTACTACGACGGTAATGCGGCCGGCCGATCGGGTCGACCTCGGCGTTTACCGGATTGGGGGTCTCCGTTTGGTTACCTTACCCGGAGAGTTCACCACGGTATTGGGCAGGCGGATACGGGCGGCCGCGGTAGGGAATACCGAAGCCGCGCCGAGCGATACCATCCTCGTTGGTCTTGCCAATTCCTACGCGTACTACTTTACGACACCCGAAGAGTACGACGAGCAGCACTATGAAGGGTCGGGCATGCTGTTTGGGCGAGAAGCGGGGGCGCTCATCGAATCGGAGGTCTTTAAGCTCGCCGAGCGGCTGGGCCACGACAATGGTCGCTCGAGCGAAGATCACGTTTTTAAGTTCAGGCCCTGGCCACTGGTGCGTTTCGGTGTAGAGCTGCTGGAACGTCCGGCTGACGAAAGCGGTGAAGATACGCTTGAAGCCATCGGGTTTGGTATTGACACCCCCACACCGAGCGGGCTTCCCCGTTTCTGCTGGCACGACGCTGCGCCATCGCTGGTGATGCCCGAACAACACGGGAGTGAAGCGGGAACGGGTCAGCGGACTGTCCCGGACGTACGTGTCGAGAACGTCGCGCATCCGGGTCGAGCCGTCTCTATCGATGGACGTGCACAGGACGATCGTGGCCTGAATTTCATCAGTCTGGCCTCACGGGCAGAGCAGGGTAGTTGTTGGTGTTCTACCTGGTCGGTGCCGTCACAGGCCGATGCGAAGGCTCGCTACCGTTTTGTCGTGACCGGTATCGACGGTGAAGTAAGGCACGGCTCGGCCTTTACCTTAGACAGACCGTTCGATCTCGAGCACGGCACGCTCCCGGAGTCGTGTCGCGTGCCGGCCGACTGTTACTAGGGTAGCGAAGCGTCGGGCCGGGGCTACTTGGGTCGAGGCGGCTTTACTGTTCCGGTCGTGCGGTCGTCTAGACTCTTCGCGGTCTTCTCTTCCCAGTACTGCTCGACTCCGTCTCTTCCTCGGTTGTCCGCCCATTTGGTCAGCGTGAGACGCTCGCTTTTGAACTCGCAGTAGGGGACAGCGTAGCCGCACGAGCTTTGAACGAGGTCGAGGTCGAGTTCGAAGAACTGCCGGGCGCCGGTGTAGACAGGGAATTCGGAGGCAAGCCTAGGCCAGCCTTCGTCTCCGGGATGAATGACCGTCGCTTTGCCGTATAGCCTGAGTATTAAGGGTTGCTTGTCGAAAGAGCAGAACATCACGGTCATGCGCCTATTCTCCAGCACATGCGCTGCAGTCTCGTTGCCGCTCCCGGTCAGGTTCAGCCACACGACGTGAGAGCCGTCAACGACGCGAAAGGTATCCATGCCTTTGGGCGATACGTTGACGAATCCCTGTTCACCGGCCGTTCCGACGAAAAATACGTGCTGCCGCTTGATGAACTCGATGTGACCGTCGGTGAGCGCAGTGAATTTATCAGCCACGAGAGGACTTCCTGTCACGCGC
>JAJDBO010000407.1 GCA_029261305.1 Nitrospirales bacterium
TCAGGTGTCTGTCAATTCCGGGCCACCTCAAGTTGACCCCATAAGTAAGTCATTTACTGCTGTCATTTATAGTTAAGGTATCTCTTTAAGTCTAATATTCCAATTGACCCTTCAATGGGTTCTTTGATACTGTTTTGTCAATTCTAAGAGGCCATTTAACACTCCTTTTCCCCTCACGAAGAGCCTCGAATATCAGCTGCAGAGACAGAATGGTTTGGGGGAAGGACAGGAACAGAAAATAGATTGGGCGAACCATAGGCTCAAAGATTTTGAATCGCCTCGAAATCTGAAATAGAATTGACTGATTTCCGCTATCGGATCCTTAAAAAGACGCCATGTCCTATTTGCAATGTCCCCGCATCGTTTTTTCAGGTGATTTCCAAGCAGACGTTTCAACCGTCAACAACGACGTTCGCCACTACGATAACGCCAATTTTCTTCCCAGCTTCCAGGAATACGGGACGCGCGGCGCCAACGGCTGGTGGAACCCTAGCGGCGGTGCGGCTTTTCGCTTCGTGAACTGCACAGTTCGCTCAGGTGAGCGGCTCGACGGCACTGTCGTGAACGACGCTGCGGACGACTCCGTTATTGGCAAGTTGGTGGCCGGCCCCAGCGACCGATCGAGCGGGAAAATGGTGGACCTCGACCCGCAAATGCAGATGACCTCCCAGTTGATCGCCGTTGGAATTCGCTTATACACGCCTGAAAACAAGCTGCTGCTACAGGGTACGTTGGCTGACACCGGTTTCCGCGATTTGAGCCTTCGCCAGTTGAGTGGGGGCAACGTTAACGGTCAGCCCCTCGGCGCACTCTGGACATCGTCCCTTAATGATCTCGAGTGGGGCGACATTCAAGGTTCAGCATTGTTACCCGAGCTTAAGGCAAGTGCCGTCGACGGACGCCTTTCCGTCAACCTGGCAGGCTTTGGCTACTATTATAATCACGCCAATGATGGCCGTTTCTCCATGGGTCGCCTGTTGGGGAGCATTGGCCCGTGGAAAATGGGCGAGCCCGAGCGGTTCGCACCCGCAAGAAGGCTGTACAGCGCCTTCGCGCCAAACGGAAATACCTTGTTTGGCTACAGCAATTTCGCGGTCTCGGATGACGATCGGCTGACACTCGATCTGGGTAACTCTATTCCGATCAAAGATGCTCTCGGCACAATCGATGATAGTTTCTCAACGTTCAAGGTGGTTGTGTCCAAGTCGAAAATGACAGATCGAGGCAACACGAGCACCCCAGTCTTTGCAGATCCTGCGAACTATGAGCCCATCGGCGAGATTCGCCTCACCAATCGGAACGATTGGTTGCTGAATACTGGGGGCATGGTTTCTCTCTCGATTCCCAGCGCGGCCAAATCACTCATCGAGAATCATCAAGTCTTGCTAGTGTGGCTGAGGAATAATCGTGAGATTGTGGTCGCACAAGAATCCGAGAACGGCATCATGGCCAAGGCCGATCAGAATGTGCAAAGAATCAACGCGGGGCAAACCAAGCATGTGGATTTCTACGCCTATCAATGGGGCAAGCCACTGGCCAACACCAGCTTCAATCTATTGCAAGTGAATGTTGAGAAGGAGGACCCCGCTGACCCTGGAGATCCGTTCTTCCCTAATACGCCGACCCCCGCCACCGGCGTTCCCGCTAGCGCCCTTTCGTATCCGAAGACCATCAAGACTGACAGCCTGGGTAAATATACGATAGACGTTTTGGGAAAAGATCTGAATTCGCCTCGCGGGTACATCGACGGGCAGATGTACAACATTGGCTTTGAGTTGACAAATTCAAACGGGCGGTTAGCTGGGTACAGTCGCGATTGGATTTTTATTTTGCTGTTCGATGAATACAAGGTCCCAGATGCTCCGACATGGAATGATGTTGGACCGATCTGGAGGCAGTTCGGCAATCTGTACCCCATCATGAGCAAGCACATTGTGAACATGGGGGATCGCGACGCCATACTCGAACGAAAGGACCTCCTTGTCTATGCGTTTTCGCTTAAAGAGGACGATCCGATGTACATGCCGGTGACGCGCGATTTATCGGAGAACAAACGTGCTGCCCTGGTAAAATGGTTGCGCAATCCATCGGTCGACGACGCGCTCCCAGAGGAGGAAATGGAAGGGATACGTAGTGCACCAAGAGTGGCCCAACCCGTTTCAGAGGCAGTCACGCCCATGGGAATCGAGGAGGTCGAGGTTCTCAAACAGGAGACCCTTTCAAAGGGTGGCGTGATGGACATCCTCCCGATACCTGAGTTTTCGCCAGCTGATTTGAAGTTCGAGGACTGAGCTTACGAGGGAAGGTTAGGGAAGCGAACCATGCTAAAGATCAGGCCAGAGATTGTCGGGGAGGTTGATGCGGCGAAATCCCTGAGCGATCTGCACAAGCCGCTGCAAAACGCCATTCAGCTCGAGCATTCCACGTTACCGCCCTACCTGACGGCGATGTTTTCCCTGGATACCGGAAAAAACAAAGAGATCCGCGAGATCATACACTCGGTCGTCGTAGAGGAAATGCTGCATATGACGATCGCCTGCAATATCTTAAACGCGTTCGACGGTTCGCCAGCGATCAATACTCCCGAGTTTGTCCCCAAGTATCCAGGCCCCTTGCCCTTGCACATTGGCGGAAACCTGATTGTGGGATTGGCTGCCTATTCGAAAGACGTCGTGCATGACACCTTCATGGCGATTGAGGAGCCTGAACATCCCCTGGATTTTCCTTTGATTGCCGAGGCCACAATGCTCGAAGCCACGCCGGAGTTCAAGACTATTGGTGAGTTTTACGACCATCTGATCAAAAAGATCAATGAACTTGGGATCGATAAACTTCCTGGCAACCCGGCTAAGCAAGTCACCTCGTCGGCATTCGACGAGTCGGATTTGTTTGAGATTCATACGAGCGATGATGCGATACGAGCGATAAATGTCATTGTCGAGCAGGGCGAAGGCACGTCGAAATCGCCCCTCGACCAGGATTGCCGATACGCCCACTATTACCGGTTCAGTGAGCTTTACATGGGCAGGCGTCTGCGTAGAGACCGAAGCGTGAAGCAGGGATTTTCGTTCACCGGCGACGTCATTCCCTTCAACAAGAACGGAGTCCAGCCGCTTTTTCCAAATACCAAGGCCGAAGATATCCTTGCGGGTACCGAGGCGCGCCGTCAGGCCGATCAGTTCAACTTCAGCTATGGCAAACTCTTGAACGGCTTGCACCGTACGTTCAACGGCGAGCCGGGTTATTTGACGAACACCATTGGGTTGATGTTCGATCTTACCCTGATCGGCGAACGCCTTTGCTCCATGCCGTTTCCGAACAAATCCGGTTTTCACTGTGGGACGCCTTTCCAATACGTCAATGTTAATCAGTAGACCATTCAAGGGTGTTGTTGAAGGGCTCGCCCTCGGAGACCTCTGCTGGCGACTTTTTTCAACATTCTCAGCAGGTATTTATGTGACTCAAGAAAACAATACAAAAAAATGGCTTTCCGACTTTCTGGCCAGGCATGAAGGAGTGGCGGGTACCGTTCATATCCGGCAGGGAGACATCCTGGAACTTGCCACAGCAATAAATATTCCTCTCAAGGTGCAGGAGCTCACGGCGAAGATTCCATGCGGCAAAGGCATGGCGGGGCTTGCGTGGGAACGAAAAGAGCCGGTACAAACGTGTAACCTAAAAACAGATGAATCGGGTGATGTTGGTCCTGGAGCTAAGGCGGTCGACGCTCGTGCCGCGGTGGCATTGCCTGTGTACCATGACAGTGGTGAGGTTCGTGCGGTCATAGGAATTGCTTTTATAGATGAACGCGACCTTCTTCCCTCTGACCTCCAAGACCTCTTACAGGATGCCGCCACTTTGTTGTGAGCTTTCTTATGACATCCCAAACCAAGTCTAGATACTGTATTGAGTTGGTGGGATGTTATTGCGCGGCCTCTGGACGGGAATGGCTGTACGATGTTTACTCCAAACTGGGGACACCCTTCGACGCCAGTCTTTTCGCCACAGCCTATTCTGGAGCCCGACGCCGCCTTGGTAAGCCAGTTGTTGAACGAGAGTCCACGGAGGTACCAAACTTTGAGAACGGAGAGCTCTCTGTTTTAAAGGGTTCAACAATGGAAGAAGTCGGACGAGCCGCGTTGCTTTTGCGAGCAACGGAATCCCTCCCTGAGGAGGCTCACCCTAACTTTGTGCACGGCGTCTATCAACGTGGTGACAACCACGAACGAAAGGCGTTGCTACGTGCATTATCGGTTCTTCCCGATCCTGCCCGTTTTCTTTCGACTGCGGTCGAAGCCTGTCGAATAAATGTCCCGACGGTCTTTGAAGCTATTGCCTGTGAGAACCCGTACCCTTTTCACTATTTCTCGGATTTGCATTTCAGCCAAATGGTTATCAAGGCCCTTTTCATTGGTACTTCTCTTTCTAGATTGGTTGGGTTACAGACACGCATTACACCTGACCTCGTCCGGATGGTCGAGGACTATGCGAGCGAGAGACTCGCAGCAGGGCGTTTGGTGCCTCACGATATTACTTTAATTACTCCTAACGGGAAACTCTAACGATGAACATGTTTGATCCCCATATTCATATGACCTCGAGGACCACTCGTGACTATGAAGAGATGGCCAAAGAAGGTATTGTCGCCATCGTCGAACCTGCGTTTTGGGTAGGGCAGCCTAGGACCCATGTGGGAACGTTCGAAGATTATTTTCTTTCTCTTCTCGGATGGGAACGATTTCGGGCTAGCCAATTTGGCATCACCCATTTCTGTACGTTAGCGCTCAATCCAAAGGAAGCCAATAATCCGACTGTAGCACAGGGTGTCCTCGAACTCCTTCCCCGCTATCTGGAAAAAGACAACGTGGTGGCAGTTGGTGAGATTGGGTTCGATGATCAGACCGATGCAGAAGAACGCTGTTTCCTGGCGCAAATGAGTTTGGCCATGGAATTTGACCTGCCGGTATTGATTCACACCCCTCACCGTGACAAGAAACGTGGGACCGAACGCAGTCTCGCTCTGGTTCGGGACGTCGGGATCGCTGAGGAGCGGGTCCTCATTGACCACAACACCGAGGAGACCCTCCCCATGGTGCTTGACACTGGATGCTGGGCAGGTCATTCCATTTATCCTCATTCGAAAATGGATGAAGCTCGAATGGTGGCGTTGGTCCAACGTTACGGTGGTGAGAGAATTCTGATCAACAGCGCCGCAGATTGGGGAGTAAGTGATCCGCTAAAAGTACCCAAGACGGTCAAAGCTATGAAGGAAGTGAATATTCCTCAAGAAACAATACAAACTATTGTCTGGAAGAATCCGGTGGAATTTTTCGGACAGAGCGGCCGTCTCGACTTCAGTACACTTGACCAGGATCAATCTATTGACCAGCGACAGCTATGGGAAGGCAATTCTGTCCTTCGAGGTCAGGAGCCAATTGTCCCAAAATAACTTGAAGAAAATGAGTCCTACGGTTGTGCTAAATGTCGTGGGGCTCACGCAAGATCTCCTTGGTCCTCACACCCCAAATTTAAACAAGCGAATCAAAGAGGGCGGACTACATCATCTACAGACGGTCACGCCTGCTGTTACCTGTTCCGTGCAAGCAACCATGACGACGGGCCTTCTCCCTAGCGAGCATGGCATCGTTGGAAATGGCTGGTATTATCGGGATCTCAGTGAAGTCTGGTTTTGGCGGCAATCCAATCGATTGGTAGCAGGTGAAAAAATCTGGGACGCTGCGCGTCGTATCAACCCTGCTTTTACCTGCGCCAAGCTTTTCTGGTGGTACAACATGTATTCATCAGCCGACTATACAGTGACTCCGCGCCCCATGTATCCAGTGGATGGACGAAAGATTCCGGATGTTTATACACAACCAGCGGCACTTCGAGATGAGCTTAACGCAAAGTTTGGGGCATTCCCTCTTTTTCGTTTTTGGGGCCCAACCGCAGACCTTGTATCCAGCCGGTGGATTGCAGACTGCACGCTTTACATCTACAACAAATGTAAGCCGACTCTTACCTTCGTCTACTTACCGCTTCTGGATTACAACCTGCAACGCCTTGGGCCTTATCATGTCGACCTTCAACAAGATCTTCGGGACGTTGATGCCTTGTGTGGTGAAATTATTAATCGCGTTCAAGCTGATGGAACTAAAATAGTTGTCTTGTCTGAATATGGGGTGACGAAAGTCAATGGTCCGGTCCATATTAACCGCGCATTGCGACAAGCCGGTCTCCTTCATGTGCGAGAGGAATTAGGCCATGAATTACTTGACTGCGGAGCATCGAAAGCCTTTGCGGTGGCAGATCACCAAGTCGCTCACGTGTATGTTCAATCGCCCGATCGCGTTCAAGAGGTCAAGGATCTGTTAGAAAGCCTAGATGGAGTGGACTCTGTCTTAGACGAAGAAGGTCAACGACAATACGGGCTCAATCACGCTCGAGCAGGGGAATTAGTGGCCATCAGCAAAGCGGATCGGTGGTTTACCTATTACTATTGGTTAGAGGATGATCGGGCGCCTGATTTTGCTCGAACGGTAGATATCCATCGCAAGCCTGGCTATGACCCGGTAGAACTGTTTCTCGATCCTGCCTTAAAGTTTCCAAGGCTTGAGATCGGGACGCGACTATTGAAAAAACAACTAGGGTTTCGAACCTTAATGGATGTCATTGGATTAGATGCTTCCTTACCTCAGGGATCGCATGGACGCGTCACAGACAAACCTGAAGCTGGGCCGCTTCTCATATCCTCTGAACCAAGTGTGATCCCTCAGGGTTCTATATCCGCCACACAAGTCAAATCGATTATCCTTCAACATATTTTCGACTGACGACTTGTATGGAAGGGTTACCTTGATTTCGTTAATTGTTTTTGTCATCCAATACCATCCTTGAATTCTGAAAAAGATGGAAGCTGGAAAATGAGCACCTTACATAGGGAAATGAAAAACTACCGATGCTAGCGATACAGAGATGGCTCGGACTTTTGTTCAGCCTTTTTCTTTTAATTCTTATTCCGTTCATCATTTTTGAAGAAACCATTGCCAGAGTATTCCACGACACTTTAGCAACCAACCAAGATCCCATTTGGCTTGCAGGGTTTCTCGCGATTCTTTTGGCTTCGGACTTAGTTCTTCCTATTCCTTCGAGTATTGCGAGCACGGCTGCTGGAACCCTCCTAGGGTTTGCCGCTGGGACGGTAACCTGTTGGGTGGGGATGTCGCTTGGGTGCGTTCTTGGCTATTGGCTTGGCACGACAATGGGCACTCCTGTCGCCCACTATCTAGTTGGAGAGCAAGAGCTTGAAAAGGCAAAACGACTTGGACATCAGTATGGCGCGATCGTTCTCATTGTCACCCGTGCAGTTCCTGTTCTTGCTGAAGCATCGGTGATCTCGGCGGGATTGACTCAGGTTTCTCCACGGATATTTTTTATCGTGACAGGACTTGGGAACCTCGGGATTTCTCTAGTGTATTCGGGTATTGGCGCATTTGCCTATGAAACCAACTCTCTTTTGATGGCGCTGGCTGGAGCGATTCTTGTTCCTGGCTTTGCGATTGTCATGACCAGTGTCATGTTTTTCAGAGGAAACGTTCTAGAGGCTTTTTCCTTTGGTGAACGGGGAATGAAGAAGGAAAGTGTTCCCGCTGAAAGGATTTCAGAAAATGTGGAAGCCCGTTTTTCCATTCCCTTCCAGTACCAAGTATCCTTTACGAATAAAGTCTTCGATCCACAAAATCCATTGCTTGTTCGTACCTTGGCTCAAAAAGAACCCTCTCGCCAACATTGCCTGACTGTTTTTGTGGACGATGGGGTCATGGCGCTTTGGCCCAATTTGGAACAAGAGATCAAAGGGTACATTGATGAGCACAAACAACATCTTCGTCTATCGACAAGCCTGATTAAGGTGCCAGGTGGTGAGGAATCCAAAAACGATCCCGATATTCTTCAAATGGTGTATCGTCAGCTATTCGAGTTAGGCGTTGATCGACATTCCTTCGTCTTGGCGATAGGAGGGGGAGCCGTCCTTGACACTGTGGGTTATGGAGTGGCCACCACTCATCGCGGTATTCGCCTTGTTCGATTGCCCACGACAGTTTTAGCACAGAATGACTCAGGAATTGGAATCAAGACTGGAGTGAATTTCTTTGATTCAAAGAATTTTATTGGCGCGTTCGCACCCCCGTTCGCAGTGATCAATGACTTTCAGTTTCTGAATACTCTCTCGTGTAGGGACCGCCGTGCGGGCATTGCAGAAGCTGTGAAAGTGGCTCTGATCAAGGACCGTGACTTTTTGGAATGGCTAGAAAGTCAGGTTCAGGCTCTCAATGAATTCGACTTCAACGTCACATCATATATGATCCGCCACTGTGCTGAACTCCATATGAATCATATTGTTCACAGCGGTGACCCTTTCGAGACGGGAAACGCACGACCACTGGATTATGGCCACTGGTCGGCCCATAAGTTGGAGTCATTGACCCAACATGAACTCCGACACGGAGAGGCCGTTGCCATAGGCATAGCAATTGACTCGCGATATGCATCACAAATTGGTCTTCTTCCGAAAGGGACAGAAGCCCGTATTTGCCACCTTTTAGAAAATTTGGGATTTCGACTCTGGCATCCAGTTATGCGCGACACAGACGGTAATGGGAAATTACGACTCATCGAAGGTATCCGAGAGTTTCGTGAACACCTCGGTGGAGACCTTTCCATTACGCTTCTTACAGATATTGGGAGAAAAGTAGAAGTACATGACATAGATCTCAAAGAGATAGAAACGGTCATCCACTGGCTTGAAGACCGGGACCGAAGATCATGAGAGTAGTGGATTCCAAAGAGGTCCACTTGACCTACTGCACCAATATTCACCCTGGAGAGACGTGGAGTGAAATCCGTCAGAATATTGAAAAATACGTGCTTGCTGTGAAAGAACGTTTGGCGCCTACTCAATCATTTGGTGTGGGGCTTCGGCTTTCGGCTGCGGCCGCGGATGAATTGAACACTCCCGAAAACCTTAAGGAGTTTAGAAACTTTCTTACCGCTCATAATCTTTACATCTTTACGATAAACGGGTTCCCCTATGGTAAATTTCATGGGACCCCAGTGAAGGAGAACGTGTATCTTCCTGATTGGCGTGCTGAAGAACGACTGCGTTACACGAAAGTGCTCGCCGACATTTTGGCAGCCCTGCTTCCCGCAGATGCGACAATGACAGGGAGTATTTCGACGGTACCTGGCGCCTTCAAGCCAGAGATTAATAGCAACGCAGACATCGAACAGATGACATTGTTGTTTATTGAAGCCGCGATCTATTGTGCGGAGCTCAAAACCAAGACTGGAAAGACCATCTCTTTAGCTTTGGAACCAGAACCATGCTGCTTTCTCGAGACCGTGGACGAGACAATTACATTCTTTCGCGATCATCTTTTTTCCTCATCCAGTATCCAACGTTTTGCCTCACATATGGGTATGACTGTCTCCGCGGCGGAAACTGCTTTGCGGAGTCACGTAGGTGTCTGTCTTGACCTTTGTCATGCAGCTGTCGAGTATGAAGATTCCTCTTCTTGTATTGAGGCCTTCCGCGATGCCGGTATTCAAATTTTCAAGATGCAAATCAGCGCGGGTTTACTGTTGCCCGTCGTCACACCAGAGAAGGTTCAATCGCTTCGTCAATTCGACGATCACGTTTATCTGCATCAGGTTGTCGAGCGTAGGGGGCCTAATCTCGTGCGCTACCTTGACCTAGACAAGGCCATGACAGCATTTGACCATTCTAATGGTGACCGAGAGTGGCGTATCCATTTCCATGTTCCGATTTTCATGGCTGACCTTGGTGAATTCCGTTCAACACAACGGTTCATTCGAGAAATTCTTGGACTACATCTGAAGCAACCTGTTTCTTCCCATTTGGAAGTCGAGACGTACACTTGGGGAGTGACGCCACAGGTATACCAAAGCGGCGATGTTGTTCACGACATATGCCGAGAACTCGAATGGGTGCAAGGCCAGTTACAATCATGAACGTGTCAGTGGCCCTGAGGCTAGGGCGGGTTTCCAATCTTCCCACCGTGTGGTCAAACATTTTAGCCGGTGTCGCGCTAAGCGGAGGTTCTACCTGGGACCCCCGTATTGTACCTCTCATTCTCGCATTGTCTTTATTCTATATCGCCGGCATGTTTCTCAACGATGCCTTCGATTCAGAGCTTGACGCTTTAGAGCGTCCAACCCGTCCAATCCCTAGTAAGGAAGTCACCGCAAAGACAGTCTATCGCTTAGGTGGGTTCATGTTAGCCAGTGGTCTATTGATCCTTGTCGGGATCGGCTACTTGACCCAAAATGGAACAGGCGCTTGGCCAGTAGTCGCTGGTTTGATTCTTTGTGGGTTGATAGTTTTCTACGATTGGCATCACAAAAAAAATCCTTTAAGTCCGCTCACCATGGGGGCTTGCCGAATGATGGTCTACATCACTGCGGCATTAGCCATCTCAACTCACCCATCACCGGAAGTGCTTTTTGGGGGATTTGTATTACTAAGTTGGCTCATTGGTCTCACGTATATTGCCAAACAAGAAACTCTAGATCGCGTGACGAACCTTTGGCCACTTGGTTTTCTGGCTTTGCCCTTTGTCTACTGCTTCCCATATGCTTTAGAAGACGTGCTAACCGCTGCTGTCTGGTGTGGGTTGCTAGGAGTCGCAATCTCAGCTCTGTGGCTGATCCGGCGACGTCAACCTGGTGATATTAGCCGTGCAGTCGTCACCCTTATTGCCGGGATTTCTCTACTCGATGCGATCTTCATCCTGAAGTGGGGCAGCCAAGGTTCAGGTCTTATTGCAATTGCCGCTTTTATTCTTACTCTTGCCCTTCAACGATTTGTCCCCGGTACCTAAAAAGGTGATCGAGTTGTGAATCAGAATGATTGGCGAAGATACTGAAAAGCAGGCAGCCTCCCGGCGGAATGCCGGGATACCCCTGGTCGCACAAATTTAGGCAGATTTTCTCGTCGTGGAACAGATGGTTCGCCAATGACGACAGGTAACCAGGAACATCTGATTCGATGCGCAGGAGGGGAGACGGGCTTGTCGGGTGAATATCCCAACCAGCGTCACTCAAGCCCAATCCTACCTTGCAGATATTGGCCTTTAGTCGGGTTAAAATACTTCGATCCTGGTTCAATAATTGAAAAGTCTTGGCTGACGCTGCCAAAATCCCGAGTGGAGGAACCGATGCACCGCGTGTCACTTCCGAGTTTCGCTCAATGGCTGTTTTCAAGACAGACGTACAAGGAATGATCTCGCCAAAACTGCCGAAGGCCTTTCTTAGGGTTAAGCTCGCTGCGACCATAGGATCTTTGATCTCGAAATACTCAAGAGCGCCCCGTCCTCTCTCTCCCAGGACGCCGCTTCCGTGGGCGTCGTCAAGAAGCAGACGACTTCCTTTTTGGTTTTGGAGCAACTCATAGTAGTCGGTAACCGGAGCCAGTTCTCCCGATGCGGGAAAAATGCAGTCGGTCATAACAAGGGGGCTTTCCCCTTTGGTCAATTGCTACATTTTTTTTGCCAGATCCGCCGGGGTACGGTGCATAAAGCTCGTCACTGGTTTCCCAGATAGAGCAGCAGCATCGACCAAGCTTGGAAGAGCAAACTCATCAATCAACACTCGGTCAAAAGTATTTTTCCAGGCTGCCACCAGAATGCCGTTGCCAGAAAATCAGGAATTGAAAAACACCACGGCTTGGCTTCCGAAAAATTCTATTGCGTTCCGCTCTAGGTCATGTACCACCGGATGACAACCGATCTCCTTTTTGACTCGGGTTTTTAAACCATATTTCAGTGTCGCCTCGGTCGACGCTGCGAGGATTTCCGGATGGCCGTAGAGCCCGAGATAGCCGCTACCGCGAAACCAATCGTAATCCCCTCCCTCAATGGTCACCACGTGGCCCTCCGGACTTTGGATCTCGGGAAATTATTTTGTGTGGATGTTGTGATATTCCTTTATTTAATACTCGAGCAATTGAAAAGAGGGATTGAGTTTCCCGCCAAGAATATACGCAGAGATCGTACTCAATCTGCGGGAATGATGATCTCTGAGTTGCGTTTCTGCCTTGCCTGAAAGCGTATAGCCAGATTTTCCCAGCCGAGCACGGGCAGTTTTATGCTGCTTTAGGATCACTTTGATCGGATCAAACGAGGGTTTCCAGTTAAAACTGACCTGCAACAATCGGATGGGCAACCCGGAGAGAAATGTATCACGCAGGGGCACGATCTCTTCCATATAAGAAAGCCCGGTACAGCATATCACCCACCCACGAGCGGCAAGTTCAAGGATCAGGCTGTGTGCTTTGGGAGCAGCAAATATGGCTACCCCCGGCTCTCGAGAACGCAGCCCCTCCCGACTGCAATGCCAGAACGCGCTTTTTGGAAGATCCTTACCCGTTGCATGGGGGTGTTTTGAAACAACCGAAACAAACTTTCCATTTCTGTCGCGGCGAATAGGCTGTTGCTCCAATTGGCGAGTCCTTTGCCCGTGGTCCTGGGGACTTCGGGAAAATCTATTGGAGGCACATTCGCCCATTCCCGCAATTGATTTGACCAGTGGCACTCTCGACTAAGCATCTGTTGAAGTTAATCCGACAGCGCTTCATCCTTATTCCAGAACCAAATCGTATCACGGGTTGGAGGTCCTAGCAGAGTGGCCAAGCCACGCGGACTACCGGTGGAGTTGCGAATATCGTTGACTTGGAAACCAGGAATGGAAAAACTACCATGGGTAGCGACAGGCCAGGCTCCAATAGGGCTTCCATCCGTAATTGATCTGGGGTTTTTTCGCACCAACCATTATAAAAGGTTAAGCGTACCGTACCCCTAAAATACTAAGGCATCGACTGTAAACGACCAGCGCCGACAATCGTTATTTGTTACCGTTTGCTTTAGCGATATCCGCCTGGGTTCTGGGCGTGTTTTTGTCCATCCAGGTGAGGATCAGTTGTAATTTATCATGGGACAGGTCGCGAGTAACGGGCATGTGTAATGGAGCTTCTATGGGTTGTTTTAACACGTTTTTTATTTGTACTTTATTCATGACAACCGATTCGTAATTCTGTAGTCCAAAGCGTGACATGATGGGATAGAGCTTGCCGTATTGAGCTAAAATATCGCGAATTTCGCCGTCCCAGGTTGGTATATAACCCAATCCCTTTCCATTCAATAACTGTTGATACACTTGAATGCTGATTAAATCGTCTTTGTCTTTGATGTAGTTTTGAATATTCGTAAATTCATAATCGAGGAAGTAAATCTGGCCGTCGATATAACCTCGGGGATTACCGGGGTTAAAGGCTGTAATATTGAAAGTCGCCACCCCATCCACGGTCGTGGCTTTATAAGTTGTTGCATATTGAGGCCCAATTCCAAGCGCGGACTCCGGAACGGCTAAATTCGCGGTGCCAAGAGTGCCGCCTTGGCCTACGGTATTAGCAGAGTAATTGGTGGCTTTTTGAGGAGAGAGGCTTGTCAATGTGATCTCAACGGGCGTCGTAGGCTTTTGGCCAAATTTCGTCACATAAATATGAATGTCGGCGGTTGCTCCGGTGGGGTGACCCGGAGGCGGGTCCTGTATGGTCGTCATCCCTGGATTCATCCGGTACACAAACCTGTCGGCGCGCATAAAATACCCGTCTTTATTTTCCGCGAGCAACAATGTTTTTTGCGTGCCGCTCACCTCGCTGATAATGCCTAAAGGCTTACTGCCCACTTTCTCAGCCTCGCCCTCTTTCGGGGCATACGTAAAGAACCCGGAGTTTATGGTCTTAAAGTCAGAGCCTTGATATGGGATAGTGGCTAAAATCTTCGCTTGGTCTAGGCTCACAGGTTCCCCCTCGGGAACGTCAAAATATACGAGGCTTAATACGCCCAGTTTTTCTTCGTAGGCCAAAGGTCCAGGCAAACTTGTTGCCAAGGAATTGCCTAAGTTGACTGTCACGGTATTGGAACTGACTTCAAACGGCGCAAAAAAGGCCAATGGATTTTGTTCATAGGGCGCCATCATTCTGGAAGGCACAACGTAGGTGAGCGCTTGGGCTTCGCCCAATCCGATAACGCCCACAATATCCCCATGGGTAAAGGGGTTCGGACCACTGGGAGAATACTCTTGTTTTGATGCCGCGAGGATGGTCGGTCCATACTGGGTCGCTTCCGGTTTTTCGAGTAATTGACTCAGCATGTGATTGACAAAAGACTCGGTCGGGATATCTCCCTTTGGACTCCCAACGTTCTGAATAGCTTCGGTTAGCGGTCCTAACTTATTAGTTACGTTGAGGGGTACTCCTTGCTCAAGCATGACGCCGATCGTTCCACGGTTAAAACTATAGATTTGCGGAGAGTTATTATGTGCGTTAACGGTTACGTTCATTGATAAAGCTGTGGGGTTGTTATTTTTTAGATCGTTGATAAATTTTGACGACTTTTCGGTAGAAGTTTCCACGTCAACGTTGGTTAACTGCGCTTGATATACTGCCGAACCGCTGGCGGAACTCCTCGGTCCATTTTGAGACTGAACCCAAATTCCCGTAAAGGGTGTCGGCGCAAAAGTGCCTCTGATAAAACTGGGAATAGAATGAGGTTGGGCGGCGCTGGTTCCGGCAATTTGAATGTCCAATCCCCACACTTCGGATACATTTTGCTGCATAGGATCTAAATCAACAATTTTAGGAGGAGCCTTCGCATAGACGGCGGCAACGCTCTGTCCAACGATTGGATCTGTGATGGATTCGGTACCGTCTTCATACATGACTTTCGTCACGGTACAATCGATAAGGTCGAAAATGCCATTGCCATTAGGATTCCAGTAGAGCTCTACATCTTTCAGTTGTATGGGATTGCTGGAATGGTCCAGGCGAGTATCGCCAGGGGCGGTCGTTCCATAAAAGTTATTGGTATTATAATTATTTGGCGTGTTGTTCACCGTGCTGGGCGCCGCTTGGAACTTACCGGAAAAATGCAATCGGGGAAATTTTAAATAACTCATTATCTCTTTCCTTTTTTTACAAACTTCCGTTTAGCGCTTGTGTATGGACGGAAATTGTACAAGCTTTCGGTCGTTCGCCATCAACGTCACAGCTAGTTTTCTGCCCCATGAAATTGAAGAGACGCCTAGTGATTAAAATAGATACTGCAAGCCTTCGGCAGTTCTCCACTTTCGCAACCACCTGTGTCGGTTTGCATCAAATTGAAGATGTGACTGATCCCTGCAGGAGGCAAGGTGACGGGTGTGTTGTTTTGTGTTTTTCCACTGAGGTTATGACAACTAAAACAACTATTGGGGTTGGTCACTCCAGCCTCGCCATTTTGCACATAGGTTTCCATCGACGTATTGGCCGAGGAGAGGGACCCGGCTTGAATTTGCAAGTTGGGCGGCAAGCCGGCGACAGTCCAAATATTGCCCGTCAGCTCATAGTTCGCCCATAGCGAAAATTGCTTGGTGCCCCTTAACACTTGGTCGGCGCTTTGGTTAATGGCGATCAAAGTGGCCGTACTGGGCGCAATAACGTTTTTCTGAACGTTCTCTTTACAGATGTAGTTTGGTTGCGGAGAAGAATTACAATTCAAATTATTCGGAAAAATACCTTGAACGGGATCGCCCCAGGGATGTTCGCGACAGATTTCAGACGGAGATTTTTTCCCTCGATAATTGTTTAAATTACAATTGTTGTCTGTCGTGGCGCATTCTTTACTGATAAACGTCCACTCTCCGTGTTTGGGTTTGGCGTCCAAGTTCGTACAGTCGGGCACATTATTTCTATGCTCGAACGTCCCCCAAATAAATTCGGGATGGTTGGGAGTTTTACTAACAATATGCATCCCCACAAGACCCAACTGATGGCTTTGGCACTGAGATGTGGATTTTGACGTATTGGGAGGGCGCACATACCCTTGGCGAACAAAAAATGTTCCCCCCTTTATTTCACTTTGAGTCAGTATTTTCCAGGAAGTTTTTAATTCGACTGCTCCCACCGGAAAAGCCAGGTTCGGATACAGCAGGGGAATATTGACAATTTTTCCTTCATTGAGCAGGTCTGGGGCTAGGGTTAACGCGCATTGCGATCTATACAAGTCGCACTGGGTGATAAAATCGTATGCAGATTGGTTTACCGAAACGCCGTAGTAAACAAATTGGTTTTGCTGATCGATTAACGGCTGTTCCGAACCAGCCTGCAGAGTAAAATCAGAATAGACAAAGCCGTCTTTGGCTTTCGCCTCGCAATACTCGGGCGTGACGGTTGTGCCCCAAGGAGCCGGTTTTTGTTTTGCTCCCACAAATATGCCATAACTTGGCATCCAGTTTTGAAAATTCGGGATGTTTTTATTCTCAGCGCTTGGGCTGACAAGGTAGCTGAACGATTGCCACATAAACTGCTGGAAACGGCAATTGTCTTTGGCTGGCGTCCCTGAGTTTGGAAGCACCACCTTTTGAGGCAATTCAGGTTTGCTCATCCATTCAAGGTTAAATGGACAATCAACGGTAGCGTTCCCAGATGTCGCCGCGCTGACCGGGGAAACCGAAATACACAATAGCCAAAAAACAGCGAATGATAGACTTTTTGTTGCCGGGTTAAATCGAAGGTTCCGTAGGTTGTTCATTATCCCTCCTTTATCACCAGAGCTGGTAAGCATTAATTGTTGCCATTAGTGTTAACAATATCCATCTGAGCCCTGGGCGTTCCCTTCTCCATCCAGGTGAGAATCAATTGCAATTTATCATGGGACAAGTCGCGAGTAACGGGCATATGCAGGGCGTCTTCTATGGGTTTTGTTAACACCATTTTAATTTGGTCTTTGTTCAGCACCACCGATTCGTAGCGTAGCAGTCCAAAACGCGACATGATGGGGTAGAGCCAGCCGTATTGAACTAAAATATCGCGGATTTCACCATCCCAGGTTGGGATGAAGTCCACTTCTTTTCCCTTGAGTAATTGTTGATAAACATGAATGCTGATAATGTCGCTTGAGCTTTTTATGTAGCCTTGTATATTAGTGAATTCATAATCGAGGAAGTAAACCTGGCCATCGATAAAGTGCCGGGGATTGCCGGGATTGAATGCTGTAATATTAAAAGTAGCCACCCCATCCACGGTGGTTTCATTATACGTTCCGGCATATTGAGGCCCAATTCCCAGCGCAGACTCCGGAAAACCCGCAGTACGAGTTAGGGTGATTTCGACGGGCGTTTTTGGCTTTTGGCCAAATCTCATTACATGAATATGAATTTGCGCATTGTCGCCCGTGGGCTGACCTGGGAACGGATCCGGTATGCCCAGGCCTGGATTCATTCGGTAAACAAACCGATCGGCGCGCATAAAATACCCGTCTTTATTTTCGGCTAACAATATCGTTGGCGGGTCGTTCTTAACCTGGCTAACAATGCCTAAAGGTTTTGTCGCGACGTTCTCCGCCTCGCCAGCTTTGAGAGTATACGGAAAGAACCCAGAGTCTTCGGTCTTAAAAATGGAGCCCTGATATGGGATTCCAGTGAGAGGAACGGCGTTGTCTATGGTAAAGGCATCGCCTTCGGGAACGTCAAAATACACGAGGCTTAAATCGCCTAAGATATCGTGGTAGGCCGAAGGTCCAGGCGTAATGGTTGGCAAAGAATTGCCCAAGTTGACGGTCACGGTATTAGAACTGACATCAAAAGGGGCATAATAGACCGATGAATTTTGCTCATAGGGCGCCATCATTCTGGAAGGCACAGCGTAGGTCGGAGCGCTGGCTTCGCTTAAGCCGATCACGCCAACGATGTCTCCATGAGTAAAGGGATTTTTCACACCCTCGGGGGGGCCATTGGGGGATTTATAAGCTTGTTTTGAGGCCGCGAGGATAGTTGGTCCATACTGGGTAACTTCCGATTTTTCGAGGACTTGGCCGAGCATGAGATTGACAAAAGACTCGGTCGGCAGATCTCCTTTCGATGGCCCACCCTGAATCGCCTCGGTGAGAGGCAATAACTTTTTCGTCACGCTTACGGGTACGCCTTGCTCATTCATCGCGGTAATGGTTGCGCTATTAAAACTATAGATATGCGGGTAGTTATTATGAGCGTTCACCGTGAAGTTCATGGATAACACCGCCGGGTTTTTATTTTTTAGATCGTTGATAAATTTTGACGAATTGTCACCGGTAGGGGCTTCCACATTGATGCCGGATAATTGCGCTTGAAACACTGCCGAAAAGCTGGCGGAACCTCTAGGTCCATGTTGAGCTTGATTCCACATGTCATTAAAGGGCGCCGGCGCAAAGGTACCTCTTATTAAACTGGGAATGGAATTAGGGTTGGCGGCGCTGGGGCCGGCAACTTGGAGTTCCAACCCCCAAATTTCTGATACACCTTGTTGATCGGGGTCTAAGTCGACGATTTTTGGAGGAGCTTTCACATAGACGGCGGCAACGCTTTGTCCAACGATCGGGTCTGTTGTGGATTTAGTACCATCTTCATACACAACTTTCTTCACGGTGCAATCGATAAGATCGAACACTCCATTGCCATTAGGATTCCATAATAGTGGGATACCAGCCAGATTGATCGGATAGTTAGAGTTGTCCAAGCTAGTACCGCTGCCGGTTTCACTATAATAATTCTTGGTATTATAATTGTTCGGTATGTTGTTAATCGTGCTGGGCGCTGCTTGGAACTTGCCGGAAAAATGTAATCGGGGAAAATTTAAATAACTCATGATCTCTTTCCTTTTTTTTAGCTTCCGCTTATCGCCTGTTGATTGACTAACGTGGATTAAAGGGGGAGGAAGTTTTTATTTTACTCCAAAGAAACGACTCCACCCTTTTTCTTCGCCCCACGGTGTGCAAATCTCTTCTCGAATAAAACCGAATCCAGCGTCTACATGGAACTATACGCTTCAATATTTGCCGATTCCCATCTCGATTTGTTCAGAACCTGGTTTGGTGAAGAACAGACACACCCTTCCATCAAATGTCGCGGTAGCTAATGGGCATTTCTGAGCGGCCTCAAACCTTATCCCGATATTTTCAACTGGCCCCCATCCAGCTTCCATGAGGGTGCCGTACCCATTGCTCTCATTACTGGAGGGTTTGAGTGCGGTGGGAGAACCGGAGGTCATGATCCCGCTTAGTGAAAACACCTCCGTGATCAAGGACGTGGATGTTGCCGAGTTCGTGATGAGCTGGATACATCCATCAAGTTCCGCCATGACAATTCTGCTATCCGGTGCAATGAGGGTCGGGGTAGTTGATGGAGGCGTATCGACCGTATTGTGGCCGACCTGACCGACAACGTACTGACTCCCAGGAGGGGGAGGTATTTGTGTCGGCGGCGGCGACCAGGCATAGGCGACGGTATCGTTTGGAGCATTGTCTGAAATGGTCTTGAAGAAGGCTGTCTCGTATGAAGCCATCAGCATCTGCGAACTCTGTGATGGTGTGCTAGAGCCCGAAGCCGCTTGGCTGTATACCAAGTACACGGTTGAGCCAAGGGTTGAGAGTGCGAGAGAGCCGTCAGTTGACTGGTTGATAGGTTGTGGTGCCTGCGCCTCGAATGCGGGATTATGAATCAATATAGAGGACATTGGGTAGTTGGAACCCGATGAGACCTCTGTGTACACAAGCATGGCCCCACCGCCTTGAAGGGCCGTCATCGTTATGTGACCGGCGGTCTTCTGGCCAAGTGACACCGGTGATGTTCCCCATCCACCGCCCGCCGTATAGGCGAGCCCCAGCAACTGTTGGCTCTCTGCATCCTGAAAGACAAGCAGCAGTGCATCGCCACAGGGAGCGAGCGCGACAGCTCCAGAAGTTTTCTGTCCAATCGGGGTGGGCACTGACCAGCTGTGTCCATTGTTTGTTTGATAGGAAAGATTTCCCTCGGAGTCTTGCGTGACCAGGAACAGGGTGCTTCCGTAAGCTGCCGCGGCGATCGGTCCGCTGGTGGTGGCTGGTGTGGATACGGGTGGCCCCCAGCTAAAGCCTTCATGCCACAGGAAGCGAAACCAATTCGAGCTTGCGTCATTCTTTCCGAGGGTGCCAAGAGAAAAATTTTCTTCAATCGTACGAAGGAGGCTGTAGTGATTGTAGGGTTCTGATTCCTGCGTTCCGGCATGAACGACGTCTCCGAGTAGCACCGTATAGATTCGGTTGGGACCTTCATAGCCAGTGTCCTCAAAATCTGACTCATCAAATGTCAGCACGACGAGCGTTCGGGGTGGAAGCTTTGATGCCGGTCCGGGAAACTTCAGACGAGACAGGAACGTGTCATTGTCTTGATCTCTGTTCCCCAACCAGTCCGAGATCTGATCTATCAGCACCGAGCGGTCATGGGGTGTGTTGCCTGTCGGTCTTTGCCAATGCCCATCGTTCCACATATTGGGAGTGATCCATGCGTATGGAGGGAGTGTGCCATTTTCGACATCCGTCCAAAATTGCGTCAGGCTGACGATCCGCTGCCAACGGCTTGCTTGGAATTGATTGTTCAGGAAGGATGCAAACGCATTATGTTTTTGCTGATAGGTATGAGTGCTAGAAGGTGTTGGCTGTGGCGGTGGTGGTGGCGGTGCGCTGAACGGCGGCGCCGATGGAGGAGGGGAGCTTGCATCATAATATGCTGTTGTGGCCCATTGAGGGTTCCACTGGGTATTCGGAAAATCTTCCATGTAAGCTTTCCACTCGACTCCGGCTGCTTCTAAGAGGTCAACAATCGTGTTTTGTTGAAACAACGGCCATACTTGGCTGTCACCTTGTGACCACGCACTCCTCCACCCACACTGTTCCCCGGCGATAGAAGCAATGTAGTTGGTCTGAGAGGGGTGATAGGTCCCGAAATAGTTCGTCATGTTAACACCTTGCCCAACAACGTTTTGCAGATTTTCGTTTTCGAGAACAAGACCTCGATACTCATTCTCGAACATGACAATGATCACGTGATCAAAGATGCGTCGCTTCATGGCCTTTCCCCCTTGTTTCCTGTCGTACCCTGTGTCACCTCCAACGTGGTCAATGCTCGCTCCACCGTGAGTGTCACTTGATCATTTGTCACCGTGAAAGGCTGAGAGTTCTTAATTGGCCCTTCGAGTGCGGTCACCGGCACAACTTTTGGTGAAAAGTCCTGTGTGGCTTGGGTATAGTCATCTAATGATACCGTGACTGATTGCGATGTGTTTGATGGTTGGTAGAGGCGCAAGATCATCGCCTTCGAGTTGTACTGCCCCTCCTTGGCCACAGTGAGAATCGCATTGCCACTTGTTACCGATGCCAGCGAGAAATTTGTAGGGAAAGAGACGTTCACTGGACGTGATGGAGTCACTCCCTCTGTCGGCACGTTGATGTAAGCGCCCCTTAGGGGTGTCTTGAAGCTGAATGATTCTTCGAAGAGTCCAAGCAGAGAGGGCGGAGAGACTTCAAGCCCCTGAGGAATACGCAGAGCGTAGTGATGTGTGTGAATCCAGAAATCGGCTCCGTTTGCCCCGCGACCTACCGGAGCCTCGGGCCATGGGTAGACGGAAGGTGTGTTTCGCAAGATGCAACCAATCATCGCGCCATCATCATCAATGGCCCAAGCCGGTATATCGGAATGATAGAGTGCGCCGAGTGTGGTTCCGCCAGAAGAGGGGACCACAAAGTTATGTGTGGCCTGGAAGGTTGGTCCATGCCAATACACTTCGGGAAGTTTATCGAACCAATGATACGGCGTTCCGCGGAGGACACCATCAACTTTGGCTATCGCTCCCCCGCTTTCTGTAAACGGGAACCGAACTGTCACGGCGTACGGAATACTACCAGATGGAGGATTGTTCGGATCGGGCGGCAAGGGGACGGAACCAGTCACCCTCATGCCTACAAGAGGTTCTCCAGCAACAAGCGTATACTCGATGGTGTACTCAGCCTGCGATGTCCCATCTCTGAAGGTCACCGGTACTTGCACTCGTACCATAAGAGGGCCATTTTCGATGACCTGCGCATTCCCTGCTGTCAGTTGTCCCGTCACGACCGTGAAGCCGTTTTGATTAAACTCATTTCCAAAGTTATAGATGTTGCCGAGATCCTTGTAAAAGGTCAGATAGTTTGCTGCTTCACCCGAAGGGATCATGGTGGGCTGTGGTTGGTTATTCACAATCGGTTGAAGCGATGTGATTCCCCAGCCTTGATCCTTTGAGAGCACAAGTTGCATGTGCGAGTTTGCCATCGTCACGCTCTTTCCGTCGGATGAAATCTTCGCCGAGACTGCACTGCTGGTCCCCGGAGCCTTGCCTGAGAGATAGTATGTGTCGTAGCCAAGGCTTGGTGCTGAAGCCTGAAAGAGTAGTCTGCCATCATGCGTGGTTTGAACTGGCCCAACGCTATTTTTTCCAGAACGTACACCCTTCACATTCAATCCGGGTCGTGTTGGAATCTCAACGAGACCAGTGGTGCTAAACCCAAGTTGATTGAAGACGGCAACGGGCGTCTCTCCTGAACCGGGATTCGCTCCAATCAGGGGAGCGATCTCCTGCATCGCCGTGCTACGTGCTCCCTCGGCAATGCTCTCAGCTGCACGCAACAAGGGAACTTGCTCTTCCGTGTAAACAGAATCAACCGCGGTGCCGGTAATGTAGTCGTGATGCGTGCTTGGCAACAACGATTCCCAACCTTGCGCAATCGCCTCCTGACGTGTTGCGACAACAGGCGCCCAGGCAAGCGCGTCGTTGACCTGCAGCAAATTGGCAATCATGCCGAACACTTCTGCTCCCAGGAGCGCACGAACCGTCGCGTGATGGAGAATCTTATTTTCTGGTCGGCTGGCATAGAAGCCTGTCCAGTAAGGCGTTGGATCCATCGTTCGATGGACAAGTCCACTCGGGTTTGTATCACTCCAACTTTTTACCATCTTAAAGTACTGTTCCTGAGTGCCAACAACGACGGTAGTAGGTGGTGCAGGGGTTTGTTGATTCCAGGCTTCAGCAATCTGGAGAAGACATGGGATTGGCAACGCAAAATCATTACCACATGGGAGATACACGTAGGGAGAAGGAGATGAGGGCTGATTTTCCCCCAATAATGTCTTGAGCTCTCCAATAGCGGACTTAGGATCTTCGCAGTAGTCATTAAGCCCGTTACCCTGGCTATAGCCATATTGTTGCAGATGAGCCTGCACCGAAGAGCCATCGCTTCCCTGCCAGAAGAGGTCAGCACCATGTGCTACCAACTGTTGCCAAAGACTTTGCCCGCCGCTTAGTGGAGTCTTTTGTGAAGAAGCCCATGAGCCAGGGCAGCGTGAGAAACTAACCCCCATATAAAGCCCATGGCCTCCAGCATCACAGGCAACTCGGCATCATGGCCAAAATCATCAGGGATGTAGGCGTATATAGAGGGAAGTCCGAGTGTTGCCTGTTGCCATGCCAGACCAACAAGATAGTTTCGAATGAAGGCCTCTCCATGAGGCAACAGATTGTCAGGCGACGTGATCCCTCCCCCTTCAATTGAGAGTTGCTCCTTCAGGTTATCTTTTTCGAACTGAGTGACAAGATCTGGAGTCAGTTCGAGTGCTGCGCGCACAAACCCCATCTCACAGATAGAATACATATACGCCTTGCCTTGCGTTTGATTGTCGATCATCAATTTCCAGGCCTGATTGATAATCAACTGAACAGCCCGATTGATATCTCCATAATTTTGGTTGCCATCAAACACCAATGTCTGGAAGGTATTCAGCCAATCCCAATCCATATGGGCGTCCATACCCAGTATGAGAACGCTCGACGCATTCTCAGGGACTCCAAGTTGCTCGCGGATACTACGTTCGACTGGCGTCATCGTGTTACTCCTTCTGTGCAATCAACATAGGGGGTACAAATTAGTCCAAAATAGTGGGGATAGACCGAGCAATTTTTTTTATGATTGAAGAGTACATGGACTTGAAGGCTTCAAGTATTGAGTCTCCATGCCTGCATTGATCAGAGCGACTGTCGTGGCGTCATTGGCTAAATTGATCAGGTAAGTAGTCTGAGGTGCTTGGGTAAGATTTCGCTTTTTTAGTATGGCCGTGACTGCATCCTGAACGGATGGGTAGTTTTTATTATCGATGATGCTCAGATAAAGAGCTGCCACTGTCACTGAACGACTGTCACCTTCATGACAATGGACAAGGATATTTTCAACTGGCGGGTAGGTGTTTTGATCCTTCGGGCAAAGATATTCCCGGGCCGTGGCTAGCTGATAAACCATCAGCACGGCTGAAGCAAGGGTTGACGGTAGATTGCCTGTGCCGTCAACCAGCCCTACTTTGTGATGTTGATTCACTAAATCACCATAGGGAGGGTTTTTGTATGCACTGGATTTGTACTCGATATCGAGGTCCCAAGCCACGTTGAGAATTGCCCACCCTCCTGTCGGAAGCGGATTGGTCGGTTGTTGAAGTTGCCCATTCATTAAATCGTAGGCACCGTGTTCACTGCCGACGTAGATCATATGATCGATGTAGTCGAAATTGTTGTGGTCATAGCGATAAGAAGGAAGAGTGGTCATGCGTGATGTTCTCCTATGAAGGTTGTCATTGAAGTGGAGCAATTTCCCGTAAGACCAAGTAGTCAGAGGACAAAGGGGTTAGTCATGAGTATTGAGTTTTAGAATTTACAATAGGGGCCAGACTCGATTGAGATGTTGAATGGGACTAGTGAAAGTTTCATGCCCAAACTCCTATAGATACTTCAGGGAAGACCACTCGCATCAGTGAGAGGGAGTGAACGGGGAATTGAAAACATTTGAACTCTGTATGGTCAGCAATGCTGGATGAATTTTTTGACCATGCGCGATTCCCTTACTCGTCGGCATACACGATCGTTCCGACATGATTTCCATTCAGAGCCGACTCAATCTTCTCGGGGTCTCGACCGTTGATGATTTGGAATTGTCGAACAAGCTTCGAGTTATCAAGAAGATCAAGCAAAATGCGTTCAAAAGGAAGGGTGTCGAAGTTGCGCTCTTTGAGCTCAGTAGACGAAATTATTGGAATGAAATTCGCTGAAGGATTGGCTTTCGGATCTTTGTCGTACAGCCCGTCCACATCCTTCACCAGGGTGAGATTTTTACAGCCGAAGCATTCCGCCAACAGAAAACATCCTGCGTCGCTCCCGTGAGGTGGGATTCGACCAATTTCAGGAGGATGTTCCCACAAACTGTATGGTGGAACTCCGGTGAAAATTACTCCGGGGGCTGTTCGGATGAAAAGAGGTAAGAGATGGCCAAAGATTTCAGGTGGAATGGCCACGACGCCATAAGGGGCTAATAAGGCTCCGAGAATGTGAGCATTGCCGAGGGCGTCGGCTTGCGCAAGTTCGGAAAGTACACCGGCGGGCATGCCCAAGTTGAGTCCAATCGAGAAGACATGGCGGCTTCTCGCGCCACCACCTGTCCCGATAATCAGCCTCTGCGATTTGAGGGTATTCGCCAGGGCTTCAACGACCGGATAGGTCACGGCTCGTCCTGCATCAACAATCGACCGCCCACCGATTTTAATCACCTGAGCATCCGGGAGCATGCGGAACACCTCGCTCTCGGTGGATTGCTGGAGCGTTTTATCGAGTAAGCTCTCACCCATCAATGCCGAATTAAGATGGTGTCGATGGTCGTGGTTTCGAGAGGATGTGGTCATGGCGTGTGTGATCTCCTCTTTATATTTCGTCTGCTGTGATCAGGGTACCGACGATCTCGCCTTCGAGGGCTTTGGTCAAATTGCCCCTTACAAGGCCGTTGATGATTTGAATGGATTTTCGATTTCTTGCGTTCTCCATGAAATCAAGAACCGGGCGCTCCACGACGATATCGTTGAGGTCCATGGCTTTCAACTCGGCCACCGTCACCTTCTCAATGAATTTCGCATTCCGATCCTTCTTCGGATCCGCGGTATAGAGGCCATCTTCGTCTTTCACATAGATCATCGATTTGGTTCCAAACACTTCACTGACCAAATAGGACCCGGTATCGGTTCGATGAGGGGGTATTCGTCCGACCGGTGGGTTTTCTTGCCAGAACGTATACGGCGGCATGCCAAAGAACACCACCGCCCCGCGCTCCGCAAGGTACAAGGGAAGTTGCCCAAACTGCACTGGCTCGACAAAGGGGATCCCATACTTGGCAAGGAGGTAGGTAATCATCCGAGCATTTTGCATGCTGACGAACGTGCCGAGAACACTAAGTACTCCGGTTGGAAGCCCAAGATCTATACCAACACTATACGCATGGCGAGCTCGGCTTCCGGCTCCTGTCCCAATAATCATCTTATGATAGCCGAGATTCTCGACGATCTCGCTAATAAGCGGAAAGACCGCCTCACGTCCACGATCGATAATGCTTTGCCCACCAATCTTGACGACCGACGTGTCGGGTAGAATCTTGATTGGAGCTTCGCGATCAGTCTGTTCGAGCAACTGACTATCGCTCAGGGAACCTTGGGCTAAGGTCTTGCCGAGTTCAGACAGCGATTGGTTGCTTTTCATCTGTGGATGTCCTTTCCGGTTGTTAATGAAAGGTGGGATTCGCGGACTCGATCCGGACACCATCCAGCACATATGATTCTTTTGACTCGAGTGGCTGGTGCAGTCCTTCAAATGTGCTCTCTGCCCAGGTTTTCAGTTCTCGCAACATCTTTTCTTTCACCTTTGAAGAAACGTGAATTCCGGCCAACCCTATCTTGTTCTGCCAGGATTCGATCGATTGAAATGGGGTATGTGATACGGACCATTCTGAAACCACAACAGGATCCAGGCGCTGCGCACCGAGTTGGCAGAATAATTGGATAAGTCTGTCACGATGTTGCTCGCCTCCACGAGCTTGATATCCTTGTAGGTGGAGTCGCCGCCGCATTTCATGTCGCATTCGAGCGCGTACGCTTTCTTGCTGACGTTGAATTCGTCCAATGAGGAACATCGCACGACCAGGGTTTGCGATTCGAAAAATTTCTTGGACCACGTGGTTTGAATCGAGAAGATGAATGGCTCGCGAACTGAACATGATGTGGGCCTGACGATCTCCGATTGGCCATCGCAAGTTCCCGTCGGCTTGGAGCAGAATTTTATGGCGCTGGTTTTCATCGCAACGCGACTGGAACTGGAGCAACATCTTCCTTGAAATATCAAATCCGACATACTGGCGTGGATGGTGAATCAGCCACTTGCTAATCGATCCGGTGCCGGCTCCAACTTCAACCAGACAATCATTCGGCTGAGCATTTGTGATGGAGAGCACGGCGTCGGCAATCTTTAGGCAGTGCGTCTCGGCCAAACTGGCTCGCCGATCATAGGTTTCGCTCTGGTCATCGAATGGGAAATGGCGAGGAGTTACCATGGTTTGAGTAGGGGCAAGGTGCCGTAACTAATATCATTCAATGTATTAATGACATGTGTCTTAATGATCTGCGTATTAACGGAAAACTATTATTGCCGCCAATATTAACTCGAAATGCCAATATTGTAGACCATTTTCAGGGCAATATTACACTAATTTTTTGACAAATGCAGCTAATTTTCAATTCATATATACGCGAGTTTTTTGTCCTTTTTTTTGATGATTTGTGGTAGTATTTTTCTCGTTTAATAGAATGAAATATTATTTTTGTACCTATATAACATAAAAAAGGAGGTGCATGATGGAAGGACAACCCTTGGGTGCTGGACAAGCGGCGCAGGAGCAAACCCATTCCCTCCAAGAGCTGTTTCGTCACTTAGGAGGTTTGGGTGTTCTGTTACGTAGCCCCGAAACATTTGGCCTTACGGAGGAGCAGGAAGACAAGCTTGAAGCCATGCGCGAGACTTTCGAGATTGCGCGGCTCGATCTTCAAACGGCGTACCGAAAGGCCGAGGCCAAACTGCGCGCCCTGCTGAAGAGTGAGACGGCAACGGAACAGGATATCAGTAAAGCGATTGATGAGATCTGTGCGCGACAAGGTGACATCTGGAAAAAGCGGTATGCCAATCTTCAAAAGACTCGCGGTGTGCTGACGGATGAACAACGGAAGAAGCTGAGGGCCTTCCGACGTAGGCAGGAGCAGGAAAAGGCCGAGAAAATTCGGCAGCAACCTGTTCCTATGTAATCTTTTCTGTTATCTCCTCGCGACTTCTTACCAGAATACGCGCTTCACATTGCCTTCAAACGCGCATGGGGTCGCTCAAGGCTATTGATGAGATCGAATTTGGCTATTGCGTCAAAATTCTGTGGCAAAATATCAGGAGGCTACACATTGTAAATTCAGGAGGACTGTTATGGGACCAAACGACGACTCCACCGTGGGACCGGATGAGGTAGCGCAACATTCTCAGGATTCTGATTCGACAGAAGATAATACAATGAGTCGACGGCAGGTCCTGGCTGTGGGGTCCGTGGCTGCGATGACCCTCATTTTGGGAGGGTGCAAACCTCAGAAGGAAGGCCAGGAGCCTACGACCTCAATCGGAGATGTGGTCACCCAACCGGATTCCCCCCCTGAATTCCTAGAGCCTGATTGTGTCAGTGTTCCAAACCTGCCGGACTTACAGGTGAACATGAATGATAATGTTCCGATCAGGTATTTTGATCCCACCACTGGAAATTTGGAAACTCGCACCATAACGACCCGGACCTATAACGGAAAAGTTCCTGGGCCGACGTACTGTATTAAGCGCGGCCAAAAAATGGAATTCAAAGTCATGAATGGGCTCCCACAAAACACCTATCCTGCCAAGTTTTATGAAGACAACACACCAGATCGTAAGACCTGTAAGGAGTATGCGGAAAGGGAAATCCCTCATTGTTTTAATACGACTGATTTGCATACGCATGGGTTGCATGTGTCGCCAACGACAAAAGAGGACCCTGACCGTTTTAATGGGATTTCTTCTGATGACGTCCTTGTCAGAATTCCACCGAAGAATGACACCTGGGATGATCCACAATGGCCAAGTGAACGGCGGTATTGCATATGGTTACCAGAGTTTCATGCTCCTGGGACACATTGGTATCACGCTCATGTTCACGGATCGACGGCAATCCAAGTTGTCGATGGCATGGCGGGGGCCATGATCGTAGAGGAAGAAGAAGACGAAAAGATCAAGGATGGTGACGCAGAGATTGAGGAAAAAGTATGGATTATTCAGGAGATTGCCGGAGTTGAAAATGGCGATGTTACGGACACGCAGGTCTATGCCAATCTGAGAGATTCTGAATTTAATGATGTGCAACCGTTCGGAGACGGTCGGCCATCAGTACGGTTTACGGTCAATTCCTTAGCCGGGTCAACACTCAAGATGAAAACTAATGAGATTCAACGTTGGCGTTTTATCAATGCGACAGGGACACCTCATGGATTTATGGACATCGCGATCACCGAGCCTGATCCAACTGAGCCAGGGAAAAAACCTGGGCCGTTTGTGGCTGGTGCAATGGTTTTGATCGCAGAGGATGGGATTACCTTTTATGGTCAGCAGCCAAAAGTGGTGATGGAGCCTGGGCATTTTCTTGCACCGGCCTACCGAGCCGATTTTTTGGTTCAGCTCCCGAAGAAACTGCCGGAAGGAAAGAAATACGAAATCTGGAAACGAAAGGTCACGAACCGCTCCATTCGAGGGGCTGGGAGTGGGCCAACGCAAGATGAACTTTTAGCCCTGATTGATTTAGAGGGACCAGATGGAGAAGCAAAGCCTTGGCCTCCTCTGCCTTCACGGGATAAGGCCCCCTGCTATCTCAAACCAATCACTGAAAATATCAACCCCGAAAATATGCGCGAGTTTATCTTCGATGTTGGACGCCCAGGAAAATTCGGTGGTTTTACCATTAATGGTAAATCATATAGTCAATCTGCAGATGTTGAAGTAGACCTCGGAAGTGTTGAAGAGTGGACTCTTAAGAATACGTCGAATTCAGCACATCCCATTCACATCCACGTTAATCCATTCCAGGTGGTTGAGTTATTTGATCCGAATAAAATGACGGAACCCGAGAAGTTTGGACCGGAGGAGGCCATCTGGAAAGATACGATTGTCGTTCCACCGGGAAGGGATGAAAATAATGTAATAGTACCGGGCCATGTGAAATTCCGGACACGGTTCCTCACATATTTTGGGACGTATGTCATGCATTGTCACATTCTTATCCATGAGGATGTTGGCATGATGGTCAATGTGACTGTCAAGAATAAAGACGACAAGGGTCAGCCTCCTTGTCAACAAGTGACTGAGTGTAAGTTGATGTTGTAATCTGACATGCTCCTGTGTGTGTTCGTTTCAATTCTTCACACCTGCCTGAAATAGGGTTGTGAAGGTCTGGCTTTTCGGCAAAGCATTATTGAAGCCAATGATTCAGCAACGCAACCGGTGCGCACATTTCAGTGAACATGCTGTTCTCATGGCCATTACACTCGGCGTGTGGAAAAAAACGTAGATGGGATTGGAATTGGCTTTTCAGTCAAATTTCCGGCGTAAAAATTCAAGAGATTATACATCACACAACCAAGGAGGACTGTTATGGGACACACCGACGACTCCACGGTAAGACCGGAGAAGACAGAGCAACATTCCCAGGATGTGAATGGCGGAGACCAAAAATCCATGAGCCGACGACAGTTATTGGTTGGTGGATCCCTCGCGACAATGGCTCTTGCCTTTCCCAATGTTGTCAATGCGACAAAGAAGTCTGGGGGAGGGGAAAGCACATTAGTCAGCGCGCTTGATACTGGCGGGAATACGTCTACCTGCCCACCATTCCGGCAACCGGACATGGTCTTTGCTCGTAACGGTGTCCTGACTCACAGGATGGTGGTCCTGCAAAATAACACGTGGACATATATCTGCAACGGTAAGAATTCGACTGGTCCGGTCCGTTTGTATAACAACAACGTTCCCGGGGCCACACTCTATGTGGATCCTGGAACGCGAATGGATATCGATTTTCAGAATATGCTTCCTCCCGACAACGGTGTCTCCTGTCCTGCAACAGGGAAATGCAACAACACCAACTTGCATACGCACGGCCTCTTTGTCTCCCCATCCAGTGTTCCCAATTCGGCGAATCCGCGAATTTCCTCGGATGACGTGTTGGTGGACATTCCTCCAGGTGGTCGGAATCGATATTGCGTGTGGCTACCAGACATTCACGCTCCCGGCACACATTGGTATCACGCACACCGGCACGGTTCCACGGCGTTACAAGTTTCAAACGGAATGGCGGGGACGATTATTATCCGTGAACCCCAGCCGCTCGTGCCTCAGGACCAAGATTTTGTGTGGTTGGTTCAGGAGGTGGTCTTTGGCGATGTTTATGGGAAAAGTGCCACTCAAGATTCCGCAGGCTTCTTTGTCAACGGCGTTTGTAAACCCATCTTTCAGATGCCGTCGGGGCAAGTGCAACGTTGGCGGTTTGTGAACGCGACCGGGACCCCACGGGGACTCATGAAACTGCGGCTCGTCAAGTGCAGTAACAATCCGTTTGCTCAATGTAATGATTCGCCTGAAGGCGGTGAGGAGACCACGATGCATCTCATCGCGTTCGATGGGATTTCCTTTTATGGCCACAGGCCGATCCCTGTTACTGCGCATTTAATGGCGCAAGGCAATCGATCTGATTTTCTGGTCAAGTTGCAGCCGGGTATGTATAAATTGATCAAGGGTGCCTATCCCGCCGATGCGGTGTCCCTCCACGCTAGCGTTGCAGATTCCGTACGCCCGTCAGTAACGAGTAAGCAGGTCCTTGGGTTTATTCGTGTTTTTCCATCGCCATTTAATGATCCGATCCCTACAGTCATTCCTGGGCAAGCGCCACATTATCTGCAGCCGATTACCTCGGCGACAAAGAGACCAGATCCTATTATCTTCAGGAATTTAGCCGGTGGAACTTTCCAGGTCGGGTTTAATGGTAATCCACCCGTTGAGTATGAATCGACGTCTCCCGGGGTCGAGGTGAATCTCGGTGCTGTCGAGGAATGGGAACTGCAGAATCAAACCGACGCGCCTAATGCCATGGTGCATCCCTTCCATATCCACGTAAACCCTTTTCAAAACGTGGGCCGTAAAATTGATCCCAACGGACCGAACGATCCCAGCAACTGGATGTGGCAGGATGTGGTCGGCATTCCTAATGGAAACGAAGCTAATCCTGGAATCGTGAAAATGCGGTCCCGATTCCTCAGGTTTAACGGGCGGTATGTGCTGCACTGTCACATTCTCACTCATGAGGACAAAGGCATGATGGTGAACGTGACCGTCAACGGACAAGGCGAGCCTCCATGTCGAGGACAGACAAATCTCTAAGGCTTCCACAACGATGTCTGTGCCAAAGGCATAAGGATATTTCTAAATTCACCCGAGGCAAAGAATATTGGACCTCTTAAAATAGGAACGATCACGGGAGGGGAGTTGAGAGGGCGTTTTGGAGAACTGATGAGAAGCAACAGCTGAGAAGGAACCGCTGTTGCTTCAACATCAGGTTCTCGGCCATTAAGGCCTTCCAACTACCCAGCCTCAACCCTTTGAAAATCACAGACCGAATGATATTTTGGGTCAGATTCGGTCAAGGGCCTGTTGGATACAATAGTCAATAAAAGATCCAGATGAGCCACACATCTTCAGCGGGAGGGAATGTTCAAAAAAGTCCGTCCAGCCTTACAGGCCGGTCTAACATTCAAATTCTAAAACCATAGTTATCTGAAAACACAAGAGAACCTGGCCGCCATCATCATAATTTCCGATAGTGCTGAATCCATCGCTATGTCTAACGATTCAACATCCACAACATTCGATCGATCATTGCCATTACAAGCGATCAGCGCTCGTTCCGTTGCTTTATCAAAAAAATACGTTTCCCTTAACTCGATAAAATAGGTGCGGGTGTTTTTCTAGGGGCATATTTTGAACTACGGAAATAACTGTCTTAAGTTGTCGCTTGTTGAGGGCTGCCCGAGCAAAGGAGCGAAGGTAAATATTCATTCAAAAAAAACGTCGAGGTCACGATGGCAACCAACAAAGTCACATGGAACATGATCAAACGGTATTTCCGTGGCATCGACATCGCTCTTATGCGTCATGAAGTGGAAAAAACCGTGGTGTTGGACGGATATCATCCTGTTGTGGCCAATGCTGACACCATTTCTGATCGTGTGGAAAGTGGTCGCATTAACGAGATCATGCCACCGCCGCCGTATGCGCCTTGGACACAGGACATGATTGAGAACTTCAATGAGTGGGCAGACCCCGATACGCCCTTGGAAGTTGACCCTGACTTGCAAAAACAAGCAGAGCCCTTTGTCAAATTATCTGAATTCCTCACGGGCTATACAGGCTTAAACACTGATCCCGATTTGGCGCTCAAATATTTAGCTCGTTTACAAGCGCGCAAGGACTTGGCGCCTCTGGCGGATGAGTTGGTTCTCCAATTCAGTCAGGCCGAGAACGAAAGTCAATTTGTTAGTAATGTCTTGGAAGGTTCGGACCCACAATATAAAGAGATTGCCAAAACCATTATTTTGCTTTGGTACACCGGAGCTTTTTTTGATCAATACGGATATCCCGCGGACTTTGGTACGCCCGAGGACAATCAGTTCATTGATGGCCTTGTGTGGCAGACTATTCAGGCCCATCCCATGGCGTACAGTACGGAAGGGGCGCAATACTGGGCGAAAAAACCTCAATTGAATGGTCTAAGCACGGGTCTGGGCAATACGGCCAATCGACCTACACCAAGGCCATCTTCTCAAGAAACGGACTAATCTTATACTCGGAGACACAGAATGGTTAAATCATCTAAACAGCAGCCACCCGAATTTGACGTGGTGATTGTTGGCGCCGGAGCCGCAGGCACGTTGCTGGCCTACCAACTGGCTCATTCAGAATCGCCTAAGCTATCGGTGTTGATTCTTGAGGCCGGCCCGGAACCGGATCGTTTGGAAAATCGAGTCGACGCATTATATGCCGCGCCGGCCAAAACGCCGAGCGCACCGTGGCCGGATGCACCGCAGGCTCGCCGTCCGTCGGTGCTCGATATTGTGTCCAAAGACACGTGGCAAGATGATGAGAAGTATATGCGTCAGCAAGGACCTCTGCCATTTAGTAGCACGTATGAACGATACACCGGCGGAACCGCAAACCACTGGATGGGCACTGCCCTGCGATTGTTACCCGAAGATTTTAAGCTAGAGTCTGAAATGGGGGTTGAGGGTGCCCGTGATTGGCCTATCAGTTATCACCATCTTGAACCGTACTATAACGTCGCTGAAAAGGAAATCGGAGTGTCCGGCAACGCCGAAGAGTGGCAAAAGATCTACCCTGCCGGTTTTTCACAATTTCCCATGACGGAGATATCGCCCAGTTATCTCGATCAGCACTTTCAAAAGAATGTGGACGGCAAAACGATTAACGGACAGAAGATACACGTCACAAGCACGCCGCAAGCTCGTAACCGCACGTGGTATCAAGGCCGACCGCCTTGCGTTGGGAACAATAGTTGTACTCCGCTTTGCCCGATACGGGCGAAATACGACCCGTCTCATCATTTGAAAAGCGCATTGGGGCAAACCCAGGATCCCACGTATCCGCATGAACCCAATGGTCAGGGGCAGTATCCGGAGCCGGCGCCGAATCCCGCGACAATTTATTATAAGTCGGTGGCTTATCAGATAGATGTGGATAAAGACAGCGGACACATCACAGGCCTGCGTTACAAAAACTGGGATGGCACTGAACATGTCGTTACTGCACGGCGTTATGTTGTCGCGGCCCATGCCATTGAATCCGCAAAGTTGTTGTTGAATTCACCTTGGACAAAAGCCGATGGGCAAACCTCTACTGTGGCCAATAGCAGCGGACAGGTTGGCTTAAATTTAATGGACCATACGATTTTACTGGTATGGGCGTTAACCAAAGATCCGGTATATCCCTACCGCGGTTCAATTTCGACATCGGGAATCGGCGATTTTCGCTTTGGGCCTAAACGCATAGAGCGCGCCGCGTATATTATTGAAATTGGAAACGACGGGTGGCGCTGGCCCACCACGGCCCCTCTGACCACCGTACATGACTTGGTTCACAACAGCGGAGAGGGTCAATGGTTTGGCCCTCATCTGTTGAATGCGCTACGCGATCACGGCACTCGCCAAGTCCGGATGGCCGCTGAGTTTGAGGGCTTACCGTCCCCCAATTCACGGGTGGAATTATCGAAAACCCACAAGGATGTGTTGGGCATTCCCCAGCCTGAAATCCATTATGAGGTTTCTGCGTATACTCAACGAGGCTTTGATGACGCGTTAAAATCTTTGTCGGGGATTTTTGAGGAACTCGGAACGACTGAGGTGCATTACGAACCGGACTCGAATAGTACAAGTCCGGGCATTTTCACCTCGCCGGCGGGTCATCGTTTTGAACTCCGCGGCGCCGGCCATATTATCGGTACCCACCGCATGGGTTCGAGTTCGCAGGACTCCGTTGTGAATGCCGATTGTCGTTCATGGGATCATGCAAACCTGTTTCTTGTCGGTGCCGGCGTGTTTCCGTCTTCCGGCACGGCGAACCCGACCTTAACTGTATTTGCGCTCGCGCTACGCGCCGCAGATACAATCATTGATGATCTCAAAGGGGAAAAGTCATGAAAAAAAATTTGATGAATATAACCAAACGCTTTCTTTCCTATGCGAGTATGGCCCTTGCTCTGCTTATGTTATTCCCCGGCGGCCCTCTGCTGGCGAATGGCGATAAAGTTAAAATTGGGATTAACACTCAGGATAACTACGGCAGCGCCTATGTCACTTGGGCGCCAGTGAAGGCTTGGGCTCGTCTCGTATCGCCAGGTAGCGCTGATGTTTTGGTTGAGCTCACGAATGATGCCGGTTCCGTGACGACAACTCCTGCGGGAAAACGTGCGGATGGTGATTTCGCTTTTTCCGCTCAAGAGCCGCCACAAGGACAAACTGCCACGCAATCCGTTTTGAAACTGAGGTTGCCGAAGAATGGCGACCCCGTCCTCTTTTATTTAGCGGGAAAATTTCCGCAGGCAAGTACCAAAGATGGCGACGCGATCATTGAAGTGCATGCGGCAGACGGCACATTGCTCGATCGTCGCAAGGCGATGGTGCGCGTTCGCAAGGAATTCAAAACGCTAACGGAGGATGAGCAAACCGCCTTTTTGGTCGCCTTAAACACCTATCAGGAAAACAATGGCCAACAGGAATATTTGAAAGTACTCGCGGTGCATAACTGGGCGGCGCGCGGAAAGTTCCCAACCGATCCATTTCCAAAATACCCGAGCAATTCGTATCGATACCCGGACCAAGCTCACGGAGGATCCGCGTTTATCGCTTGGCACCGCGCCTTTTTGCTGGAGTTAGAGCGCGCGCTGCAAAAAATCAATCCTTCGGTCGCGCTCCCTTACTGGCCATCAAATCAGTCGACTGCTCAAACGGAAGTATTTACCGTAGCGGGGATGGGCGCTGTCACAGGTAATAGCGGAGCGACGGTGATTCCAACCTTTGATGATGGCCATCCCTTTGAAGATTGGCGCATGCCGAACGCCGATGACCCCTCTGTCTTTGAACCCATTCAGCGTTCCGCTTGGGATCCCACCCAACAGTTTAGTCCTCGTTCGGATAAAACCATTGTGAGACGAGGCACCTATAACCGTTTTGCCAGCCCGTTAGAAAGCAACCCGCACAACCAAGGCCACAATTTCACAGGTCCGTGGATGGCGAATTGCCGGGTATCGCCGAGAGACCCTGTGTTTTGGGTGTTTCATACGTGGTTCGATAAAATGTGGGCGCAGTGGCAATACACATACGGCCGTTTCACCCGTACAGAGGATGATTACAGCCCCACCGGCTCTTTCAATCCGAGCGGTTCAATTGCCAAAGGACATTATATCGATGACACCATGTGGCCATGGAATGATGAGATCGGTGAACAAACGAACGAGCTGGCCAGCCGACCACCGGTTAAGCTCACGGGTCCTTTTAAGTCCTCCGGAGTGGAAGATATCTGGCCAGGGATACACACCGCTACTCCTGATCCCGGAGACCTGATTGACTACCTTGGAGTCAATTCGAGAAATCTGCGTATGGGGTTTTCCTATGACACGGTTCCTTTTGGAACTAAAGCGGATGCTGCGCTGCACCTCAGTGCCAGTAAAGACGAGGGCAGCCAAAGTCCACTTTCAAGGACGTTTACCAGCAAGTCGGCATCCTTAAAATCCCGCCGTCAGGCCTTAATGAACATGAATGTTCGTACCAACAAAGAACATGCCAACATTATTAACGAGATCGTCAATGACACCCAAGCCAGCGATGCATTTCGTTCCATAGCGCTGAGTCACCTGGCGGAGGCGGATTCGCCTGATTCGGTGGAAACCGCAGCGAATATTTTGGTTGATGACGAAGATGGTGGCGAGACATTGGATGTTCACGCAGTTCATACGCTTAACTTTATGCGTATGTTCAATGTTCTCGACAATGCAGAACAGAAACAAACTGATGAAGCGCTTCATGATGCGCTGGACGACGAGCGACCTGCCGTTAAGTCGGCTGCGTTACGCGTGTTGGCAGTGAGTAGAGACACAATCGCCGTTGATCAATTGAAAGCTCACCTCCAAGGAAAAGCAAAACGAGTGCTGGGCCTTCCTTCGACGATTCATTTGCTGGCAAGCGCCGAGGCAAAGAAAAGTCATCAGCATATCCGCCCATTTATTAATAGTGAGAACGTCGATGTCCGCATCGCGGCTATCACCCACTTGGGGAGTGATGCTAAAAGCATTCAGGCAATTACGGCTCTTTTAAATGACCCAAAAGAGCCGTATAAGGCGCGTTCCGCGGCCGTGGGGGCGCTATTGTTTCACGATAAGAACTTTGCAAATACCACGCTGGTATTGATGAATGACAACGCCACGCCGGAGCGGCTCAAACGACGCTTGCGGCGGGCATTGCAAAAACATATATCTGATTTAAATCCCACAGGGTTATCGGATACGCAACGGGAGGCAATACGCAAACAGTTTTAGACCTTGCTGCTGACGGCTTTAGGATAACTCTGAACACAGAAAGATGTGTGTTCGATGTTCTCCATTTAACATTGAATCAACCCTTTTCCCCATCTTGCTACGGAGTTACCGAAAAAAGGGGAGAGCTTGGGAAACCCTGGTGTCTCAAGCTTGATTAAGGAGCTTACTTGACTAAAGGGAACGGGAATCAATTATCTTGCTCCAAGAAAATGACTCCCGTCCCTTTCCATTCGAATCGAGGGAGCTGGTTGTTTCATGAACTTGGCTTGGTGCTTTTTCAAAGTTCTTGCCCAGCAAAAACGTTAGGTGCTCTTTCGCCTCGCACAGCTCAGACTTTCGTTAGCCACATATTAATAAAAAAAGAAGAAAAGTGAAAATTAAAGGGAGCTGAAACAATGCAGACATTCAAATTTCGAGCAGTGCAAAGCATCGGGTTCGGTATCGTGGCGGCAGTCCTTATATTGTTAACAGCGAGCTGCAAGTATCCGGTGACCTGAAAAAGAGGACGCTTCCCTTTTTATTGGCCTCAAGTATCGCTGTGCTTCGCCCGGATGATCTTTGCTACTCATCATTCATGTTTTTAGACCCCTACAGTCTTAGCCGCCTGAATAAGGGGGCAAGTCTGACCTTCCTCATTCATCCCTCCCTTGACACGTCTGGCCTATCTCTCTTGAGAAAGGCGTCATTGAATCTTGCACCTGTGACAACCTACGCTGTGATTTTGTTCCAATGAATTGAGTGTAGTTAGGTTGTAAGTAAGCCTGGTTGTTCTTAAATGGCAAAATCACGTTGGGCCGTGTCGAGTGGCTTGGAGTAAGAGGTAGAGCAAAATGTTTTTGGTGGCTTGAAGATTCGTTCCCTTGAAAATGGTGCCGGTGAGGGATGTGTCTTGAAGATTGGCATGTGAGAGGTCCATTATCCAACCCTGCTTGGTTGTGTATGCAGTTATGCCGTTCACCTCGAATCATGCTGAACCGTTGCCATTATTTTTAGGGCATCTGACGTGCTGAGTTATCGTCTTTCCGAACCTCCCCACTTGGCTCATCGCGTTGCTGGTACAAGGAGTCGGTTCCAAAAGTGGATGAGCTCAAGGCCTGCGTATCCAATAAGATACAGGCATGTATCTTATTGGATACATGTTTCGGTTAGTTCAAAGCCTGAACAAGTCCAGCCCCTATTTTTAAATGCCCTTAGAATCAATGAATTGACGCCTCTGATCAACAAGATAGCGTGGCACTACTTTTGCTTTCTGATAATAGGGAATGAAGCGCACAATAATTCCATATCGTTTTTATAGAAATCTTTCATCAAGAGGGTGACAACCATGCCGACCATCAAGACGTTGAAGGATCTGAAAGAACTTCTACTTCCCGGGGAGCCTCCGCCGTTGAAGGTCACCGTGACCCCAGCGATGTTGCCGTCGACTGGATTAGCAGGAGCGTTAGTGAAAAGCCTGCCCCTGAAAAAAATGGGGTTGCAGCAGGTTTCCGCAACGTTGACCACAACACGCTTAACAGTGGGTGGACAATTTGTTGGGTCGTGGGCGGTGGATGGCTTGTCCACAGTGAAGCTGAAAAATGTATCCTTCAAATTTGTTTTTACACAACAATCCACTAAGAGCCCCATTGTGAGTCAGGTGACGATGACTAGCACCATGACACTTGGCGGTGTCCCGCTTGATATGACCGCCAATTACCGAGGAAGCGGTGAGGGATGGAAATTCACGGGGTCCGGTGCGAGTGAGAAAACGATTTCCGTGGGAACGTTCCTGCGTTCGATCAGCAAAGACCTGGGCGCGACCTTACCGCCAGCATTAACCGGTTCCATGCCATCTATTCAGCTCACGTCTTTTAATGTGACCTACGACACCAAATCCAAAGAGTTTTCACTCAATGCAGAAGCCGATAGTCCTGGGAAGTTGCCGTTGGGTGGGTTAGTGCACGACGTAGATTTGAAGGTCAACTTCACGTCGACTGTCAATTCCAAATCCAAAAAGCGGGAATTGACGGCTCATGTGGAGGCAGACCTGCCAGTTGGACCTACGGTGTTTCTCGTCACCTATGATCTGTCTCCTACGGTGAAAGAGTTTGTTGGCCAATGGAAAAGTAACGGCAAGGTGACTCTGGGTATCAACAGCGTCGCAAAGGTCCTTGGTATCACTGATGTGGTGACCGTGCCCAAGGGCTTGGATTTGAATTTGAAACAAGCCGCGTTTGCCTACAAGGTAAAAGATAAATTATTCACCCTCTCGGCGAAGTCTGGCAATTATGGCGATGCGTTCATGACAGCAGGCAAAACCGCCGCTGGTAAATGGGGTTTTGTCTTCGGTGTGAGTTTGCCCACAGTCAACAAACTTTCAAACCTGCCAGTAGTGGGCAAAGACTTGAAGCCCGCCGATTTTCTCACATTCGAAAAAACCGCGTTTCTCGTGGCGTCGAGTCCAATCAACAATTACACGATCCCGGCCTTGCCAGCCATGACCAACCCTCAAGTGCCGGGTTCCGAATTGACGGGCACGCCCATGCCTGGTGGCACTCAATTGCAATTGACTCGCGGCGTGTCGCTGGCAGCCGTTATTGATTTTGGGAAAAACAGCTCAAGCCCAGAAATGGGTAATCTCAAATCGCTGGCAGGAAAAAACCAGCTTGTCTTGCAACTGACGTTAGGTCAGAAGCAACTCCGGCTGTTTGCCGCGTTGGGGGGCAGTGTTGGGATCCCAGCGGGCAATTCCAAATTGATGCTTTCCAATCCAGCCATCTTTATTGATCTCAGTAAAACGGTGACATTCGGGCTGCAAGGCGCCATGTCGTTTACCGTGAATAATTGTCCCATCACCGCCACGGCGAGATTGTTTATCGGACCGACGCAAGCACAGGTAGCCGTGAATGTCGAATCTCAAAAGCCTCTGCCTCCACCGCCGGGGCTTAAAGGGCTACGATTTCAGAGCTTCGGTGTCATTATGGGTGTGTACTTCACCCCGCCGGGGTTCAGCATGGGCCTGCAGGGGAAATTTCAAGTCGGCACGTTGCAGCCGTCCAACAATGAGTTTGCCATTGTGTTGCAAATCATTGGGGAGGTGCCCAATCTCTTATACCTCTCTTTTGCCATGGACGAACTCAACTTTGGCCGAGTCGTCACGCTGTTCACCAACAAGACGGCGCCCGCTGTCGTGAAACCGTTGAATTTAGTGCAGGCGTCAGACCTTTCATTCTACTGGGCGGAAAATGTTGTGGCATTGCCAGACGGCACAATGGCGCAACCAGGATTTGGATTCACCGCAGCTGTGCAGATTTTAAGTGTCAAAGGCTATGCCAGCATGCAAATGAATCTCGATCGCGGCATCGAAGGGTATGCGGAACTGTCGCCCATTAATATTAAAAATGTTCTTAAAATCTCCGGCGATGGCAAGGGGATGACGCAGACGTACCAGAAGGTGGATGGGCAGTGGGTCAAGGCGGATAACCAAGCAATTGTTCCTGCGAAACCCGCGCCGCTAACGAAACAGACGGTGATTGTCCCACCGGGCGGCCCTGTCCTTCAGGTGAACTGCGTGTCGTCGCCTTTCCTGCACGTGAGTTGGAAGGTCACGCTCTTTAATGCCCTAAGCCAACAGGTACAGGCTACGGTTGATAGCTCAGGGTTTTCATTCCTTATTGTTTATACCATTACCAAAATTGGGCTGCTGAAAGTCGCCTGTGTCTTAAAAGACTGGACTAACTTCAGCGGGGCCGCGAGCTTTAAAGTGGCGCTCAATGAACAAATCGGTCCAATTAAAATCCTGGGCGTCAATTGCGGGACGATTCATTTGAATGTGAGCATGGCGGCAGCCATGGCCATTACTCTCAATCCAAACCAATTTGCCATGTCGATTTCAGGTAGTTTCACGTTCCAAAGTCTGTCTCTGACCATGCCCAAACTCACCATTTCGGTCGCACCGAAATCCTTGGTGGGTTTGCCGGCAATGATCGTCAAACAGATTGGCAGTAATGCATCCAAGATTTTTGCCGGAATCTTTAAAGATGCGGATCAATGGGCCAAGATGGCAGCCAAGGGCTTAATCACGGGATATGAAGAAACCGCCAAAGTGTTCAAAGTGGCCTTTAAAAAGACCGCACAGGAAGCCGCAAAGCTTATGAAAGGAATGAGTAAAGGCGCGGAAGAAGTCGCAGCCGGATTAAAGAGCGCGTACAAATTAACGTCTAAGGGAGCGGCGGAAGCCTTGAAAGGTGCGAACTTTGCTGCCAATGAAGTCGCGAAGGGTCTTCAGAGTGGATACAAACTGGCGGGCAAAGGTGTGGCTCAGGCCATGAAAGATGCTGGGTTTGTCGCCAATGATGTGGCCAAGGGGTTGAAGACTGGATTGAACTTAGCGTCGCACGAAGTGGCTTCGACCATGAAGGGGGTCGGGTTTGCGGCCAATGAAGTGGCTTCTGGATTGAAATCGGCGTTTTCCTTGACTTCCCAAGGCGTGGCTTCTGTCATGAAGGGGGCGGGCTTTGCCGCCAATGAAGTCGCGAAAGGATTGCAACAAGGCCTGAAGATTACATCAAAAGGCGTTGCACAAGCTATGAAAGGCGCTGGTTTTGCTGCCAATCAAGTAGCAAGTGGTCTCCAGAGTGCATTCAAACTGAGTACCAAGGGCGTGGCCACCGCGATGAAGGGCGCGGGCTATGCCGCGAATGAAGTGGCTGGGGCCATGAAGAGCGCGTTCAAGATCACAGGTAAAGCCGCGGAGACCGCCTTAAAAGGCGCGGGCTATGCCGCGAACCAAGTGTCTGGCGCGATGAAGAGCGCGTTCAACTGGACAGTCGGTGCTGGAAAGACCGTGGAAAAAGCCGCCACAGATGTCGGCAAAGCGGTCAGTAACACCGCAAAGAAAATTTTCAAAGGGTGGTAAGATCGGAACCAAGTCCGGTACTCTGTCCTCTCCTTCGATAAAGGAGAGGACAGAGGCCAATCCATGCCACGCACTCCATTCATTACTTTTCTCAACGCTTGTCGGAAAGTGCTCGGACAACGTGCAGTCTCTTGCCATGCTGAAGACCTTCGCGTCGTTGAACAGACCACGTTTAACACGAACCGAACCATTCCGGGCATCCTCCAACCCCGTCGGCGCTCACATCTTATTGACCTCGTTCGGTTAGCCAATCGCTATCGAGTTCCGCTCTATCCCATCAGTCGAGGCCGCAATTGGGGCTTCGGTTCCAAAGTTCCGGCTGCGGATGGCTGCGTGTTGGTCGAGCTACATCGCTTGAATCGCATTGTGGCGTTTGATGAACAGTTGGCCTACATCACGGTTGAACCAGGCGTCACGTTTCAGCAAGTGGCCACGTACCTTCGTACACGCCGGTCTAAGCTATTTCTCTCTGTCACAGGCGGACCACCGGATGCGAGTATCATCGGCAACGTGGTGGAACGAGGGACAGGACTCGGACCATCAGGTGAACGTCTTACGAACGCATGCGGCTTTGAAGTGGTGTTGCCGCAGGGAGAAGTCATCCGAACAGGGTTCGGAAGATTTTCAAACGCCAAAACCGCATCGTTGGATCGATATGGTCTTGGCCCAAGTTTCGAGGGCTTGTTCACGCAATCCAATTTCGGAATCGTGACGGAAATGACCGTGTGGCTCATGCCTAAGCCTGCGGATTTTCGAGTGTTCAATCTTGTGGTGAACCAACGGACTCTGCCGAGATTGGTCGATGCCATTCAGAGCTTGGCAATGCGCGGTGTGATTCAAGACAATTGTTTAAGCCTGTGGAACGCGGAAAAAGCCAAAGCCATTTATGGTGATTCGGTGTTCGTTGACGGTGCAACGAAATCAGACTGGTTTGGAAGTGGAATCCTCTATTCATCAAGTCGAGAAGAAGGCCGCGCAAAGCAGAAACAGATACGACAGGCACTGGAGGAATGGGTCATGGATCTCTCTCTCATGAATGATCAGCGCCATCCCGAGCTTCGACAAACCAAAGCATTGGGTATTCCCGATTATCAACATGTGTGGAGTGCCTATGGTGCTCGTGTCCAAAAATCCAAAACAGGTATTCCCGATCCAGATCGTGATCAATGCGGTTTTCTCTGGCTCTGTCCTGCCGTGCCGTTTCGCGGCTCAGACGTGAAATCTGTTCTCACGATTTTAAAACACATGAGGCTTCCTAAGGGGATTCAGATACAGGCTGGCGCCACAATGGCCACGCCAAGGTTGCTTCATTTCCATATCGCCTTGGTCTTCGACCGAGAGGTAAAAGGAATGGATGCGCGTGCCATGGCGTTTCATGACCGGCTTCTCATGCAGTTCATGAAACAAGGCTACTGGCCCTACCGTCTAGGAATACAATCGATGAAGGTGTTAAGGCTTAGGAAAGATACGCATAATCAAATGTGGAAACAGATCAAGACCACACTCGACCCCAAAGCCATTCTGGCTCCGAGTCGGTATGACTCGTAGCCAGTAGGTGCCTAGTAAAAATTTAGACCGTATCTTTCAGACAATGTTTGGTGAAGTTCAGGAGCGGTGGCCCTGTTCGGGGCCTGTAATTATTTGCCTCGTCATTCCCGCCGGTTGTTAGCGGGAATCCATCTGGCTGTTTCTGTCTGGAGAGAAGATGGATCCCCGCTTAAAAATTGCGAGGATGACAGAAGGAGAATTTTCTTGAATGGCGACCGATTGCCCCCCCTCCCCATTTCCTCTGACAATATCTGAAGGATGACAAACACGTTTCCTTTTCCCGGACAATGGTCTGTTGTATGTCGTTACTGAAGGCTTTTTCCCCTGCCAAAATTTTTTACAGTATCTGCAATAGGAATTTTGCTCATAGATATTTTTCGTTCAATCTATTTTTGCCCTTCTTGGGCTATGCTGTTGAGTTTCCCCTGTCACCATTTTTTACACTATCCGTTCAGCATGTGTTGATTTACTGATCGGGTAGTTCCATCTCTTTGTTTTTCACTCGTGCCACTTCCTGTTTTCCAGCTGTCGAAAGCTTTTACACGTCTGCATGTTTTCGTCATCGCCATTGGCGACCATCCATGAGATATCAATCTCCAGAATCCGCTGATTTATCATGACTTTTGCACCCATTAGGGCCTCATGCCGGGATGATAGTTTGAATGGCCCGGGATTTGCTTAACCAAGATAAAAGACGCAACGCACCGTTCAAATCACCTTGGAATTTTGCAACTCACACTCACACCGGGAGGAATCACATCATGAAACACTTTTTAAGCATACTCACAGCAGGATTACTCAGTGTCACACTCTCAGGTACCTCTGCCTGGGCCATGCCCATCATTTCCGTGGACATGGATCCTGGGACACCTGGGATTCAAAGTAGCCTCACTGTGGCACCAACCACTGCGTTTACGGTTGATATTGTGTATACCGGCGATGGGGTCTCAACCTTTGATGCCACGATTATGGATATTGGGTTTAATGATGCGGGTCCGGTATTAACTCCTGGACCAGGTTTGTCCCCTGGTGCCCCAACCGCAGGTGCCATGGCAGGAACAGTACCCGCAGGTTTTGCGTTTGATGCAGCCTTGTTTGCACCAGTCGCTCCAGGTAGCCCTTTAACCCCATTAGGCACTCCACCCCTTCCGGGCTTTGCCGGAGGTATCGGATCAGTTGGCTTGATCACTCTTTTCCCAGGAGGATTTCCCGTGGTTGGAGCTGGTACAACGTTTAGCCTGTTTAGCATTGATTTTATTGCTTCTTCAGTTGGTACGAGCACCATTTTACCCATGGCATTTCTTGGATCGGAATTGAATCTTCTCGGTTTTCCAGTCCCTGCTCTCGTTGCCTCAGGATCTGTGACTGTGGAAGTGGCCCCGATACCCGAACCCGCCACGATCATGTTGCTGGGAACCGGCTTGATTGGACTCGTGACCTGGCGCAAAAAATTCCAGGGAGCTTTCTCCAACTAAGAGAATATCCTGTCGTAAAAACTACAAGGGAGGTGAGACCGAATTGGTCTCACCTCCCTTGTTCGTTGGCTTCTTAAAAGGCATACCCTCCTACCAGAGCACGCGTTCTATCCCAGCAGAGAAAAACAGACAGGTCTAGGTGACTATCTCTCCCGCCTTTTCAGCCCTCATTTTCTCAAACCAGTTCACATCTTTCAGATTCATCAAATTTGAACCTGAGGAATGTTGAAAAAAGCCGCCAGCAGCGTTCTCTGGCTTCGCACTGACATGGTCGCCCTTTTGCCTGACCTTCTGGCTCGCAGACTTGGCGCGTTGCGCCGCGCGCGCTCACGTACTGAGAGTACGCTCCGCGCGTCAAAACGGCTGCGGCCTTTCCTTCGACAGGGTCAGGACTGGGCTGGACGAACTTTTTTGAACATTCCCTCTCACTGATGTTGGTCCACTTTCCTGGCACTTCTACGGGTCTTGAACCTGCATTATTAAACAGGCCCACCTGGTATCTCCCGTAGTTTGCTACGGGTTTGACCATCGTCGGTTCCTTCATTGAAAAAGTGGGTGAGGGGGATTGAACGAACGTGTCTACGTCAAACTACGTACTTTAAATGAATTCTCGGTGCATGGGTTTGTCAGATTCTTTAGAACGATAAAAGTCATTCTAGAGAGCGAGAAAGCCTATTTTATCAATACAAATATGAAGCGTCATGGTTAACACTAGTGGGGTATAATTAGTGGCTATGACGTATTGACAAACAAGTCATAGTATCACTACTGTTCTGAGTTATTTATGCCCTAGTGATTGCATTTTATCTCTGTATGAATAGGACAAATAAAGTGGCCGCGAGACTGGCTTTGAGTAGGGGCAATTATGTATGTCGTGGGAATAATAGGGCTATCCTGCGAGTCATGCTAACCCAACCCTTTAACGCTTCTAGTTTCCCCTGCCTTCCTTCCTGTCTCTCCCAAAATGCAAAATTATTTATTTTCTTGATGAGGAACATGCTCCTGCTCATTGCCGGGATTTCGGCATCCCCTGACACGAAGGTGACATCCTCACTCGTCAACGCCTCCGTGCTTTCCAAAAAAAATATTAGAAGTAAAAGTAAAGATATAGGCTTACCCGTCTGGCTGAAATCGTTAGAGGGTATTCAATTTATTCAGGGCGTAACCCACGATAAAAAAAACACGAATGAGTATGTTTTTCAATAGGTGGACTGATGGTGTGTGATGGAGATGGTGAATCATGGGCACTGGCTTTTCACTAATCCCTACAACACGCAATCGAAAGAAAGGGCAGAATCATGAAATACGAAAATAACCAGCACACGGCCAAAAATAGAACTCGACACAGCAGGTGGTCGTATCCACTCATGATCCTTTGCCTGACCCTGGGAGTATTTGGGTTTGCTGGACTGACCCATGCCCTGGTTTCAGACCCTGACATCAATGATGATGGCCAGGTGGATGGCCAAGACCTGTCGCAGGTCCTGAGTTGTTTTGGCGCGGACCTGAATGCCCGTCCTGAATGTGGCTGTGCCGATGCGGCGGCTCCCGCTAATATGATCACTATCGCGGATTATCTTGCTGTGGTAGGCAGCTACGGCCAGACCGGATTTCCAACAGGTCCCAATCCCTGCGTGGCTCCGCCCAATACGATTCCAGTGGCTGATGCTGGGCCGGATCAGACCATCCTCACCGGCGATCAGGTCTTCCTTGATGGCAGTAGCTCCAGTGATGGCGATGGCGATCTGCTGACCTTTAGTTGGTCGATCATTACGGAACCTGGTGGCAGCACGGCCACGCTGTCCGATCCAACGGCGGTGATGCCCAACTTTATCGCGAATGCGTTTGGCACCTATGTGATTCAACTGATCGTCAATGATGGCACGGATGATAGTGCCCCGGATACCGTGTCGATTTCCACGGACAACTCACCACCGGTGGCCGATGCCGGCCCGGATCAATCCGTCTTTGTCACGGATACGGTCACCCTGAATGGCGGTGGCTCCAGTGATGTGGATGGCAATTCGTTGACCTTTGCATGGTCGCTGATCA
>JAJDBO010000408.1 GCA_029261305.1 Nitrospirales bacterium
TATGGGGCAAGTTATGCCAGATGAAACAAAACAAATTCGATCATTTGGGTTGATCGTGGGAGGAATTTTTGCGGTGTTTGGAATTTGGCCGCTGATTATCCGTGGAGAGGCGGTACACCTTTGGGTGCTGGCTATTTCCGGAACTCTCGCGTTGCCAGCCATAGTCTACCCACCTTGCTTGAAACCGATTTATCGTGGGTGGATGTATTTGGGGGCGGGTTTGGGATGGTTCAATACGCGAATCATTTTGGCGATAGGATATTTTTTGGTGTTTACACCCATGGCCTGGGTCATGGCGTTGATGGGGAAAGATCCACTTCGACGAAAGTATGATTCTACCGAGAGCACGTATCGCGTGTTACGTCCGTCCCGTCCAGGCTCGCATATGGAAAGACAATTTTAAGGATGAGGTGACTTTATGGGCGAATTATTTTCCGAACTGTGGGCGTTTTTACGGGAACGCAAGAAACTCTGGCTTCTGCCCATCATGCTATTTCTCGGGCTCTTGAGCACCTTGATTGTGCTGACGGAAGGTTCAGCGGTTGCTCCGTTTATTTATACGTTGTTCTAGTGCCCAATAATGGCTGCCACTAAAATTTTTTTCTGGAACAAAGGATTCCTAGTATTGCCAAGGGGCGGGTGAATTACAAAATTTGAATGATTAGTTTCCCCTTTTCTTGGAACCTCCCTTTTCTCGTCCTTTCTCTATTGAGTGGTTGCTCTCCCAGTACATTGCCACTTACGGGTATCGAGAATCTCTTCAAGAATGAATTGTTTGGTATGAAGCGTGAAAGTCTGAAGTTCCGTTCGTGACTAGTCTGATAAAGGCTTGGATATTGTGAGGCTGGTTTCAACACATATCCAGGCATGAAACTATGAAAAAGCTGTTCTTTACCGTTATTCTCCTGACGATCATGCTCCTTTCGCTTGAGGGGCTATCCTACGTTACTTATGGTCTATTACACGAAAAGATATTTTCCCATAAAGACCTGTACTTGGTGCGTGTGAATGAAGAGAGCTTCCAGGACTGGATTCGTAGAGGGCAGATGTTCGATCGGACGCTTGGATGGGATTTGCCTGGACGGCCAACTGTGAAAGTGGGGAAAAATTGTCGAGGGGAAGAGGTGACATATAGCTGGAATGGGCATGCGAGAACAACGAAAGATTTGGTGGAGGGGCAAGAAATCATGGGGCTATTTGGTGACTCTTATGCCCATGGAGATGAAGTGAGTGATGAATTCACTATCTCATCCGTCTTAACCTCCAAATATAACATTCCCACTAAAAATTTTGGCGTCGGGGGGTTTGGTCCAACACAAGCGCTTTTGAAATTTCAGCGAACGGTCGAAGGTAGTCATTTTGATATTGTCGTTCTGCAAATCATGCATGAAAACATTCAGAGGATGGCAAACTCTTTTCGCCCAGTGTTATTGCTAAATACTGAAGGATCTTTTTCCTTTAAACCATTTACCTCTAATAGTGAGATTCATACACTGGCATATCCGAAGACCTGGGTCGATTTTCAGGAGTCAGTTGATGAGGCATTTGAAAAGGATTTTTGGTCGAAACCTCAGGGGCAATTTCCGTATTCTGTGAGTCTAGGGAAAGCCCTTTTCACCAATCACTTCATGATAAAAGGAATTGTTCGAACAATTTCCCCGCCGTATTACTACGAGTATCATTTTTCTCAACTAAAGAGTGACTTAGAATTTTTAATTAATGAATTCCGTACTCTGGCCAGAAATCACGGGAAAATTCCAATTGTTGTATTTGTTCCACAAAGTCAGGAGACCTATCAGGTTGCTCATGACTTTGCTGTGTCCATAAATGAAAAATTTGGTGAGGAGTTCGTTTTTGATGCGACGATGGATGGAATTAATTGGGACGAATACAACCTAAAAATAGGTTGCCATCCATCTCAAACAGGATATTCACATATTGCCAAGTTCATTGCGGATTTAATCCACGACAAAGGTTTGCTGGATTTGAAAAAAATTAGGCTCGCTCATAGCAGAACAGGACAAGATCTTCCTAAGCCAAGCCTCATCCCATGAAAGCGTAGGAATGCTGGTCTCCTATTTAGAAAAAGAGACCTTCGGAATTTTGAAAATGTTTCGTTTCCTTATTAATGCGCGTTTGGCCGTATTTGAAGGTGGATGGCAGGTGAATTCCCATTTAAGTCAGTATTTTTGCATCTATCTACATGAATTGAATCAGTAAAAAAAACTTTGCTAGGGTAAGGAAATAACAGGAAGTCATTGACTTTTAAAGGGAAATTTAGTATTTGAATGTTCCAATTCCGTGCTTTCCCTAACTAAAACATACAACAATCGATACACCGGCCAAGAGGACTAGGTTAGCTATGCGTAGAAAGAGTGGTTCATGATACCAATTGGCAGACTTAAAAAGTTGGTATTTTTTGGTTTTCTCTTTGCGGTTGTGGTTCCAATATCCAATGTCCAAGCAGAACTGAGGATTGATACTTCTCTCTCTGTATCAGAGCAATATACCGACAATCTCTTTTTTACTTTTGCGAATAAACGCGAGGATTTTGGAACCATTATTACTCCGGGAGCCACACTGACATTTAGCAACAAATACGTAACACTTTCAGGGACCTATTCAGCCAGCGCCCAGTTTTATGTGAATAATGACAGGGCCAATGCCGTATCTCATGGCACCAATTTTGACATTGACCTTCCCTTTCTCAATCAAAAATTTAAGAACCTCGAAGTTCGGGTGAACGAGTCCTTCAATCTTACTCCGGAACAACCTGGGTTTTCAGGGAATAATAATCAGTTCAATTCTGTGGGAGGACCTTTTGGTGCTGGTGGTGCTGGTGGTGCTGGTGGTGCTGGTGGTGCTGGCGCAGCAGGGGCTGGTGGGGCGGGTGTCGGAGGTCTTGGAGGTAATGGGGGGTTGGCTGGGAATTCTTTAAACAATCAGGGGATATTTAACGCACGGGGCACTACCTCTTTTCAAAACCAAGCCAGAATTCGTGTTGGCTATAAATTTTCTCCACGTTGGGATACAAATGTTCAATATTCCAATACGTTTCGTGGAGGTTTTCAAGAGTCTATGACTCATGGGGCGCAGGCTGGACTTTCGTTTAATTTCACTGAGAGTACCAGAGTCAATGGGAGTTACAATCTCCGAATTATAGATTTCAGTGGAAGTGGTGGGGTGGCTAATCCCCAAGCGCCGGGTGGGAATGGAACGGCAACATCCCATTCTTTGAATCTTGGTGTTGATCATAAATTAACCTCCACGATTACTATTGATGGGACGGGTGGGGTCTCGATAACAAAAACGGTTGTAGGAGCAAAGCAACTGAATTTTAATGGAAGTGGTGGTATCTCTAAAAATTTTTCCGATGGGCAGATTAGTTTACGGGTAAACCAACAAATTGGCGCCGGTGGTGGGTTAGCAGCCTCGACGACTCTGAATCAAAATGTGGTACTCACGGGCTCCAAAACAGTCACGAAATATATAAGCGGATTCCTTCATTTCGCTTATGGCCGGAATCGATCATTAGCAGGGCTTGTCATTGCCACTGATTCATACCAGTTTCGAGGCGGAGCCAATGTGTTAATTTTGGAATGGCTCAGCGGCGGTGTGACCTATTCCTATAGGAATCAGGACTCATCTGGGCAATTCGGACTTTCTGGCCAAAGTAATTCTATTTTTGTTGGATTAACTGCAACACCAGATTCTTTTGTAATTTTTAAGTAATACGTTTTTCATTTTCCTTCCGTTTTAATTTTCTTCGTTTCAGATTTCCACACATTAATTTCACTTTGGTGAGCTGATGATCAAAGGATTGTCAGTAGCTCATTCCTTGTGTTTCTTTTCTTCATTCAACGTTGTGTTTTCACCATATGAAGAATAAACGATCAATCGGACTTTCTGTTGTGGTGCCTATTTACAATGAGGAGGAGAGCATCCCTCAATTGTACACCTCTATTCGAACGGCATGTGAAAAGACGACTGAGATTTATGAAATAATCTTTATTGATGACGGAAGCCCAGATAGAAGTTTTGAGCAGTTGAAGGTTCTTTATACTGAAGACCCTCATGTGAAAGTGATTCGCTTTCGAAAAAATTATGGTCAAACGGCCGCTATGGCCGCGGGGTTTCGAGCGGCACATGGTGATGTTGTAGTCAGTATGGACGGTGATTTGCAAAATGATCCTGTGGATATCCCCAGACTCTTGGCGAAGATTGATGAAGGATATGATGTGGTATGTGGGTGGAGAAAAGACCGAAAAGATAAACTTATTTCACGGAAAATTCCCTCACGCATTGCCAATTGGATCATTGGGAAAATTACCCAAGTACCCATTCATGATAATGGCTGCTCACTCAAAGCCTATCGAAAGAAGATTATCAAACAGGTTTCATTGTATTCTGAGCTCCATCGATTTATCCCTGCCATGTCGAGCCTTGCGGGCGCCCGCATTACAGAAATTGTTGTAACTCACCATGCCAGACAATTTGGTACAAGCAAATATGGGATTTCTCGGGTGTGGAAAGTTTTTTCCGACCTATTTCTCATTAAATTACTGACAGGATTTGCCTCCCGACCAGCAGTATGGTTTGGCTTGGGCGCTTTCTTTACGGTGTTGTTGGGTATAGGAGCATTGTTGGGGGGAATGACGGTCGGCATTTTCAATATCACCTTGCCCACGGTTGCCTTACTCTTTTTCTCTTTGGCTGGGCACTTAATTGTTATGGGTGTTTTAGGCGAGATCATTGTCAATGCCGGAAATTATAATCCGGCCAAAATGATTGTCGTGCAGGAGTAGTCTCGGCGAATTTCCCATTTTTGTAGGAGTCTCGAGTATGGCTGTGTTAACCAAAGAATCCTCAATTGTTCCAGGCTCAATTACTCTTGGTCGATCAAAAGGGGTCGGGGTGTCCCTTATCGTTCCTGTCACAGAGCGATGCGAGAATCTGGTAGAGATCCTTCTCGTGCATCAGAATATTTTGAATCGTCGCGAAGTGACACACGAATGTCTTTTTGTCTTGGATGCAGGATTTGAGCGAGATGGTGACATGGTTCGTGCGTTAGCACAGGATGATGACTCCATCCGGGTCATCCAATTGTCTCGAGCCTTTGGTGAAGCTACAGCTCTTGGCGTCGGGTTTGAGCATGCGGAAGGGGACATTGTGGTGTGTATGCCATCCTATTTTCAAACAACGCCAGAAGGATTAGATGCACTTCTGGATGCCTTAGAGGGAGATTGTGATGTCGCAGTTGCTCGACGCTGGCCACGTCATGACAGTTGGATCAATAAAATTCAAAATAATGGATTTCATTTTGTTGTTCGTCGGTTTACAGGTGTGACATTTCATGATTTGGGTTGCGGCTTAAGGGGGATGAAGAGACAGGTGGCGCGGGAAATTCCCCTGTATGGAGATTTACATCGATTCCTACCCTTGCTGGCCTATCAGCGGGGATATCGCGTTCGCGAAGTCGACGTTCCTCAACACCAAGCAGACCAATCAACCCGCCTATATAAACCCGGAGTGTATCTTCGTCGATTATTAGATATTTTAACCATTGTGTTCTTGTTTAAATTTACCAAAAAGCCGCTCAGATTTTTTGGGTTAATCGGGTCAGGAATGTTTGCCATGGGGTTTGGGGTATCCTCCTATCTTGCGCTAGAACGATTGATAGGAGTGAGTGCTCTTGCGGAAAGGCCAATATTGATTCTGGGAGTTTTATTGATGGTCTTAGGTGTGCAAACAGCATCAATCGGGCTGTTGGGAGAAATTATTATTTTTACTCATGCCCGCAAGATGAAAGATTACACAATCGAAAAATTCCTCAAATAAAGCTGTCGCTCTTAATGTGTGTTATCCCATAAAAGGCTACGTATTATTCGCACGATATTCGATGTGCGCCTACACCATTATTTGCCCTTTGCAATTTAGAAATCACATTTTATGTCAATAAAAGGGGAAAGTGCGATGAACTCTACACTTACCAATCCAAAAGGTTTGGAAAATTCAGAAATGTCTCAGGGTGGCAAAGGCTCTCCAGGGCAACCAAAGGTGCCTTCCCAGTCAAAAGCCACATTATGGGGACACATTCAAATCGCTCGTATTGACCATTGGTTTAAAAATGTTTTTGTCTTGCCGGGGGTTGTGGTTGCCTTAGGAATGGATCCTTCTTTGTTTTCTGCCGCAGAACTTTCTGTGCGACTGTTCCTTGGGCTTCTCGCTGTTTGCTTAGTGGCTTCAAGCAACTATGTGGTCAACGAGGTCCTAGATGCTCCCCATGACCGTCTACATCCTACGAAGTGTAAGCGTCCGGTTCCCTCTGGACAAGTGAACATTCCCCTGGCCTATGTTCAATGGTTTGCGTTGATGGTGATCGGTATGGGGATTGCGTTTCAGATATCGGTTCCCTTTGCTGCGACGATGTTCGTGTTATGGGTGATGGGATGTATCTACAATATCCCTCCTGTGCGAAGTAAAGATCTTCCCTATTTAGATGTATTGTCCGAGGCGGTGAATAATCCTCTCCGGATGTTGGCAGGCTGGTATATTGCCGGTTCGTTGTTTGTTCCACCAACTTCTTTGCTCCTGAGTTATTGGATGATTGGTTGTTATTTTATGGCCATGAAACGGTTTGCGGAATATCGTCATATTGATGACCCAGCTCGCGCTGCCGCGTATCGAAAATCGTTTTCATTTTATACCGAACCGCGCTTATTGGTGTCGGTAATGTTTTATGGCTCAGCAGCTATGTTGTTCTTCGGAAGTTTTCTTATTCGATATAGATTTGAGTTGATCCTTTCTTTCCCTATACTTGCATTTGTCATGTCTACGTACTTGAGCTTGGCTTTTAAGGAGGATAGTGCGGTGCAAAGACCAGAGGGGTTGTACCGGGAACCGGTACTGATGGGGGCTGTTGTGGGATGTACGGTGTTGATGGCCATACTGATGTTTGCAGATCTCCCCTTTATTTACCAAATTTTTGATCCATCGTTACCAGCGTTAAAGTAATGTCACGATTGGACACTTTATCGTCTAACGGTTTAGATCCCCCTATCTGGAAAATTTTCACCAAGTTAACCTCGTCCAACCTGGATTCCTAAACGAAAGCCCAAGAACCCATGTTTTCTGACCCTCAAGCTGTTGCAGAGCACGTTGACCTTCACTCCGTGAGTAGAGCGAAGAAGTCTGTGAAGGAACAGAGGTGGACTTTGTTATGGATTGGCATCTGTTTTTTTCTATTTCAGGTGGCACTTCAAACCTCAAATGGCGTGTTTGTGGGAGAGTTTGGTGGACACCCTGATGAAGCGGCACATTATGTCACGGGTTTGATGGTGAGAGATTTTGTTGGCGTCTCTCTTCATGCCTCTCCCATGGAGTTCGCCGAAAATTTCTATCTTCACTATCCCAAAGTGGCTTTTGGACATTGGCCTCCAGTTTTTTACATCGTTCAGGCAGTGTGGACACTTTTATTTTCGGCCACCCGTGAGTCCTTGATGCTGCTATTGGCATTCCTGAACACGGTCCTTGCGCTCACAATCTATTCAATTATTCGGCAGGAAATGAATACCATGACGGGTATCATGGGGGGACTGTTATTCATGGCATTTCCGGTAGTGCAAAAAATGACTGGGATGGTGATGACTGAAATTCTCTTGGCGCTATTAAGTTTACTAGCCATCATATATTTTTGGCGATATTTGAAAACACAGAGCCTAGGGGATGCCCTTGGTTTCGGGGTTTTTTCAACCCTCGCCATACTCACCAAAGGAGATGGGCTTGCGTTGGCCCTAGTCCCACCGTTGTGTGTGTTGTTTACTCGGCAATGGTCTGTACTGTGGCAACCGAGGATTTGGGTGGCTGCATTCCTGGTGATGGGTTTTTGCGGACCTTACTATTGGTTGACTTTGGATATGGTTCGTAATGCCTGGGACCAGCAATCGTTGACCTTAGGATATTTTTTGTCTGCGATGGGGTTTTACTCTTGGCATATATTTTCAATCCCGGGGCCTTTAATTTCAGTGGTGATTGCTTTTGGGATTTGGGAAAAATTAATAAAGCCTTGGCCTCGACATGCCGTGGATCCCAAATGGGCAACCATGGGTGGACTTTTGATAAGTGTATTCATTCTGCATATCCTCATCCCGAGTAGTATGGAGGAGCGAAATTTAATTGCAGCGGTACCTGTGTTACTAATGTTTTTTCTGGCAGGTTGTACTTGGATCGTTGAACGAAAATTTTTCCCTAAAAGTTTGCAAGGGATCAAGGGAGATGTCCAGGTTGCATGTATCACCTTTGTATTTGCCGCGGTTTTTATTGGTGAGGCGTTTGCGACCCCGAAACCGATTTTATCTGGGTTTCGGGATGTCACGAAATCCCTTCTCTCCGATCCACGATTGAAGGATTCTGTATTTCTTATTTCCTCAGACCCTCGTGGCGAGGGTGCCTTTATTTCAGAGGTTGCGAGTCGTGAGGATCGTCCTGGGCATATTGTCTTGCGGGCAAGTAAAATATTAGGGCAGAGCGGATGGCTGAATCAAAAGTACAAGCCTATCCATAGCTCTGATACGGAGTTGTTAGGATTTTTAGAGGATGTTCCCGTTGGGATTGTCATCATTGATGAATCTCTCCCCACGGTTTACCGAGTTCACCATCATCAACGTCTTGCCCGTATCCTTCAGAGTCCACCTCCTGACTGGGAATTATTGGGGACCTACCCTTTGCAACGAGGTGACAAGTATTATCCGCAAGCTCTGCATGTATACCTGCAAGAGGGACATCAAGATCGACGGGGTGGAACGATACGATTAAATTTGGAGTTGATGTTACACCGAACGATCGAGAAGTCGATTGCTCACTAAGTATTTGACATAGGTACTGAATGAATAGTTCGACATTACTTCGGCCCCAGAGTCTTCCAGTCATGGGAGCGGTCTCTTCTTCGAATCGCTCGCAATGGGCCTTAGGACTAATTTTATTGGTTCATGTGGCAGCAACATGTGTCGTATTGCCCCCGGGAGATATTTTTCGAGGGGATCCCCTTCTTGTGAGAGACCATTCAGTCCATACGCATAGAGTGCAACTTTATCGAGATTCATTGTTTGCCGGTGGATGGCCTTGGGGATATGATCCGAGTGTCAGTGCCGGCTTTGCTATGGACCCGGGAAATGATGTGGGAGCTAAACCTCAGGAGGTATTAGGGGTTCTTCTATTTTTTTTGAACCCAGGAACCATTGAACGAATATTTGTGTTCTTAGTCGTTCTTACCATCCCCCTTTGGATGTTGTTGACCTGTCGGCGGTTAAGACTTCCTCTAGAGGCACAAATCTGTGTGCTGACGACTCTGCTCATTCCCGTGTGGTTGTATGATAATTTGCCGCGATTTGTCATTTGGGGGATGGTCGCATTTGCCGCTTCGAGCTATTTTTCCCCCTTGGTGGTCGGTCTCTTTTTAGACTTTATTGATCATCCAAACTTTAAAAGATATCTGTACCTTTGCTTGGGAGCCTCCTCACTTTTCTTGTTTCATGTTTTAGGCCCTGTGGTGCTCGTGTTGCCTTTTTTCCTGGTAACGATGATGGCCTCCCATTTGTCCCTTCGTTGGCGCTTGGCGGTCTTTGGGGTCCCAGTCATAGTGTTTGCTCTGAATGCGTTTTGGGCGGTCCCTTTTGCAAGTTCATTTTTAGGAATACCTGATACTCCTGTTCCTACCGAATTGGATCTCACAAATTTTGCTCATTTGGATAAACCCCATGCCACATATGACAGTATGGGAGAAATTGCAAGTCTTTTTTCGCCTATTCGCGTGATAGCTTTGGTTGGTGGTCTCTTTGGTGCGATCTTTGGATTTGTTGTGATGAAACAAATGGTCGGAGCCCGCGCGGCCTACGCCTTTGGGTTCGCTGGAGTTTTTGGGATAGGATTGAAATTTTTTGGGTCCTTTATCCCTGGAGTGGTTCTTATGCAACCGGCCCGTTTTATTCTGCCCACTTTTGTTCTTCTTTCGATTCCCATGGGTTTAGCCTTTTTTCGAATTTCTCAGAAAGCGCGCGTTGCACCGGTGGTGGCGGCTTTGGTCTTGGTTTTTGGTGGGTTCGTGAGTGCGGTGGTATTGGAAAAGCCAAGCAGTCTAGCTTCGACATCAGAATCTAAGATGTTAGTGGATTTTGTGAACAGTCGGATCGCGCCATCTGAACGGCTCTTGATTCAATCCATGGCCTGGGAGCCACGTGCATTGCCGATGCTCTTACATCGAGAAGTGATTGGGAATAGTTTTCCTTTTTCAAATGATCCATCCCAATTCTTCCCTACCATGTTATGGGGAAAGCCCATTCCTGATTGGGCACCTGAAGAGATGCAGGAGATTTTGCAGCGTTGGGGCATCTCTTGGTGCTTTGCCCATAATAAACAAGGCATTGCGTTGTTTGAAAATGTGACAAAGAGTTCCGGTGAACAAATCGGGCAGTACCGGGCCTTCAAAATTTCTGACCCGAAAAACCGGTTTCTTGTCGGTGCAGGTAAGATCAACGCAAAAGTGAATCACATAGAACTTTCTGAGCTTCAACCTGAGAATGGGCTGGTAGTTCTTCGATATCGATACCATCCAGCATGGGAAACTTCTTCAGGGATCCCTGTGGTCCAATATCCTATTCCTGAAGATCCGAGAGGGTTTATTGCCCTAAAAACCCCTAAATCATCAGAGTCGTTGGCATTTAATTCCCTGAAAATGTTGTCAGCCCCATGGCCTCAATCTGAGAAGTAACCTTTTCTCTCGTCTGATCCTTACCGTTTTCCCATTCATGATGAAAATTCCTTTGACACCATTTTGGTCTACGTTGCGCGCTGACGTCGCACGTTTTGATGAAGAAGGGTTTGGCCTGCAAGGGTTGATTCGTGGCTTGGCGTCACAGGGATTTTGGGCAGTGCTTGTATATCGAGTGTTTCGGTGGTTTTACGAACGTGGTATTCCCACGCAACCCATTCGGTTTGTGGTGGAGCGAAGTATTGAAATTGTAACGGGTATTTCTATTCCAGCTTCGGCAACCATCGGGAGAGGATTTCGCATTCATCACTTTGGCGGGATTTTTTTACATTCTGATGTGGTGATGGGCGAAGGATGTACGATCTATCAAGGTGTCACATTGGGTGATCTCGGCGGATGGGGGGGAGTTCCTCAAGTAGGCAATCAGGTGATTATCGGGGCTGGTGCGAAGCTGATCGGACCAATTCACGTTGGCGATGATTGCCAAATCGGAGCGAATGCAGTGGTGCGAAATTCGGTGCCTTCCCATTGTGTCGCCGTCGGTGTGCCCGCGGTGATTAAGAAGAAACACGCAATGAAACGGAGCGATGTGGCATGTCTGTAATTCCCCCGATACCAACCTTGCTCCTTGCAGAATTTTTCCTTCCGGAAGTTGGAGGGTCAATCAATTGGATGGTCAATACTTATACTCGTTATCCTAAAGAGAGTGTGGTCGTTGTTGCCAAAAACTGTGAGGGTGCCCCACAAACGGATCAAGTCTTGCCCTTTCCTGTTCAGCGCCTTCCCATGAGTTTTGTGTCATGCGATCCCACGGCGCTGTCATCTTGGCCAACAATGTTTTCCAATTTTCGACAGGTGAGAAGAAGGTGTGGCGAATATGGAGTAGGCCAAATTCATTGTGCGAAAGTCTTGCCTGAAGGGTTGTTTGCGCTCGGACTCAATTTCTTCAATAAAATTCCCTATGTGATCTATGCCCATGGAGAAGAAATTCAAATTTGTGAGACGTCAGCGATGCTCAAATGGATAATGGTTAATGTCTATAACGGCGCGTCGGCCATTATTGCAAACTCAGAAAATACGAAACGACTTTTAACTGAGATCGGAATTTCTCAAGAACACATCCATGTCATTCACCCTGGTGTGGATACTAAGGCGTTTGATGAGAGCAGGGGTTGGGGAGGAACAATCCGAGAGCGATATAAATTAGAAGGCCCTGTGCTTCTTACCGTTGGTCGATTGCAGCGGAGGAAGGGCCAAGATATGGTGATTCGCAGTCTTCCCAAAGTTCGAGAGATGTTTCCCTCTGTGAAATATCTTGTGGTTGGTGGCGGAGAAGAAAAGGCCTATTTGCAGAACCTTGCTTATGAGTGTGGTGTCGCTGAAAGTGTGATTTTTACTGGCCCAATACCTGATGAAGAATTGGTTGCCCATTATGCGGCCTGTGATGTGTTCATTATGGCCAATCGTCAAATAGGTGAAGATATCGAAGGGTTTGGAATGGTCTATTTGGAGGCTGGTGCCCTGGGTAAACCCGTGATTGGTGGATTAAGTGGGGGAACTGGGGATGCGATTGTTGATGACGTCACAGGATTGAGAGTGGATGGGGATAACTTTGATGAAATTGCGGCAGCCATTGTACAGCTGTTCTCGGATCCGGAGGGTGCGGCAAAGATGGGGAGAAACGGGCAACGTAGGGTCCAAGACGATTTTACGTGGAATTCGGTCTATGCAAAAACTAGATCTGTGGTCGACGCGATTTCATGAGGCTTGGACTTCAAGGAAAGTTCCCAAAAAAAACCTTCGAATGAATTTTCTCAGCTCAGACCATGAAATTTTCATTATTGGCCTCATTCGCCATGAGGAAGCTTTTCAAGTCTTGTTTTCTTGATCGTTGGTAACTTTGGCATTGTGTCTTCTGTTCTATCCATTTTTTATATCCTAAGGAATATGTTGTATGAACGTTGAATGCGCGGATCCAAAAATCCTTGTGTCTTCTTCTATAGATGACGCATGGGAATGCCCTATCATGTTGAAAGAGGGGGCTGGCATAAGGCGTGTAGGGGAACCGGTTAGTCTTGGAATTCCCTTGCCTCGCGGCACAATTTCCGACGCTTCACAGTTAGGCCTTGTAGATGACAAAGGAAGGCCAATCCCTGTTCAAGGCCAAGTATTAGCTCGCTGGGCAGACGGGAGCGCTCAATGGGTTTTGGTCGATTTTTTGGTTCATGTTGAACCCTATGCCATGGCTGTATATCAAATTATACCTCTGCGTGATCTTCAGCCGGCTGATGTAAATTCCAAACTGAAAGTAATCCAGGAAGAAAACCGATTCATCATTGATACGGGCTGTGCCCAATTTCAATTGAATTCAAAAGTATTGAAGCCCTTTGATTCCATTCGCATGAAAGGCCATTCCTTGATGAGTTCTCAAGGTACGTCTGTCGTGTTGCTCAATGACAAGGGGGAGGCCTTTCACCCTGTCATCGAAAATATTACCCTTGAAGTTGCAGGCCCTATCCGGGCGACTCTGTGTCTAGAGGGGGTATTTTTGAATGATTCTTCACGGTTCGCACGATTTTTGGTGAGAATGTCATTCTATGAAAATTCAGGATTGGTAGAAATGAAAAACACGATCCATAACCCGAAGGCCGCTCAGCACCCTGGTGGGTTATGGGACCTTGGAGATGAAGGATCCGTTTTTTTTCAAGACTTATCAATGCAGATTCCGTTCGATTCCGAAAAAATTGAGTGGAATGCCCATCCTAGCCAACCGTTCCACACTCATTATGACTCATCCCTTGAGATTTATCAGGATTCCAGCGGGGGGCAAAATTGGAATGGTTCCAATCATTGTAACGGTGATGGAAAGATTGTTCCTGCGTTCCCCGGGTATCAAATAAAGAAAAATGAACAGATGGTTCAGGAGGGGAGTCGGGCTCTTCCCACATGTGTATTAGATGGACATGGGGTGAGAGTCGAAGGGAGCATTGAGCATTTTTGGCAGAATTTCCCAAAAGCTATAGAAGCCAACCCCAACGGCATGACGTTTCGGTTATTTCCGAGGCAATGCCAGGATCTTTTCGAATTGCAGGGGGGAGAACAAAAAACTCAAACCCTCTTTATGCAATTTTCTTCTGCCAGTGATCAAGCGTCACCATTGGTATGGATTCATGAGCGAATCGTTCCAACTCTTTCGGCAGAATGGCATGCTCGATCGGAGGCCATCCCTTACCTCACTCCTCGTACGATTGATACAAATCATGCGTATTTAGACCTCATTGACTCAGCTGTTGATGGAGGAAACACGTTTTTTCATCGCAGGGAAATTATTGATGAATATGGATGGAGAAACTTTGGTGATCTCTACGGTGATCATGAAGCGGTGGGGCATACCGGGCCTGCACCAAAGGTTTCCCATTATAACAATCAGTATGATGTGATCAATGGCGCGCTGATCGAGTTTTTTCGAAGTGGAGATGCTCGATGGTTTGAGCTCATGAGAGACTTGGCACGACACGTGATTGATGTCGACCTGTATCATACCACCGAAGATCGGCCTGAATATAATGGAGGAATGTTTTGGCATACTGATCATTATTTCGATGCCGGAACTGCCTCTCATCGTGCTTACTCGAAGGGTAATGCTAACCCTGAAAATCCTACGGCCTATGGTGGTGGGCCAAGTAATGAACAAAACTATACCACGGGGCTCCTTCATTATTATTACCTCACGGGTGATCCGCAGGCCTCTGAAGCTGTGTTGAGTTTGGCGAATTGGGTGCTCCGGATGGATGAAGGAGGACGGCATTGGCTCAAATATATAGATTCTCGGCCGACTGGATCGGCAAGTGCTTCAGCAGGAAGGAGTTACCATGGGCCAGGCCGTGGAGCGGGAAATTCAATCAACGCGCTTCTTGATGCCTATCGTATTGTCCCTAGCCCAGAATATTTGGAAAAGGCTGAATCGCTAATTCGCCGATGCATTCACCCTTATGATGTTATTGAGGACAGGAATCTAGGTGATGTGGAATATCGCTGGTCGTATACGGTGTTTTTGCAAACTCTTGGAAAATATTTAGACTTTAAACTTGAACGTAGCGAAATCGATGAAATGTATGTCTATGCTCAAGCCAGTCTCCTTCATTACGCCGATTGGATGATGACCCATGAGTTGCCCTACCAGCAGGTGATGCACAAGGTCAATATTCCTACTGAAACCTGGCCAGCACAAGATATTCGAAAAAGTAACGTTTTTAAGTTTGCTGCTAAACATTCCGAAGGGTTTCTTCGAGAGGCATTTCTTCAGAAATCAAACTTTTTTTTCCAGTCTTGTGTCACTGATCTTCGGTCTTATGCCACGGCTCATTTGGCTCGACCCATTGTTCTCCTTCTTGTGAATGGCTATATGCATGCCTCTTTCACTTCCAATCCGGAACAACAGGGAGTGATACTTAAAGAATACCCAGATTTCGGGATTCCCAAGTCCTTCACTCCCCAATTGGCAGAAATTTATAGACTAAAAGAAATGGCCGACGGTTGGTTACAGAAAATTCAATCATGGGTTTCCGGGAAAAGAACCTGAAACGAAGGATCATTGTCTAATGGCTGACGTGCGATTGTTGGAATTACGAAATACCTATAAGTGGGGTGGTGGGCCCGATAAAACTATCTTGCTTTCAGCTGAAAAACATGATCCCAGTAGTGTGTCCGTGGTGGTGGTGTACATTCGCGACGTCCGTGATCATGAGTTTCAAATTACAGAAATGGCCAAGGGCCGGGGATTGACGTATTACGAAGTTCCTGAAAGTGGAAAGTTTGATTTGCGGGTCCTGCGCGCCCTACGTGATATCATTATTCGGCATGACATTAATATGATTCACGGCCATGACTATAAAAGTGATTTGTTTGCGTACATTATTAGGAAATTAATGTGGCGTCGTCCTATCTCCTTGGTTTCTACAGCCCATGCTTGGGTGATGTTAGGACGAAAGGGCGAGTTGTATCGGCAGCTAGATTTGTTTTTGATGAAACGATTTGATCATTTGTTTGCTGTCTCGAAAGCGACAAAAGACGAAATGTTGGAGGCGGGAATTCCTGATTCTAAAATCTCGGTGCTTTATAACGGTATTGATACCGAGGCCTGGTCACGAGAGCATGTCAAAACGACCTTGCGTGAGGAGTTAGGTATTCCTCAATCGTCTCCGGTGATTGGATATGTTGGCCGTATTATGCCCGAAAAAGATTTGGAGACTTGGATCCGTTCTGCGGCTATTGTGGCCAAGCAATATCCCCAGGCAACGTTTGTTCTGGTGGGCGAGGGAAGAGATGGGACGACGTTGGATGGATTGAAAGCCTTAGCCACATCTTTGGGCATTGGGAACCAACTGATTTTTCCAGGGTTTCGCCGAGATCTTCTTCAGGTGTATGCGGCCTTCGATGTGTTTGTCATGAGCTCTTTACGTGAAGGATTACCGAACAGCATATTGGAAGCCATGGCCTTAGGGGTGCCAGTAGTAACCACCGATGTTGCTGGTGCTAAAGAGTTGGTGGTGCACAATGAAACTGGTTTTGTTGTGGATCAAAAAGACTTTAGGCATTTATCCTCTTCGATCTTGAAAATTCTGGATCATGATACAGTCCGGTTAGGCATGGGGCAGGCTGGTCGGCATCGCGTGGAAACTGAATTTTCCTTTCTACAACGATTGAGAAAGATTGAAGATTTGTATGGCAGGATCTTAGGGGTAGGAGACAAGTCGAAATCTTTGCATCGGCAGGCAGTGGCTTATTAACGGGTGTATATGCCTTATACGAAATTGGCTGAACTCTCCCAATTCCTGCTTTGACTGATTGCCCCAACTGGCCCCCATTCTTGACAATAATTTCATAGATTCTATCCCACCTTATTAGTCTTCCCTGGGCCTTTCTTTTTTCTAATGTTGAGAAATTAGCGCCAAGGGAGAATCGGGACAAGCCTTCTAGAATTAGTAAAGAATCTGTGGGTTAAACCGAAATAGTTATAAGAGGTTAATGAAGAATCAAGGAACGGATGTAAACCAAAAGAAAAAGACCCTAATGTGAATGTTTGCCGCGGATGGAATGGTCCTTTGATTGAATTCGCAAGGATTGGGCATGGCTGGCATCGCCGAAAAAAGCATGGAAATCAGGTTGTTAGGGTGAAAGTGAGACAAGCTTTTGTGTGGAATTAGTGGCAAAGTGTATTTGGATTCCCACCGTCTTGTGAAGAGGGGTGAGGTTCAGGCCATGTCGGATGTGTTGTATCATCGCGGGCCGGATGGGGGTGGTATTCACGTACACCAAAATGTGGGATTGGCCCATAGGCGGTTGGCAATTATTGACCTCCGAGAGAGTGCCAATCAGCCAATGTGCAATGAAGATGGCTCAGTGTGGGTGACCTTTAATGGAGAAATTTATAATTTTCAAGAATTGCGAGATGAATTAACCCTACGGGGCCATCAATTTCGAACATCGAGCGATACGGAAGTAATTGTTCATGCCTACGAAGAATATGGCAAAGAATGTGTGGGGAAATTTCGTGGCATGTTTGCATTTGCCATTTGGGATGGTAGGACTCAAACCTTATTTCTTGCGAGGGACCGGGTAGGCAAAAAACCCTTATTTTATTATATGGGGGCTGATCGGTTTTTATTCGGGTCAGAGATTAAAGCCATTTTGGCTGAAGGGTCTGTGGAACGTCGTCCCGATCCCGTCTCTCTTGACCACTATTTGACATTACAATATGTCCCCGCTCCTCGAACAGCGTTCCAAGGAATTTATAAGCTCCCTGCAGCCCATTGGCTGGAATTACGTCATGGGCAAGTCAAAATGGGGCGGTATTGGTCGTTACATTACTCCCCGAAACGTGCTCTTTCTCTTTCCCAAGCGATTGAAGAGTTTAATTGGCATTTACAAGAAGCTGTTCGTCTTCGAATGATCAGTGATGTGCCGCTGGGAGCTTTTTTGAGTGGGGGGATGGATTCTAGTGCCGTTGTAGCTGCGATGTCCCAGCATGGAGGCACCTCTGTCCGAACATTTTGTGCTGGGTTTGACCAAGCTGAATTCGATGAACGCCCGTTTGCTCAACGCGTGGCATCACACTTGGGCACCACCCATACGGAATTACTGGTCCAAGCCCCAGTGAAGGATATCTTGCCAAAACTCGTATGGCATTATGACGAACCTCTAGGCGATTCATCCGCAGTTCCCAGTTTTGCTATTGCCGAGCTTACCCGTCGGCATGTGACAGTGGTTCTGAATGGAGACGGAGGGGATGAGAGTTTTGCAGGATATGATCGTTACCTGACCGATCGGACCGTCCGACATGCGGATTGGGTCCCCCGCGGATTGCGCCAGAGAGCCCATCAACTCTTTCAACATCTACCGGCTGCCTGGTTGAAGGCGCAGCCTTTAAAAAAAATGGCGCGCGTCGCAGAGGTTCTTGCTTTAGATCCCGATCGACGTTATGCCGAATGGGGTGCCCATTTTCACCGATCGGAACGATACGAATTGTATTCTGAGGCTTTTCAACATCGGATTGCCGGCAGTGATCCAGAGGGAATTTTTGTTCAAGCTTTTTCTGAGACGGATGCTGAAAATAGTACGGATGCTGCTCTGAGCGCTGATGTGAATTTGTATTTGGCGGATGACCTGCTAGTGAAAATGGATCGCGCGACCATGGCCCATTCTTTAGAAGCACGCTCACCTCTCCTTGATCATGTCTTGATGGAATTCGCCGCTAGCTTGTCGGTTGACATGAAGTTAAACGGACAAGAAAAGAAAGTCCTATTAAAATCGGCCTTGCGGGGTGTAGTTCCTGATGAAGTATTCAACCGACCGAAGATGGGGTTTTGTGTGCCATTAGCCCAATGGTTTCGAGGGGATTTGCGAGAAATGACACATGACGTGTTGCTTTCAAAGCAGGCAATGGAGCGACATTATTTCAACCCCAAAGGTGTTGAACATATTCTAAAGGAACATTGTCATCAAGGTGTAGATCATGGGACTCATTTATGGGATCTTCTTGTATTAGAGATGTGGCACCAGACATTTGTGGATGGAGATAATTGGATGCATCAGGGCGAGAGGCCCCGAATCCTGGAAGAACAGTCATTGGTGGGATGAAGGTGGAATTTTTGGCCGTTCTCCAACACCTTCTTAGCGTTTAGCAAAGAGGCTCAATATGCTTGGTCTTATTTTTACATATGGTCTCACTATTGGTGGGTCAGTGGTGTCACTTGTGAACCCCTTTATGGGGCTTTTGATTTATATCTCCTTCTCGATTATTAGTCCTTCAGCTATGTGGCCCTGGGCTGTTCCGCAATCGCATTTTACAAGAGTGGTGGCCATTGCCATGTTGATAGGGTGGTTATTTAAGGGATTTGGTCAATGGGACTTTGGTCGATCGCGTGGCGTTGTTTTGGCCATTTCAGGTTTTACTATATGGGCAATCTTTTCTGCATTAGCGGCTGCTGATTTTGGAACGGGCATAAACTATGTGGAAAATCATGCGAAAATATTTATTCCTTTCCTGGTGGGCATCACGGTGATTGATTCTCTCCCGAAGCTTAAACAATTGGCTTGGGTGATGTTACTCAGTCTTGGGTATGTCGCGTTTGAAATGAATCTGAGTTACTACCTAGGATATAACCGTGCACAATTGGAGGGGTTAGCGGGAATGGACAATAATAGTTTGGCCATTGCCATGGTTGCCGGCGTTGGACTTGCCTTTTTCGTGGGGGTTGGGGCCACGAAATGGTGGCACCGTTTTATTTCCTGGACCGCGGCATTGTTGATGGCCCACACCGTGATGTTTGCATTTTCCCGGGGAGGGATGTTGGCGTTGATCGTCAGTATGGTAGCAAGCTTTGCCTTACTTCCACCAAAGAAGCCCAGGCATATTGTGGCGTTGTTGATATGTGTGGCGATTGGATTCAGACTGGCCGGACCGGAAGTCACCGATCGGTTTCTTTCCTCATTTGCAGAAGCAGAGGACAGAGATGTCTCGGCCCAGAGCCGTTTAGATATGTGGGAAGATTTGTGGGACAGTACACTCCACAACCCAATTTTAGGAGTTGGCCCTGATCATTGGCCTCTGGTTGCCCCACAATATGGGTGGCCATTAGGAAAAGAAGGCCATAGTTTGTGGTTGCAAACTTCGGCAGAAATGGGAATTCCTGGGGTGTTATTTTTATTGTTTTTTTATGGCCTGTGCATGATAAAACTCTGGCCCATCGTTCATAGTCGGGTCAAGGATTTAGACCCCTGGTATCCCAATATTGGCCGAATGGTTATTGCCGGTCTTGTGGGTTTTATTATTGCGGCTCAATTCGTCAGTCTTGAGGGATTAGAGTTACCCTACTATGTGGCCCTCCTTGGCGCAGGGGCACTGAAACTTCTTCCTCAATCTGAGCCATCAAGGGTCATGGCGCGGATGCCTCGTTTCGCTGCTGCGACTTCGGTCTTTCTTCGAAAAGGTTGATCCTCGAATCTGCCGGTGGCTTCTTCTGGAAGTGGCCGGCGGATCCTTTTGTCGACTCTTGATTCCCGTCCTCATTGAAAATTCCTATGGCACAAGATCCATCTGGCTTCTCGTCGAGTGTAAGCTCTCCTGATAGGGAGCAGGTTTTCGTCGTTGAGAGACCTTCCGTTTCCTTTGTGATTCCGGTTTTTAACGATGAAGGGAATATAGGACGTTGTGTGCGATCTATTCAGGCTCAAGGGTATCCCCTGCAATACGAAATAATTGTTCTTGATAATGGATCAACGGATGAAACGCACCATTGTCTTAAAAACCTTGGCGTACCCTTCGAAGTCATTGAACATGTGCATGTAAGTTCTTTGCGTAATCGAGGTGCTCAATTAGCTCAAGGGGACTTTCTGGCGTTTGTCGATTCGGATGTCGAGTTGTCGGAACATTGGATGGTGAAAGGCTTGGCGGAATTTCATAACCCTGAAATTGTCGCTGCCGGTTGTTTTCCTGGGATCCCGGAGGAAGCTACGTGGGTGCAATGGGCTTGGGATATTCATCAACGAGGTCGTCAACCTCAGCGTTCGGAACCGATTGCTTGGTTGCCGTCTATGAATCTCTTAGTACGTCGAGATGCCTTTTTGGCAGTAGAGGGTTTTAACGAAGATCTCGAGACGGCCGAGGACGTTGATTTGTGTTATCGCTTATCAGGAAAAGGGGTAATTTTAAATAACCCGATGATGGCTGCCGTGCATTGGGGTGAAGCGAGAACCTTACCGATTTTTTGGAAGAAAGAAGTATGGCGGGGAATTGGGAATGTGAAGGGCCTTTGGTCTCATGGTTTCCGCATTGACGAATTACCCAGCCTGGGATATCCCATATATACCTTGTTTATGGGCCTCGCTGTTGTTGGCGGAGGGCTGGTGGATTGGTCGATTGGGCAGGTCCTCTGGGGAGGATTGGCGTTGAGTCTGTTGATTCTTCCAGCGCTGTTGTTGGCTGGCAATACGGTTCGTCAATCAAGTCAACCTCGCCAATTTATTCCATTGTTCGTGTTGTATCAAATTTATGGACTGGCGCGTGCGTTTTCACTGATTAAGGCGTGCCTTCCTAGGGACAAGGATCGATAGCTTCTTATAGGAAGGTTTTTGGTCTTCCCATTAATTAAATCCTCAATGTAATCTATTGGTATGGAATAAACATGAACGGTAATTCTCAACCCACGGTTGTTAGGG
>JAJDBO010000409.1 GCA_029261305.1 Nitrospirales bacterium
AGCTGGCTCATCATGTCTCTATTGCCACCCCCCACATCGGGGGCTATTCCTTTGATGGAAAAATCAAAGGCACGACTATGATCTACCACTCCGCCTGTCAATTTTTTGGAATTCCACCGACCTGGGAATTCACCGAAGATGATTCCCATCCCCCAGAGCCAGGGCCTACGGTTGAAGCCCGAGGCCTTGGTTTAGAGCACATTCTCTTTCAAATAACTCCACGGCTCTACGATCTGCATGGAGACGATACCCGCATGCGCTCTTTGCTCACCCAACCCATCTCACAACGCCCAGCCGGATTTGACCAACTCCGGAAACATTACCCAAAACGTCGAGAGTTCTTTACAACGCCACTTCTCCTCCACGACGCCAATCCCACCGTCGTTTCAGAACTAACCAACCTAGGATTTTCACTATATCCCTTTGAAAAATAATGAATTTCATAAAAACTATTGACAGAGTTTAGAGTCACAGGTTAAATTACCTGAATTCCTATCGGAATTGTATGGATTAATATGATTAAGGTTCCCTTAAAACTCACATATGGAATTTTTGTGGCGCTAGAGCTGGCGGTACATTATGGCAGGGCTCCGGTCCAGGCCAGGGTCATTGCCAGCAGACAATCGATTCCCATTCGCTTTATTGAGCAAGTCTTACAGGCGCTCAAGCATGGGGGAGTCGTCGAGAGTTTGCGTGGAGCCCAAGGCGGGTATTCTCTAAAGAAAGCTCCTGCTGACTTTTCACTGGCAGATATCGTAGAAGCCATGAACGGCTCCATGGATTCGGATGTACGGCAAATGACGACCAATGGACAAGCAAAACGTCCTATACAGCATGAGGCTTTATTATCTACAATATGGGACCGCGTTCGCCAAGCCGAACTGGAAGTGTTGAACTCAGTGACATTGGAAGCCCTAACACAACAATACGCACAGTTGGAACAAGAACAGATTCCCATGTATCACATTTAACATGTTGGATATTTTTGCACTGGCACTAACAAGCCGTTTAGATCATATTTTGGCAGCAACCATGACCACCTTGACTTCATTACCGATTCTTTCCGGAGGCACACCATGAACACGGGCCGGTTATCGACGATCCCTGAGATCCAGACTATTCCCATTCCTCCAGACATTGAGGAAGAAATTGAAACGTTTGAAGATGAAGTCTCTCGTTTGCAATCTGGCGAGACCCCCATGGATCTTTTTAAGCCATTTCGCTTGCAATACGGCATTTACGGGCAGCGTCAGCCTGACGTGCAAATGATTCGTATTAAAATCCCCTTCGGTGGGTTAAATGCCAATCAACTTCGGCGAATCGCCGAATTGACCGACACCTATGGAACTGGGGTAGGACATATCACCACGCGTCAAGATATACAAATCCACTTCGTCCCCTTAAAGGATGTAGGGACCGTCATGCGAAAGCTCGCCGAAGTCGATGTCACAACACGGGAAGCCTGCGCCAACACCGTGCGAAACGTGACAGCTTGCCATTTGGCAGGCGTATGCCAAGGGGAAGTCTTTGATGTGACCCCCTACGCCAACACGATTGCACAACACTTGCTACGGAATCCTTTAACGCAAACATTGCCTCGAAAATTTAAGATTGCCTTATCCGGGTGCAAGCACGATTGTGCCATGACACCCATTCATGACGTCGGGCTACTGGCCGCTAGAGCCGAGGATGGAAGCGTGGGATTTAAAATGGTTGTCGGTGGCGGGTTGGGCTCTGCTCCACGGATGGCACATCTCCTGAGGGACTTCGTCCCCATGGATGATCTCATTCCCTCAATCGAAGCTGTCATCAAAGTCTTTGACAATCTTGGGAATCGGAAAAACCGTAGCAAAGCTCGCATGAAATTCGTCATTGAAAAGTTGGGCTTTGATGAATTTCGAAACCGCTGGGAAGAAGCCTATGAAGCCTTATTTGGGAAAACACCAACGCACCAGCCCATTAAGTTACTCAGCCATCCAGATCCAGCGCCACTCATCATGCCGACGAAAAATGGGTCGAACGGCAATGGTAGCAATGGACATAGCACCACCACGGAAACACCATATGCGATGTGGCGACGAACGAATGTGGTGAAGCAACGACAAGAAGGATTCGCCGCAGGGGTACTCAGATTACCAACTGGTGACATCACGGCTGAACAAATGCTGACGGTTGCTGACCTGGCGGAAAAATATTCCAATGGGAACATCCGCACCACGATTGGACAAAATCTGATTATTCGATGGATTGCCGAAGGACAATTAGAAACTTTCCATCAAGAACTTGAAGCTCACGGCTTAGGCCAACCCGGTGCGAATAAAACCGAAGATATTGTTGCTTGCCCAGGAACCGATACCTGCGGATTGGGCATCACCTCTTCCAAAGGCATGGCCCGCGCCTTAGCCGATGTCTTTCCTCCTGGCCAAGTCCCTGAGGATTTGAAAGGCACCACCATTAATATCAGTGGCTGCCATAATTCCTGTGCGCAACATCATATGGCCACCATTGGATTGCATGGGGTCGGCAAGCGCATTGGCGAACATATTGCGCCGGTGTACGAACTCCATCTCGGAGGTAAAATTAATGGCACCGCCCATGTGGGACAGATGACGGTGAAACTGCCGGCTAAAAATGTACCAGCCGCG
>JAJDBO010000410.1 GCA_029261305.1 Nitrospirales bacterium
AGATATGGAGTGATTCGCATCCTATTCTTAGGAGCCCTTCTTTCAGCAGCCACCAATCTTCTTTTTATGGTGCTTGCCTCAATGGGACACAATCTTGAAATGCTCTACCTTGTCATCTCCATCGATAATTTGTCTGCGGGATTAGCGAGTGCGGCCTTTGTCGCGTTTCTCTCCAGCCTCACCAATATTCAATTCACCGCCATGCAATATGCCATTTTCAGTTCTCTGATGACGCTGCTACCAAAAGTTCTCGGTGGTTATTCGGGAACGATAGTTGATAGTGTCGGATATTCAAACTTTTTCATCATGACCGCTCTTATAGGCCTTCCCGTACTCCTTCTTGTCTGGCGAGCTGGCGGTTATATCGAAATTGAAAAAACCGTCCCATATTCGAAAAAATAGTAGCACAAGAAAATTTTTGATATTGTTTCAGAGAGGGAAGGATTAGTTTTGATGAGCCATTCCGAAATACTTATCAAAGGCTCGCAGCGAAAGGGACGGAGATTCTCATTGGAAACTCACCGTCGTGAGAAACCAACTCCCAAGCTTTGTCTAAATAGGTGATAAATAAATCGTCTGGAAAGTCTGAAAAAATTGGGACCAACCATCCTTGCGCCGTCCGAATGGCGGTATTGGGTAATAGCATAATTTTGCGATGATCATCTTTACGCCGAATCTGCATACAGGCCTCTTGATTACCAGGTCGTAAAATAATTCGCCAATTTTTGTCAAATTTAATACTCGGACATTCATAACTGCCACACCGAATTCATCCTTCTACCAAATTCTCCATTATTCAAGATGTGATTATGGTCACAAAATTTATGTCTACTTTAAGTATTTGAGGCCTAAATTGCCCTCAATTAAATTCAAATGGTCCTGGACAAATAGGAAATTTTAAACATATGTGCCAGTTTCGGTCGACGAGGGGTTAAATTTTGCTGCCAAGGAGAAAATAGATTTATCGAACAAAATAGCGTATTGTGTATCGCGAGATATCCGAATTCGTTAAGATAATTTTCTTTGAATATTTTTCCTTATTCGCTCCAAACGGCATTTCGCTTTTCTACTTTGACCCAATTTGATGACTTCTTATCTCCCGTCACTCTTTTTTTAGCATTGGCCTCGACCTCAAGAAAGTTTCGCATCTCACAAATCGACTTAAGACACAAAAAGCAAACGAAGCAAAAACTCTTTTTCTCATGCCAGCAAATACGACCATCATGGCATGGGTCCCACTACCATATGACAATAAGAACGTTATTGAATATTTGAGATTTACCCAAACTCCTATCTCTACCATCGTCACTCAGACGAAAGATTGGGTTAGGAACAATGGCTATGCCAATAAAGGAGAGAGATTGTGAGAATAGGATTAGTCGCTGAAGTCAAATGGGAAGTTCGGGAAGTCTGTCGTCAACTCAATATGTCCTTGGTCGACCCAGAGGACCAAATATGGGGAGCGACCCTGAACGGGCATGACGTTCGCCTTTGCTTATCAGGAATGATTCCATCGATTGCTAAGGAACGCGTGACGCGCTTCCTTGACAATCATGCGCCGGAACTCATGATCTCCTGCGGCTTGGCTGGAGCACTCAACTCCAAGGTGCTGGTCGGAGACCTCATTGTGCAGACACTCGACAACACTCTTTCCACCCATGCGGAACAAGCCCTAAAAAAACAAGGAATCTCTTTTCACCTTGGACCATTAGTCACTGTTTCCAAACCAGTATTGACTCCAAAAGCCAGAATCGAAGTATCAGAAAGCAGCCAGGCCATTGGCGTAGATATGGAAAGCCAAACCATCGCGGCACTCTGCCGGGAACGTGGAATTCGGTGCATGGCCATTAAAGGCGTATCCGATGGGATCGATGATGATCTGTCTCCAGTCCTTGGGGGATTTGAGATCATCCATATTCCCAAGATCGCAACACATGTCCTGTTCTCCCCATCAACATGGGGCCTAGCTTCCCGAATGGCTCGACAAAGCTACTCAGCAGCTACCAACCTTGGTCAAGGGGTCTGGGCTACGCTTCAAGGAGTACATTAATGGGCTTCGCTAACGAATTTCTTGGGTCTTTGTCGTGCTCACATACTCAAATATAATCTGTGCGCCAAAGACTTTAAAAATTCTAGCACGTCGACTTTTTTGAATGGAGAACTTTGGACAACGGGGCAATTGAGAAAACAAAGGCCGGCTTACAGAAAAGTGGCTAGAATATGCAAATAAGGTCTGGTTGGCTTGGCAAGAGAGAAACAATCTAACAACAGGACGCCCCTTAACCCCAAGGCTGAGAACAATTCTTCCAATGTGTGGCCCATTTTAGTTCAAAGCAAAATCATAAACCACATGTGGAAGACAGTCCGTTCCATTCTCCTTACGGTACGGAAGAAACTCCATTGAAGCCCACCGCCCTTTAATTGCACCTCTTTGTGATCGCACGTGCAGTTAGCCCCTTTGTCGCTAATTTCACAACCTTCGTAAGACTGCACTTTTTGACATTAACTTTGGCACACTTCCGGCGAATTTTATTACGATCATTTCCTTTGTGAACCAACTTAACAATGGCTTTGACTGAACAAGGTGGTGTTGCGAAAGCAGCATCCACACCATACCCGACAAAAAATGGCATAAAAGTTAAGGTGCTCATTAACATAAAACGAATAAACATTTTGACCTCCCGAGTAAAATTATTCATTAAAATCAGGCAATGTCTAGCTGCAGGAAATTAAGGATCATTCTTCTTTACAATGTGCGACAACAACTGCGGTACTATTATTTGGGTCCCAGCAAAGTTTTATCACCTTCTTCATAGGACACGTGGACAATACCACGGGTTTTCGGTCACATTTCTTTTTGATCTTTTTAATCGTCTCTCTTTCGAGAGTTTGGTCCTTGTCTTTTTTTTCTTCCTCTACAAATCCACATACCGTCTGTATATCACAAACTGCTGCTTCAATGTTCCCAGTTCCGACACCCAGGAATGCCAACCCAGCAGCCAAAATCAGGTAATTATGGGTTCTCGCCATGACAAACATACAATTCCCTCCAATTTTTTCACTACAGGATTGATTTGGTAAGGCCCATAGTTATTCGCAAAGAGGTTAACTCTGCTTACCTGCCTCATCTGGAATAGTAGGAATTGCACCGCCACAAGATAATTCGGTAGCCCGAAAGGCGCTTCTCCAATTTTTGGCCGATTTCAGCTGACTACAGGTTAGCCCCATAGCCCCCCGTAAGTCAGCTCCCTCCAGATCCGCCTCGACGAAAATCGCTTCCGTCAAGTCTGCTTGATTTAGGTTCGCACCCCTAAGGTCTACATTGGTAAGCTCGGCTTCTACAAGTTTGGCTTTCCACATATCGGCTTTTTGCAAACTTGCATCTTGGAGCTGTGCCTCCCTAAGGTTCGCCCCGTCCAGATTGGCTCCGTCCAACTTAGCGAACTGAAGATCGACACCATGAAGATCAAAATCAGCCAATTGAATTCCCCACATGAGAGCACCTTCCATTCTTGAAGGAAGAAAAGTACCATCTTCTTCCACTTCTTCCACTTCTCCTAATTCGTCCTCATCCTCAGGAAGAAACACCTTTGAGAAAATTTCCCTGTCAATTTCGACAGGGATTCCGTCTTGGAAATCTAAAATGCTCTGATCACACAACCCAAGGCCTTTATCACGAATCGAAGTTTTCCAGTGTTTGGCCCTTGTCAGCATTTCACAGGTTAGTCCTTTCACAGACATTAGATTTGTGAGAAAAAGGTTTGCATTCTTTAATGATGCTCCTTCTAAATCCGCCTTATAAAGACTTGCCCCTTGCAGATCAGCCCCTATAAGGTTTGCACCACGGAGGTCCGACTCTTCTAGATCAGCAAAGGGTAGTTTTGCGTGTCTGAGATTGACTGGTGATGCATTCTCTTTGTTTTTACCGCACTCAGTACAATCTGAACATGCGGTTCCCCCTTTTTTGATCTCATCTTCATTTTCTTCTTCAACCTCGTCGTTTAATGTGTTCTTTTCTTGGACACACTCGACACATGACCTCACACAGTTCTCACTACAGTTGAAAGGAATAATATCAGCATTCTTCAAGATAGTATTATTTAGGATGGCATCTTCAAAATCCGCACCGCCCAAGTTTGCACTTTCAAGGTTTGCTCGAGATAAGTCAGCACCGGTAAAAATTGAACATCGCAGATCGGCTTTCCAAAGATTCGCATCTGAGAGGTCGGCATCATCGAAATCAGCATCAATAATCTTTGCGTCGTACATATTAACCTCTCCGCCAAATTTTGCACCTATGAGAGACGCTTGGCTAAGATGGACTTCTCGTAAATCTGCACCTGTCAAATCAGCCTCTTCGAGATTGGCAATTTCTTGTTGTGTACGCTCGCAGGAGTCTTCTTTAGGTGATCGGTAAAAATCTGCTTTGACAAGATTGGCCTCGGGAAGCTTTGCTTCCTTAAGATGGATGGCGCCGAGCACTGCACTGCGAAGGTCGGCCTCCTCCAGATTGGCCTTATTTAGGTTTGCGCAATTCAGCTTCGCGTTCCGAAGGTCTGCTTTTTTAAGGTTGGCATTCGTAAGTATTGCCTCATTTAACATGGCACCGCGCAAGTCTGCTCCTGGTAACTGTATAAACTCTGTTTTGGCATTACTCATATCCACCCCTCTCAAATCCCTATTCGACAAGTCCACTTTCACCAGCGTCAGCGGCCGCCAGGTATGAAAAGCGTCACGAACTGAGGCCAACCACCCGTTATCACCAGACCCAATTCCTATAAACCCAGAGAGGATGACTGATACGAAACCAAAACTCGCCATAATGACAATTAAAACGTATTTTGGTTGAATATAGAGCATAAGCTGCAACGTTATCGTTGAGATGAGAAAGACTAAAGCAATCCCAAGCAGGTGCGTCGATTCTGGCCGCGGTATGGCCTTATAAAAAAATGCAAATAGAACGAAAGTGGGGAGGCCAAAGAAAATAGCATGAGAGGCAAGCCGGGCCGTAGTATTTTTCATGGTAAACATATACTGGTCAGAATACTCTTGTCTCTCTTTCTGATTAATCAAAATTCTAAATACAAACATGTACGTATAAAGGGAAATAAAGATAATTATTATTGGCCCGAAATAAAGGAAACTACCCTGAGAAACCTTTAGATCAACGATCGGAATGTCCAGATTACCATCCGCTGGTAAAACTCCCTCATCTGGCCCAAAAAGAATTGAGACGCAAAACAAGCAAATGGTAACCAGGGCATACATCAAACTACGAACATTGGCCAGATCGACATCTGACTGCGGCGGCTTGATGATATCGATGGGAGTAGCCATTTGCTTCTCTGGTTCGCCTGGGAACTCGGAAGACTGCCGATTGTCCATGGGGTTTCAGGTCCTCACGATTGATGAGTCACAAACAAATGATTGATGAAAAATTTTAGCGAGAATTGCTTTCGAATCGCAGTCAGGAAAGGCAATACCATGGATATTTCAGTTGGCCCCCAATTTGGTCATCGAGAAGATTTGGAGCTCCCTAATTTGAAGGGGTATTTTTCAGCCAAATTGTATCCAAGAGGTCTATGGTCGGTGTTTCAGCTTTTCATGTCAAGTCGGAAACATTATAAAAAAAGGGAATCACTTTAGGATAATGAGGGACAGGATTTGGCATGTTGATTCCTCCCCTAGTACGATCAAAAAACTCGAGCCCATAATCTCAATTTCATTTATTGATCATGACCTGCATTCGTTCCTACTTTCCTTTCCTTCCCTGCCCTCTTCCCTCTTTGGCTTTGGATCATATTCTTGCTGTCCGACATCTTACTTCCCTTTCATTGAGTATATTTTTTGCCACCCCAAGTTTTCATGCATATCACAGAGATGAGTCACCCCACGATCCAACCGTAGGCATGGTGGCTAGGTGTAGAGCCCTCTTCGAGATAGGCCATTTTCAGTTGACTCAGATAATCCTTTGGCAACTCATTTCGTTTTTCATGGACATCCACATTAAACAAACGTGCCGCATTGAGGCCAAAGATTTTGGCTTTGACCGATTGTGTTAAAGTTGGATAGCCATGCTTTTCTTGAAACGATTCAGGGATCTGAAATCGCCGAAACGCTTCGATTTGCCATTGCGGTGTCCCGTACCAGATCGAGTCGGTCCCCCATAGAATATGATCCTCCCCAAAGGCCAACAGTAACTGGCCAAGCACATGCCCACAAATAAGTGGTTCGGTGGTGACCAATTGTGCAAAGGTCGATCCAATTTCCATGTAGATGTTTTTCAGGTCTGGGTATTTTTGCTTCATCCGACAAAACTCACTGGTCCACGGCACTTCGCCTTGGCGTGCCTTTTCCAGATTGATCCGCCCTATCCCCACAAAACCAGAATGATAAAGAAGAAAATCGATCTTTGGAAAATCCTTGGCCGCCTGAATGGTATCTTTTGGGTGGTTGTAGTCGGCCACAGGCCCAAGCGGAAGCCCCTTGTGAATACACACTTTGTTGACGCCCAGCTTTAACGCGTTGTCCAACATGGGATACGCAATCTTTTCATCATCTAACCACCACCCCTGATCAAACCCTTTGGGAGCAGCGCCCGTATAACATTTCCACGCATCGACTTTCAGGTCTTCGCTCTGTTGATCCATGAAATCCAAATCCACCTGACCCAATTGCGGCATCACTAATCCGTGCGCGAACATTCGTTGAGATTCAGTCACGCGATTAATCTCATCTCGGATATGCGTCATCTCCTTTGGGGGCACAACCGAAGTCCAGGGATACGTCCCCGGTGGCGTACTGATCAAACCAATAGACGTCTCACTGTCGAGAAACACTTCCTTGATAAAATTTTCCCAGCTCAAATCCACAATGGTTCCAGAATCCTTGGAAAGCTGAGGATTCACACCCATATCCTGGGCACGCCGACGTAAACTCAGTAGCCCTTGCCTCCATCCAGGGTCGGTAAACGTGGAGCTCACATAATGCGTTTGCACATCAAAGACAAACATGGCACCCCCACGACCGGCCTGAAACGCCGCAGGCTCCGCTGCTTCTACTGCTAAGACATCAAAGAATTTCCCAAAGACCTGATTCATCGCCAAGAATGCCACGGCCAAGCCACCAGTAGTCTTAAAAAAGGTTCGTCGATCCATGCCAAGCTGGTTTGCAATTCGCGCACTGAGAGTATCGATGACATGATCAACATGATGTTGTTGAAAGGTCTGTGGGATTGGAGGGAATTCCTCGTTTGACACAATCTGAGTAGGAACGGGTGAGGAAGACGTGAGTCCTTGTTGAAACGATGTATTTTTTTGAGAATCCATACCTAAGCCCTCCGGAACTCGAAGTTAAGATCCAATTGATGGCATGGGATTTTAGGCCACGGAACAATGAAAGACCAGCAAGGATTTGGGAGGCCGTCAAAAACCCTCAACGCAAAGACCTCGCTACACAGGTTTGATACACAAAGGTCCTAATAATATTGACTGCAGGTGTGACACGTGGCGAACGCCTGGTAGTTTTGATACACTGTTTAGAACACTCGAACCCTGGAACCGCTCGCCTTTTTGTCCTTCCGGCGGAGAGCCGCGATTTTTTCCAGTCTATCGTTTCAAACATTCTTTCATGCGGAGGATCGGTCTATGTTTTTACCTCAAATGGCTTTGAGGGCCTTCTGTACGTTCGTCCTTATCACCAGCTTGGTTCCATGTGTTGCGACTGCTGAGGCTCCGGGGAATGGAACCACCCTTTCAATTTCCGATGGAAAACTCGTCTCTCTGGAATACACTTTGACCTTGGAAGACAAAAAAGTTTTGGATACCAA
>JAJDBO010000042.1 GCA_029261305.1 Nitrospirales bacterium
CCCTGCAGCATAATTGGCCATGATAGAAGCTTCAGCGATTGAAGCTCCCACACTCATGGCTAAAGCCAGGGTACTCACTACGGTATCTCCAGCGCCGGTTACATCGTAGACTTGTCGAGCCATGGTGGGAATATGCCAACTAGATCCATTACTTTCACAAAGACTCATCCCCTGTTCCCCTCGTGTCACCAAAACCGCTTCACATCCTAGCTTTTGTCTTAAGGAATGACCGATCTCATGAATGGTTTGATGATCCTGCCCTGTTCGTCCGGCTGCCTGCTGGGCTTCCATATGGTTCGGGGTAATGACGGTGGCACCAGAATAATAGAGAAAGTGGTCAACTTTGGGGTCAATAATAATGGGAATATTTCGGCTTCTGGCTAACTTTCCAACTTGTGCCATCAAGGAAGCTGTAATCACCCCTTTGGCATAATCGGATATCACGATGCAGGAAAAGGAATTTATACGCGATTCAATCTGTTTTAACATTCGTCGAGTGATTGGCTGGGAAATATCCTGGTGATGTTCAACATCATAACGAACGACCTGTTGGCTATGCGCGACAATACGAGCCTTTCGCGTCGTCGGGCGTGAAGCATCGACGATAATTCCAGGATGACGGCGCTGCATCCCTAACTCTTTCAATATAGATTTGCCGGTATCGTCATCTCCAATCACTCCGCAGACTTCAGCTTTTCCTCCCAAGGACAGCACATTGTTGTAGACGTTGGCGGCACCACCCAATCGCAAGGACTCACGTTCAACATGCACAATGGGGACTGGGGCTTCGGGGGATATCCGACTCACCGCACCCCAAATATAATGATCGAGCATTAAATCTCCAATCACCAATACCTGGCCACGATGAAATCGGCGGAGAAAGAGCTCAAGAGACGAGGGAGAAATCGTGGGTGAGGACGGAGCCCAAATTTTAGATTTACGAATTGTGCGTGTCCTTGATGAAGATGGCAAGAGAAAAGGCCTCACTAGCAGGGATTAATCGATTATCTTTCCAATACGATCCCAACGAACCCATTCAGACATTGAACCCTGGCCTTTCCAGGACCAATACACTAAAAAAGCCCGGCCCTTAATTTTATGCGATTTTACGAACCCCCAAAACCGGCTATCCAAGCTTTGATCGCGATTATCCCCCATCATAAAATAGGAGTCCGGCGGAACAGTAACTGAATCCAGGTTATCGCGCGGTGTGATGCGACCATCGATGATTCCAGGATCAATCCGTTGAGTCCAGGCTTTATCGTCCAAAGGATTTCCGTTCACGTAGACCGTCTTATTTCGAATATGAATATGGTCCCCAGGTAATCCCACAATCCGTTTGATGAAATCTTTTTCTTCATCTTCGGGATATCGAAAAACAATCACATCGCCACGTTCAGGTTTGCCAAACTCAACAAGCAATTGAGAGGAATAACACGTCATTGGTGGAAATGAAATATCGAATTCACAGTCCTGTGGTAATTGAATGCCATAGGACATTTTATTGACCAAGATGTGGTCGCCGATAAGTAGACTGGGAATCATCGATCCGGAGGGGATTTTAAACGCCTGAACGACGAACACCCGAATGGTAAATGCCAAAATCATCGCGATGATGATTGCTTCGGTATATTCTCGCCAAATGGACTTCTTTCCGAAAGAGTCTGCTTGACGTTTTTCTACAGATGGCGAAGGTGTCCCTGAGAGATCCTGATCCGGTGATGAAGAGTCCGTCCCATCAAGCGGATTCGAATTATTCTCCATGATTATTCATCCTTCACCTTCAGGAGGGCCAAAAAGGCCTCTTGCGGAACTTCTACCCGCCCTAATTGCTTCATGCGCTTTTTTCCCTCTTTCTGTTTTTCCCACAATTTTCGTTTTCGCGTGATATCACCACCATAGCATTTTGCTGTAACGTTCTTTTTGATGGCGGAAATCGTTTCGCGAGCAATGACACGTTTGCCAATGGCCGCTTGGATAGCAATTTCAAACATCTGTTTCGGGATCAACTCCTTCATTTTTTCTGCAAGTTGGCGTCCTCGATGATTAGCTTTGTCTTTATGCGTGATAAAGGAAAGGGCATCAATATTTTCGCCATTGAGGAGTAAGTCAAGCTTGACCAACTCAGATTTTCGATAGTCGGAAAGTTCATAATCGAGGGAGGCATATCCCTGAGTTCGAGATTTCAACTTATCGTAAAAATCAAGCACCATTTCATTAAGAGGCAATTCATACACCAGCATAATGCGCGTGGCATCCAAATATTGCATACTTACCTGGGTTCCACGACGCTCTTGGCATAAGGCCATGATATTCCCGGCATGGCGTTCAGGGGCAATCATGGTGGCTTGAATAAAAGGTTCTTCCATGAATTCGATTTGTTCTGGTTCAGGCATTTTGGAAGGATTATCAATGCGAAGGTACTCCCCTTTTATGGTCTGAACGCGATAGATGACCGTCGGCGCAGTACTGATTAATTCCAGACCATACTCACGATGCAAGCGTTCGCGGATAATTTCCATATGCAGTAAACCGAGAAACCCACATCGAAACCCAAAACCCAAGGCCAATGAGGTCTCCGGTTCATAAATAAAGGAGGAGTCATTGAGACGAAGTTTTTCAAGAGAATCACGTAGATCCTCATAGTCATCGTTATCCGTGGTGTATAAGCCGCAAAAGACAAGGGGTTTGACTTCTCGATATCCAGACAAGGGTGTTTCCGTGGGACGACTAGCATCGGTGAGCGTATCTCCGATTTTGGTATCCGACACATCTTTCATGCCGGCGACCACGTATCCAACTTCACCCGCTTGGAGCTTTTTAGATTTTGTGCGTTTCGGAGAAAAAATACCTACTTCGGACACTTCAAATGTGCGTTGATTCGACATGAGTTGAATCCTCATGCCAGGCTCCACTACCCCATCAAAAATTCGAACCAGCACGATAGCGCCTTGATAGCTATCAAACCAGGAATCAAAGATCAGAGCTTTCAGCGGACTGGTCAGCGAACCTTTCGGGGGAGCCACCTTTTCGACAATGGCATTCAATGCCTCATCAATGCCGATCCCTTGCTTGGCACTGACTAACAGGGCATCTTCTTTTTCGAGCCCAAGGACATCCTCTATTTGTTGCTTGACTCCCTCAACATCTGCACTGGCCAGATCGATTTTATTAATCACGGGAAGAATTAAGAGATCATTGTTGATGGCCAAATACGCATTCGCAATGGTTTGTGCTTCAACTCCCTGAGTCGCATCAACGAGCAACAGTGCACCTTCACAAGCGGCCAGGCTTCGGGACACCTCATAAGTAAAGTCCACATGGCCAGGTGTATCTATGAGGTTCAGCTGGTAGGTCTGCCCATCCTTCGCCTTAAAGGTGGTAGTGACCGCATGGGCTTTAATCGTAATTCCGCGTTCACGTTCGAGATCCATATCGTCTAGAATCTGCTCACGAGCCTCTCGTGCCGTGACGGCACCAGTCAGCTCCAGAAAGCGATCGGCGAGAGTGGATTTCCCGTGATCGATATGGGCGATGATGGAAAAGTTGCGAATACGGGAGAGATTGTTCATTGTAAATTCGAATCCATTGATTTTATTAAGGTTTTGCTGT
>JAJDBO010000411.1 GCA_029261305.1 Nitrospirales bacterium
TGTATTGATTGAATAAGACATCGCCATAGGAAATGATCGTGTCCTGAAAGGTGTCTTTTTTCGAACGAAGCGCTTTTAGAAGCGAATCCAATTCTCCCGTGGTAGCGTATTCATCATTATCCACATAGGTGAGATTGGGCAAAGCCACCGCCTCCTTTTGGTAGCCCCGAACAACCGTAATGTTTTTAATCCCTACGGCATTATAGGCATCGACAATGTGAGAGAGAATCGGCATGCCTTGAATGGAGACCATGGTCTTGGGTTTGTCTTCTGTGAGTTCTCCCAATTCGTCGCCACGAGAGGCGGCTAAGACAATGGCGGCCATATTTTCGGCATTCTGTGGGAGGTAGCGTTTTTCCGCATCTTGGAGCTCGGCGGCGCCTTGAAGTCGAAATATCTCAGATACGGAGGCGATGCGGTCTTCAATGGAAAGAAGGTGCTCTTGTGCCTTCAACGTCTGAGCAGTTTTCTGCATCGTGGTGACCGCAGAGCGGAGGAGGTGGTTGGCCCAGATGACAAGGGAAATCCCTGATTGTCGAAATACCTCTGTTGGTGTGGAGTAATATTTTGTAGGAACGATGACCACTGGACAGCGATCGCCCCATTCCTGTTTGAATGCAAGGATTTCATCAGGGACGGCCAGCGCGCTGTGGATCAATATGCCATCAGCCCCGGCTTGATGATAGGCCTCTGCGCGACGTAATGCTTCGGTCAGTCCCCATCCACAAATAAAGGACTCAACTCGAGCGATGATACAAAAGTCATCATCGGTTTGAGCATCTTTGCCCGCTTTAATTTTGCCGCAAAATTCCTCCATATCGGCCATGGGTTGCGCTTCGCCTTTAAGGAAACTATTGGTTTTGGGAAACAGTTTGTCTTCGATGCAGACGGCGGCAATGTGCCGTTGCTCAAGTTTCCGGATAAGCCGTTGCATGTTGTTGAAATTGCCATAGCCGGTATCGCCGTCGAGGAGGATAGGAATCTGCGTGGCGTCGGACATAAATTCGAGATTGTCCAACACTTGTGTCCAACTCGCCTCATTATTATCTCGGACGCCAAACTGGGCGGATATGGTCAGGCCACTTCCCCAAATCCCCTTAAACCCTGCTTCTTCCACAATCTTCGCGCTAAGGCCATTGTGGGCTTCACAGATAAATTCCAACTGTTTGGAGAGCAGTAAGTCTTTGAATTGCCGAGTCTTCGATGTAGTGGGTTGGATCGCCATTAGTTTTCTTTATCCTAAATTATCAGAAAGATTAAAATACGTCATTTGTCTTATTGTTAAGAATGTTGGTGGTTATGTAATACCGTTAGTTAACACTTTTGTAATGTATTTGTAACATATCATCATGGTAGGGGCATTCGCCAAATGAGTCATGAGCCTGCCTGAAAAGCAAATAGCCCGAGTCTATACCTCATTCGCTTACACACTTTCTTCCCAATCTAGAAATGTTCAAACAGGGCTGATCCAATAATGAACACCTTGTATCAAATATTTATCTATCCGCTGGAAGTGGGAATGGAATGGGTTTTTGGTCATGCCTATGTATTGACGGACCATTATGGGGCAGCTCTTTTTCTTCTCAGCCTGTGCGTTAATCTAGCCTTGTTGCCCCTTTATCATTTAGCCGAATCATGGCAGCAAGCTGAACGCGGCGTTCAAAAACGTTTAGCGCCAAAGCTTGAAGAATTTAAACAGGTTTTTTCCGGGGAAGAGCGGTTCATGATGATCCGAACTCTGTATCGGCAACATGGCTATCATCCGATATACGCCTTGCGAACGACCCTGGGTTTAGCCATTCAAGTTCCCTTTTTTATCGCGGCCTATCATCTGCTTTCTCATTATTCCGGTTTTGGTCATGCCTCATTTTTTCTTTTCCGAGATTTGGCAAAACCCGATGGGCTTCTTTGGGGTATCAATGTCATGCCATTTATCATGACCGGGGTCAATTTCTTGTCGGCGTTCGTTTACGCGAAACATCTCAATTTCAATGATAAAATTCAGCTTGGGGTTATTTCATTAGTGTTTCTTGCTTTGCTCTATGCCGCACCAGTTGCACTTGTCTTGTACTGGACGTTCAATAATATTTTCTCCTTGGCCAAAAACCTTGTGTATTTTCAGATCGGCCCCAAGGGAATAAGCAAATTTTGGAAAGATGAGGAAATGGTTTCACTTCACCCTAAAAGTGCTAAGTCTTTATCCGGATTTGCTGTAGGGCCTTTGAAAATTGAAAGGAAATCGACAAGGAAAATCAAACAGATTTTTCAGAGCCCCTTTGCCTTGGCTTTTTTTGTTGGGGTCTTTCCAGTGTTATTTTTTATCAGCAATAACTGGTTCATGTTTGATGCCTCGCGACTCATGGTGACTTTTGGCGCGGTTTCTCTTGGCGTATTTCTGATGTTGAGTGGTTATTATATTGCGCTCAACTGGTCGTTTAAGAAAATGATTTCTGGAAACCAAGCAAAAAACATACAACGGCTATTTGTCCTGGTAGCGGTTTTGGTGCTTGCCTACCAAGTGCGGATTGCGATTTTGCCATTAGTGGACAATAGCTATTCAAAATTTCTTATGACTGTAATGTTCATGGCTGTCATTGTGGCGTGGTTGCTTCCAAAGATCCAAATGTATCGCATGAATATCGTGTTGGGAGTCATGTGTTTGGCTCCTCTTGGAAGTATTATGGATGCGATATATGCCAAAGAAACCAAAACACTAGTTGACAGGATTGGCTATGATAGCCATCGGAAGCAGTATGATCACATCGCATTTTCTAAGCTGCCTAATGTGTACTATATTGTTCCGGATGGATACCCGAATAAAGAGGCCCTCAGAAAAATATTTCATATTGATAATCGGGATTTTTACCAGCAATTAGAATTTTGGGGATTCCAGGTGGAGCATGAAATGCTGAGTAATTATCAGCATACCACAAGCTCGATTAGCTCTGCCTTTGGCATGGGACACCATTATTACAAAGGGAGTATTGGGAATTCCGAGTTGTTAGATTCAAGAGAATTCATCGTGAGTAATCAAAACCCAGTAGTACGTATTTTTGAAAATAATGGATACCAAATTGATTATATCCATGCTGAGGATAGTCTCCTTACCAAAGGTTGTTACGTGGATTCCTGCTTCCCCAACGCCACAATGGATGAGTTACTTGATGTTTGGATTCCTTCAAAGGTTCAGTCTTGGCCAATCCTTGCAGGCCTGACTAACAACTCATTCCGATTTAAACAAAAATTCCTGAAGTATATCGATGAGGTCTCCGTCCAAAGCGTTCCTCATTTTACCTATGTTCATATGAGTATCCCAGGCCATAGTAAGACATCAAGACAAGACCAAACCGAATTGGTTGCCTTTCGCGAGAATTACGATAAAAAAATTAGCCTCGCGAATGAGGAAATAACCAATTTTGTGGAGCGGATTCTGGCTCATGATCCTCATGCTTTGATCATTATTAATGCGGATCATGGGGCCTGGGGGTATGGTAGCTATAAACATGCGCAGAATGAGGTGTTGGATGGAATCGAAGATAACCTAATCGCGCTAGATCATTTGGGTGTTCTATTTGCCATACGATGGCCTGATGGCGAGTTAACCAATAAACAAAACTTCCGGACTAATGTAAATATATTTAGGCAGGTTTTTTCAGTCTTAAGTGATCGCGAGGGTTCCCCTGCATCAAAAATTCCTGATCATGGCTTTATCACGAATGGTGAAGTTGTCATGGAAGTGGTTCATGAGGGCAAAATCTTGGATCATATGGTTAAAATGGGGGAATCGTAACCCTCTAGGAAAAGAAATCCATTGAACATGATAATTTTAGCTTTTTGTTTTGTCGCTACCATTTTTGCTCAGCCCGCTTTTGGTTACCTCGATCCAGGCACCGGAAGTATGCTCACTTCTGCGTTGGTCGGTCTTGTCGCATCCTTAATATTTTTCTTGAAAGGCCTGTATTATAAGGGGATGCGTGGTGCATTTGGATATTTTGGGGTCAGGACCAAGGCTTCTAACGGAACCCACCAACTCGTATTCTATTCCGAGGGACGCCAATATTGGAACACCTTTAAGCCTGTTATTGATGAGCTTGTCGCCCGTGGTACATCCTGTCTGTATCTGACGTCAGACGAAAAAGATCCGGGTTTACTGGTGGTCTCAGAGCTTGTAACTACCAAGTTTATTGGATCAGGAAGCGCCGCCTATAATTATCTCCAATTTTTGGAAGCGGATGTGTGTGTCATGACCACACCAGGCCTTGATGTGTTACAGATTAAACGCTCAAAAGGGGTCAAGCATTACGCGTATCTTTTTCATGGGCCTACCGATGCCGCCATTTACAAAACGTACTCTTTTGATTATTTCGATTCGATCATGACCAGTGGCGACCATCAGAGTGCCTCTATTAAAAAACTTGAGGATTTGCGTGGGACTTGGCCAAAACGAATCGTAAAAGCGGGGTGTCTGTATTATGACGAGATGACCAGACGACAAAAAAAAATGGTCGACGGCCCACGTTCTCAAGGAGGCATCACGGTGCTTGTTGCACCAACTTGGGGAGCGAACGGGCTCCTTAAGAAATTTGGGTCCCGTGTTCTGATTCCATTATTGAAGAGCCAATACGAGGTGATTCTTCGGCCGCATCCGCAAAGTTATATCTCGGAAAAGGAGGTTCTGGAGAGATTGCATGATGAACTTGGACATTATAAAAATTTGCAATGGGATAACGACCCAGATGGTATGCTATCTATGGCAAAGGCCGATGTGATGGTGTCTGATCTCTCGGGGGTCGTCTTTGATTTTGCCTTTTTATTTGAAAAGCCGGTTATCACTTTGAGCTATGAGTTAAGCAAGCTTGGGCTAGAAGCTGCTGATTTGCCGTGGGTCCCTTGGGAATTAACCGTGCTTGATACTATAGGAAAGCAAATTGACGAAAAAGAATTGGATGTTCTGCCAGAAAAAATCCAGCAAGTAATTAGTGGAAATGATAAGCAGAACATGATTCGTCAGCTTCGTGAAGAATCGGTGAGTTATTTTGGATGTGCTGGACAACAAGTTGTCAATGAGTTATTGCGAATTTGTGATGAAGTCCAAGCCGAAAGCAATAGTGGAACTATGAGTCTGTCAGTTGCCCACCAAGGACCTGCCACATAAGTGACCGATTAGTCGTCACTGCAAGACTCTGAACGTAAATCAGAGCATCACGGCTTACCCGTTCGAAACCCCTCGTTTGGTCCTGAACAGACTAAAAATTTTCTGTATGTGACATCTCACAAATCTGTAGGTTGAGAGTACCCCGGATAGTTCGAGGGGTAGTTTTGCAGCGTTCCCCTTTTTTGTCATCCCCCCAAATCTCGCATAACTATAATTCTATCCCACATCGGTTTGATTCTGGCTTGACCGCAAAGACATTGGACCTGTCGGGTTTTGATCTTGCAGGTGCCCATGCCTCCTACTTTTT
>JAJDBO010000412.1 GCA_029261305.1 Nitrospirales bacterium
GAGACACAAAACCCCAGAGACTGAGGGACGCCTAATCGATTTGAGGATTCCGCAAACTCTTCAATGGAAGTCGTGGACAATAAGACGAGACCACTGATCAGCATCGCATTGAGTCGAAGACCCATCCCAAGGCCATGCAGCACGCCTTCTTGCATTATGGTCAACGACCCAATGGTAAAGAGAGGAATGGTCCCATCCACGAAAAATGGCCACAACACCACGTTGTATACCAATAATAAGGCCAACAAAATCCATATCTTTTTGACGTTCGAGAAACTCCTGGCCAAGAAGACTAACGCGAGCACTCCTGCGGAAAGGCTGAACAAATACACGGGATCTGAAAAAATTAACGTTAAGGCAAACAACCCAAACAAGCAGAGTATTTTGGTTCGCCCATCCAACCGATGCACCCACGTCTGCTCATCGATATACAATGAAAGGTTCATATGGGTTCCAACGCCTTCCGTACTTCTTCCATCGTGAGCAAAGTGACACCCCACCGTTGAGCGAATCGAGTGATAGCCGGCAAGGTCAACGACGCCGACTGAATCAGGTCAGGATCTGAAAAAATCTGACGAGTCGGGCCATCAGCCAAGATCATGCCATCCTGCAAAAGGACGCACCTCCTCGCATAGTTTGCGACGAGCCCCATATCATGGGTAATCATGATGATCGTATGGCCTTGTTGATTCAATGCGCGCATCATGCTCATCATACGTGCTGCCTCCTCAGCATCGAGCCCCGTGGTAGGTTCATCCACAATAAGAATGCTGGGCTTGGCTGCGAGAATCGACGCCACCGCAACCCGTTGTCGCTCGCCCTTGGTCAGAGAAAATGGATCTCGATCTTCCGCATTCGCCAAACCAACAGCGTGAAGCGCTTCGAGCACACGAACCTCGCATTCCTCTGCTGAACACCCGACATTCTTAGCACCAAACGCAACTTCCTTCCTCACGGTTTCCGCAAATATTTGATGATCAGGATTTTGGAACACATGGCCAACGATTGACGCTAACTGGCCAACACCTGTATGCCTGGTATCGTGACCCATGCTGACCACCTGCCCCTCAAAGGGAAGCAGCAGCCCATTGAACAATTTGGCCATCGTGCTTTTTCCAGATCCGTTTTGCCCAAGAATGGCCACAAATTCTCCAGCCTGAATCGATAACGACACCCCCGAAAGCACAGGCACTCCAGACTGGTACTGTACCGAGACATTCTTGATCTCAATCACATGTGCCGATGATGACGATGAACCCATGGTGGGAATCGACTCTGGTACCTGCAAAGCCCTCACCCTCAGGCCAAGGGTATCCGCCAATTGCCAGGCTTCATCAACGGTCGCTGGCAACACTTCCGTGCCATAATCTTGAAAGCATTCGGCGAGTGGATAGGGATTAAGTCCATAGTGCTTGGCGAGATCGGGTTGACTAAGCATGTCATGCGGAGGCCCTTGCCAAATAATTTTCCCTTGATCCAGAACACATACTCGATCGGCTTGTATCAAATCTTCCATCCCATGTTCCGTCAGGATCACCGTCACGCCTTTGGCTTTCAGTTGATCCAAGAGCTGAAGGAACCGCGCACGGCCTGCTGGATCAAGATCTGTCAGTGGTTGATCCATCACCATCAACTGAGGTTCACGAACCAGCACGGACGCGACCACCAAGCGCTGTCGCTGTCCGCCAGATAAAGAAAAAGGATCTCGCCGTTCCAATCCTGCTAATCCAACAAGGTTGAGAGCCTCTTTCATTTGTTGGCGAAGTCCTTCCTCATTCGGAACACTGCGCGTCCCCCTTTGGGACTCTAGAGCATAGCGAAGTTCTGTTTCGACATTGGTCGACACCAGTTGTGTTTCGAAATCCTGAAACACCAGTCCCACTCGATTCGCCTGCTCCCACACAGGTGATTGTGTCGTGGAATGGCCCTCGACAGTAATCGTGCCTACAAAATCACCTTGGACAAATTGAGGAACCAACCCATTCATCGCATAACACAACGTAGATTTCCCAGATCCAGACCGGCCCATCAACACCACTAATTCTCCCTGGTGAAAATCCATAGATATGTTATTGAGGACAGGATGCGAGGCATGAGTGGGTCGAAACGTCAAGCCTTGGATTGAGACGAATGCTGAAGTGGGTAATTGCAATGGCGCCGAAGGATTAGAACCCTCCACCAGCGGGGTCTCCATATAGTCACGCTTCGAACGTACACTATGTTCTTTGGAAAGATCGCTGTACAACAAATTCCATTGTTTGACACGAGGATATAAAAACAACAGGAGCGGCGGACCAAGAACCATGCCCATGACCAAGTTGTTAAAAAAAATGGCGGGGGTTAATAACCAAAACGGCAAGAGGCCCAAAAGTTCTACACCCCATCCGATCGTCGCGGCACATACGATAGCGGCCAATGCACAGACAATCAGATACTCCACACCTTGACGCCAAGACCGTACGGTCGGTTCCTTGCCAGACGACAGCCATCCTAAATTTCCCCATAACACATACGGCACATAGCCATACAAAAAATTTCCAAGGAATCCAAACAGACTGGCCGGACCAAGCGTGCCAAAACAATCGCCAATGAGATTGCCAATCCCTGCCCCCCAAGCTGCGGCAGGACCAAAGAGCAGGGAACTCACAATTGGAATCACATTCGCCGGTCGTAATTCTACAAACCCAGGAATGATCGGAATACCAACTTTAAAGGGGATAAGCACTGCCGCATAAATCGCGGCGATTTGGGCGGTTAAGACCAGCAGGCGAGTATCTTGCCAGACATGACGAAGCTCTTGATACCAACGGCGCGGATTCCAACTTGAGAGGGTAGGTTTCATTGAAGGTATTCATTTGAGGAGAGGATGAACAATCGGCCTGTTAGAAATTCTTCACACACCGAAATCCGGCATGGGCATGAGGATAGCCTTGACGAAACCAATTTCTAAACGAACGCCGCAATAAGGGAGAAGCCGTTGTAGGCGCTCCGCCCTTCACAATAAAGTGATCATCATCAAAGAAGCGAGAAGAATATTCAGGGTAGGTGGCATAAGGCTGAAATCCTTGAAAAGGTCGAAATGGTGTCGAGGTCCA
>JAJDBO010000413.1 GCA_029261305.1 Nitrospirales bacterium
ATTTTTGAAAATCCTTTATTTCTGGCCAAGGTCGTAAGATTGCCAAGCACGTCAAGCCCTCGAGACATGGCAGCTTCGGACAAGCGCTTCTGCTGAAAGGTTCCATCCCCTAGTCGGGTCATATCTTTGAAACTATCCAAAATTTTATACGATCCATCGGACTCAATATTCGCCAGGACCATGTGGATGGAATTCGTTCCGATATCAACGACCGCAAGTTTCGCCATAGCTACCCTTTCCTGTCTAACGAAATATCAAACCCCATGGAGCAGATAAAGAGAAAGGTATATTTCGAAAAAAAGACATGACGCATCAAAACTCCACGAGTCTCTTCAATTCCTCTACGATCTCTGAGGTTCCGAAAAGCACATCCACTTTATGAGGAATGGTTGATGGCCGCATCAGCATGGTCCCACCAGCTTCTTCAACTAACACTTGTGTCGCCATAGCATCCCATGGGTTCAGGGCAGGATCAATCATTGCCGACACGGCTCCACTCGCCACCAATGCATGCCCAAAGCAATCAGTGTAGGTCCGCAAGTACGGACAATGTTCTGATAAGGTTTGGTAGGTACGCTCTCCACCAATGCTGATAAATTGCGCGATATCTCCGGTGGCAATCATTGCTTCCGTTAGAGGTTTTGGTGATGCCACTAAAAGAGCATCGCCATCACAATGAGCCCCCAAGCCACGAGCCGCCGCATAGGTGCGTTTCAAAACCGGAAGATGAATCACTCCTAGTAACGCCGTTCGCTCTACCGTATCTTCCAAGGCCACGATGGTGCCAAATAAAGGAATATGATTCACAAACGATCGCGTGCCATCAATTGGGTCAACCAGCCATCGATATCGGGCGCCTTGCTCTTTCTGCCCATATTCTTCCCCAAGAATATCAATCCCAGAAGACAGGGGATGCTCGGATAAGATCTTTCGAATGGTTGTTTCAGCCTCACGATCGGCCATCGTGACTGGCGACCCATCGCCTTTGTGTTCAACGGCCAAAAGGTCTGCTTCAAACCACTTCATAATTTGTGGGGATGGGGTCTCTGCTGCTTTCACGGCCAAATCGAGCAATGCTGTTAAATCCAATGTGTCCATGTAAAAAAATGGCCTTTGTTGAGATAAGTGATTTCTTGCCAGGAATTTCAGACTGCGCAGAGTATTTTCTCCTACTTCCCACCCTCATCACAACCCCGATCGCGCCCCCCAACGGTGAGCTCTCCAGATAAGGTGAGCACATATAGCGGTCACCCTATCATAAAAACTGACTTGATCAATCGAATTAAACGACCGATAAAGGACATTGATGATACCTAACGCCAGTCCATCACAAACTGCTTGTAGCATGAATGCCTTTGGCCTACTATAGAGATGTGAATTGACACGCCGGAGAGTGAACCTATGTCAGCCAATCCAGCACCCTCACATTTAAAGGTCGTCCCTGACCCCATCGACCTCGATAATCCACGACTCTACATTAATCGAGAATTAAGCTGGCTTCAGTTCAATGCCCGCGTGTTGGAAGAAGCTGAAGACCTGAAGCATCCCCTGCTCGAACGAGTAAAATATCTCTCGATTTTTTCTAGTAATCTCGATGAATTTTTTATGATTCGCATTTCCGGTCTCCGGCAACAATTATCCGGAGGGGTCCTGGAGGCACCACCAGATGGCATGACAACCTCCGAGCAAATTGCGGCGGTCCGCCAGGAATTGATGGACCAACTGAAGCGTTTTTCCCAATGTTGGCAACACGATATTCTTCCAAAGCTGGAAGTATCCGACATCCATATCCTACGCTACAATCAACTCCAACCTAAACAGCGAAAACTCCTGGGGCGCTATTTTTCCCGAGAAATTTTCCCCACGCTTACGCCTTTGGCCTTTGACCCAGCGCATCCGTTTCCTCACATTTCAAATCTGAGTTTTAATTTAGCGGTCGTGGCCAAAGATCCTGAGCGTGGAGAATGTTTCGCCCGAGTCAAAATTCCAAACACCTTTCCACGTCTACTTCGCATTCCCAATGAAGATATGGTTACCGAAAGCGAGCAACTCGGCTTGACGGAACTTGCCGCAAACAACTTCGTCTGGCTGGAAGAAGTCGTGGCTGCCAATATTGGACTCTTATTCCCCGGGTTAAAAATCGTGGCCGCGTACCCCTTCCGCATCACCCGAGATGCTGACTTTGAAATCGAAGAAGACGAAGCGGCAGATCTATTAGAATCGATTGAAGAACAGGTTGATCAGCGACATTTTGGATCAGTCGTTCGTTTAGAAATTGACCAATCCACTCCGGACTCCATTCGAGATATCCTTGTGAGAAATCTCAGCCTAGCCCCCTATCAAGTGTACACACAAGACCTCCCTCTCGGATTATCCAGTCTCATGGAATTAACCAAAATCGAACGGCCTGATCTCAAATTTTCCCCTTTTCTTCCTGCGACGCCAGAAAATCTTCAGAAAAGTGAAAGCTTGTTCACTACCATCCGTCGAGAAGATGTTCTCCTGTATCACCCATTTGATAATTTCATGCCAGTCGTGGATTTCCTTCGTGAAGCGGCCAAAGACCCCAAGGTCTTGGCCATTAAGCAAACGCTCTATCGTGTCGGCTCGAAATCGCCGATTGTGGATGCCTTAATGGAAGCCAGAGAAAATGGCAAACAGGTCGCGGTGCTCTTTGAACTCAAAGCCAGATTCGATGAAGAAAACAATATCGAATGGGCTCGAAAGCTTGAAGCAGAAGGCGTCCACGTCGTGTATGGAGTCTTAGGACTCAAAACCCACGCCAAGATGTGCATGGTCGTCCGTCGTGACGAAGACGGCCTACGTCGGTATGTCCACCTGGGAACGGGTAACTATAACCCCGTGACCAGTCGGATTTACACCGACTTGAGCTTTTTCACATGTCAGCCGGCAGTCGGCGCTGATGTCTCTGATTTATTCAATGCCCTCACTGGCTATTCTCGTAAAGACAGCTATAGCAAGATTCTCGTGGCACCACGCCTGATGCGAGAACAACTTCTCGAGCGCATCCATCGGGAAATTGAGCGCCAAAAAACCCATCAGGATGGATATATCGCGTTTAAAATGAATGCCTTGGCCGACAAAGCATGCATTCAAGCGCTCTACCGAGCATCACAGGCCGGCGTGAAAATTGAATTGCAAATCAGAGGAGTGTGTGGATTACGCCCAGGCATTTCTGGGGTCAGTGAGAATATTACGGTGACCTCTATAGTCGGACGCTTTCTGGAACATGCACGTATTTATTATTTTCGAAATGGAGGACAACATGAGGTATTTTTAGGGAGCGCAGATCTCATGCCTCGGAATTTAGATCGGCGAGTAGAGGTACTTTTCCCGGTAGAATCACCTCGGCTTCGGGAGAATCTGTTACACGACCTGGTAGAAATCTATTTGAATGACAATGTAAAGACCCGCCGCTTACGACCAGATGGGGGCTATGAACGCCTCCAACCAGCCAATCACGAAACCGCAATAGATGCCCAGGAATGGATGATGAATTATCGAGGGAAAGACATCGTAGACAAAGTCTGACAAACACCTCAACGATTTTTCCTAGAAGTTCCCGCCTTTATTTCTTCACCATGTCCATATGGAATATTTCTATTTTTTGACTTTCACTGCCCGTCGATGTTCTTTAGACGAAGGGGAAAGTCACAGTAGGAGCATGACGAAATTCAAATAGTTTAGTGGGAGGGGGAAGAATTACTCAATGGGTGCGGGATTCGTATGACGAATAATTTTACCTTCCACCATATAGACAATCAGCTCTCCAATGTTAGTGGCATGATCCGCAATGCGCTCAATGTATTTTGAAATAAAGGAAAGGCGAATGGCGCGAGTAATCGTTTGTGGATTTTCAATCATGAAGGACAAAAGTTCTCGAAACAGCTGTTCGGTAAGTTCATCAACTTCATCGTCATTGTCTAACACTTTTCTCGCCAATTCCGAATCCCACTTGACGAATGCGTCTAGCGAATCCCACACCATTTTCATGGCCATTTCGGCCATCCGGGGAATATCGATATAGGGCTTGAGCTGAGGCTCTTCATTGAGTTCGATAACCCGTTCACAAATATTTTCTGCCAAATCACTCATTCGTTCGAGTTCCGTGGAGATTTTCATGGCGGTGGTAATAAATCGGAGATCTCGAGCCGCCGGTTGATACAGAGCCAATAATTCCAGACAAGCCTCATCCACTTCTACATCAAAGGTATTCACTCGACGATCGTTCTCGATAACCTTTCGAGCTAGAACCTCGTCGCGATTGACCAATGCCCGCAAGGCCTCTTGAATCTGCTCTTCAACTAACGCACCCATCTGCAAGATTTTACTTTTGAGTGCCGCTAGTTCTTCGTCAAAATGTCGTTGCATCGTTTCCTCACTTTACGTCCTTTATCCGAAGCGTCCGGTGACATAATCTTCCGTTCGACGATCTGTTGGATTCGTGAAGATGGCCTTGGTATCTTCAAACTCAATGAGTTCTCCCAGGAGGAAGAATCCGGTTAAATCCGAGACTCGAGAGGCTTGCTGCATATTGTGGGTCACAATCACCACTGTAAGTTGATGCTTGAGCGAATGAAGAAGTTCTTCAATCTTTGCGGTAGAGATCGGGTCCAAGGCTGAACAGGGTTCATCCAACAGTAAGACTTCCGGGTTAACGGCTAAGGCTCTGGCAATACACAGGCGTTGTTGCTGGCCACCCGACAAACCCAAGGCGCTCTGATGGAGCCGGTCTTTGGCTTCTTCCCACAATCCAGCTCCCTGCAGACTTTTCTCGACGATGTCATCTAAATCACTGCGCCGTCGCATACCGCGCAATTGAGGCCCATAGGCCACATTTTGGTAAATCGATTTTGGAAAGGGATTGATCTTCTGAAACACCATACCGACTTTGGTCCGTAAGTCGGTGATATCCACAGACGGGTCATAGATATTTTCCCCATCCATCAGTATCCGGCCATCAACCCGAGTCCCTTCCACCAAATCATTGAGTCGATTCAGACAGCGGAGCAAGGTGGATTTTCCACATCCTGACGGCCCAATAAACGCCGTGATCTTATGTTTGGGAATGACTAAATTAATCTTAAAGAGCGCCTGTTTGTCTCCATAGAAAAAATGCACGTCCTCAACGATAATTTTGGGGTCGAGTGCATGGTCGGAATGTTCAGGTTCAGTCGTCATGTCTTTATCCGTTGCATAAGGAATAAGCCGGTGAGTGTGCTTAGCTTTCGAGGGTTTGTCAATCACGGGACTCATCACGTATCACATCCTTTGATATAAATGGATTACGATAAAAGAAACGCCTTAAACCGCCGCACCTTTAAATTTCTTTCTCATTCGATTCCTGAGAGTAATCGCCGTGATATTCAATAAAATCACCACCATGACCAAAATCAAGGTGGTAACATACACCATGGGTTTTGCCGCTTCTACATTTGGCGATTGAAATCCCACATCATAGATGTGAAATCCTAAATGCATGAATTTTCGGTCAAGATGCACAAATGGAAAATGAAAGTCCAACGGCAACGCTGGTGCGAGTTTGACCACGCCGGTTAACATTAAGGGCGCCACCTCACCTGTGGCTCGGGCCACTGCCAAAATCAAACCCGTGAGAATTCCAGGCATGGCACAAGGGAGAATGACTTTTAACATACTTTCAAATTTGGTCGCTCCCAACGCCAATGACCCTTCGCGATATTCCCGAGGCACGGCGGATAAACTTTCTTCCGTTGCGACAATGACAACAGGAACGGTCATAAGCGCAAGGGTCAGCGAGGCCCACAAGATTCCACCGGTTCCAAAAGTAGGATTGGGCAAGGCCTCAGAATAAAACAGTTGGTCCATGGTCCCACCAACGGCGTACACAAAAAACCCTAACCCAAACACACCAAACACAATAGATGGAACCCCCGCCAGATTGTTCACCGCAATTCGAACGATTCGAACAACCAGGCCTTGACGTGCATACTCCTTCAAATAAAATGCCGCCAATACACCGAACGGAACCACCGCGACACTCATGATGAGCACCATCATCACCGTGCCAAAGATCGCGGGAAAAATCCCGCCTTCGGTATTGGCTTCACGAGGCTCATCGCTTAACACATTCCAGAAATTCACCAGGTAGGTCAAACATTTTTTAACGGTGCCCATATCATTTGGTCGAAGTGCTCTGACAAACTGGCCGGCAGGTAAAGTTTTTTCACGCCCATTGGTATCAACCAACACGACAGAATATTCGGCTAACCGACCGTCAAGTTCTCTGATGGTCTCCACATGTTGTTGATATTGAACTTCAAGTTCCTGAATGGATCTTTGCAAGGCATCAATTTCGGGGGAATTGCTAATCCCTTTAATTTTCATTGCTTGAATGTCTAAACGGGCATGCTCCATGTCGTAATTAATATCACCGATTTTCACCGTCCGGATAAATTCAATATCCTCATGCAATTCGTTAGCTTTTTCTATTAGTGGGGTGACCACATCCCAGATATTATCCAATCCATCCGGAAGATCCATTTCGCCACGCTTGATATGTTTAATGCGTCCATAGAAATTCCCCCATTCTCGACGCTCAAACACAATCGCATCCTTTGGTGTCTCACGAGAGATGATTTGCTCCTCATCGACCCACCGGAAATCCAACCCATACAAATCTCGATTCCCCACCTTGAGTCGAATGCGGCTTTTTCCCTCCGGGTATTCGAGAGTCGCAGAGTTAGGAATGACTTCCTGCCCTTTGAGTTCCCCAAGAATGCGAGTGCCATCTTTGAGAGTCAGTTCATGAATCGTATGTGGCCAAAAAAACCCTAACCCATTCACCATAATGAGAAGAAGCACTCCCCCTACCATCAACAGAGATAAGGCCACAGCCGCTCCGCACAACCACACAAACAGGGTTCCGGAGCTGAGATATTTGTTAAGAGCTTGTCTCATTCGTCTTCCTAGAATTGACTATACCGCGCACGCAGTCGTTGCCTGACAATTTCGGCAATCGTATTGACGACCGAAGTAAACACAAACAAAATTAAGCCGGCCATAAATAACAACCGATATAAAGTTCCACCATGAGGGGCCTCCGGCATTTCAACCGCAATATTGGCCGAGAGGGTCCTGAATCCATTAAACAGGTTCATCTCCATGATTGGGGTATTCCCGGTCGCCATGAGCACGATCATGGTTTCTCCCACAGCACGCCCCAAACCAATCATCAACGCCGAAAAAATTCCAGGGCTTGCTGAGACGATGACGAGTTTAACGAGCGTTTGCCAAGGCGTGGCTCCTAACGCCAGCGACCCGGCAATGAGGTGTCGAGGAACATTACTGAGGGAATCTTCGGAAATACTAAATATGGTAGGAATCACCGCCATACCCATGGCAAAGGCAATCACGAGAGCATTACGCTGGTCAAAGCCCACCCCAAACGTGTTGGACAGCCATTCCTTATAATTGGAATCGTAGATCCAGCCCTCGATTTCTTTATTCAACTGAAGACAGATCCAGATTGACCCACTGATAATGACTAGAAACACCATCAGTTCCAACAGGTGGCCAGATTTCTTTTGGACGGCCCTAGGGGAAAATTGCCAGCACAACGACCCCACAATTATCGCAATCGGCACCACGAAAAACATGGCCGAAACCGCGGGAAAGATTCGTTCTAATAATGGAGCAAACCATAACCCCGCTAAAAACCCTAACACCACCGTCGGCAGGGCAGCCATGGTCTCCACTGTGGGCTTCACAATGGCTCGAAGGTTCGGATTCATAAACATCGACGTGTAAATGGCTCCAAGAACAGCGATGGGCGTCGCCAGGAGCATGGCATAGAACGTGCCCTTCAAGGTCCCAAACATCAAGGGCCATAATCCAAATTTTGGTTCGAAGGAATCAGAGCCACCGGTCGACTGCCAAATATGCAAAACCTCACGATACCCTTCATATAACACTGCCCCAAACAAGGAACTAAAGGTGGTCTCCGGATGTTCGTTGTCAATGTGGTAGGCGGATACCCGACCATTTTGATTGACAGCAATGGTGCCATCTCCCTTAGGAGAAAACATGACACCACGAAGGGGAGAACCTTCACCTGAAATATCGAGCAAAGACTTTCCGGAAGTTGAATAATGGACGGTAAAATCTCCTGTAGAATCCGCAGTAATAAAACCCTTATCTCGCTGCGAAGGCGAAATAGCCGTGACTCCACTATTATGTGGGGTAAGGGCTCGAATTTTAAAAAGCTTCGAGTCCCCCCCAATGTTAGGATCGATGTTGGGCATCCAGACTTCCACATCCCCTTCACTCGTGCCAACGACAATAGAGCGATCCCCGATTAAATAGGAAAGGGCTGAAATAGCCGGGCCCACTTGATAAATTCCCATCAAACGAGGTGATTCAAAATCACGTAAGTCCCAGTGCAAAAGATCCCCACCCTGTGTACCAGCCAGCAAATTCTCGCCCATAGAATCCAAGAGGAGCGTGGTAATGGTTGGGACTCGATCATTGAGGATCTCCGATTGAAAGGTTTCCACTTCGGCTTCCATGGCAAAAAGACCGCCACCCTCCCCCTCTTGAACTTTGGCGAGATACAAATGGCCAGACTCGGTCAGCGCCGCCGTGATTTGACCGTCTTCGGTTTCTTGGTAGGCGAGGTGCTTGATCGCCTCGGGTTGGGGGGTAACTTGAATGGAATCAGCAGTCGTCACAATAGGAAGAATGCTTCGAATGTCATTGTGAAATGAAATCTTAAAATTCACCGACAAAGGGATGACTTGCCCTTCACGAGTCCCCAACCCCCAAATCTGGGACTTCCCAGATGATCGTCCTAATGCCAAAATCTGTCCTGCTTCAAAAGTTGGAACAGAATCAAGAACAAGCGGTTCACCAGAGGGAATGCGATACAATGAAATCTCCCCGCCCTGAAGCACATACGCCACTTCCATATATTCATCGATTCCCACTCCGACGTTTCCGGAACCCACTATGGATTTCTTCCAGGGTTCTACTTGGACCGAAGCAATTTGCTTACCCGACACCGCATAAAATAGCGGCGCGACTTCGATAAACAGATAGGCAAAAATACCTAATATACTTAATATCGTCGCCAAACCACCCACCGTAATTACAACGGTGGCAGTATGATCCATAATACTTCGAAGCTGACGAGAAGATATTCCAGGAATAAGAGAAGTAGCCGGTTGGCCCGAATCGATAGTAGACACTTGAGGGTTTGAAGGATTCATGATTCAGCGATTATTTTTGAGGAAAAAGGCCATGCCCGAGGGTAGAGTCAACGAGCATGGCATTCTTTCATTCAGCCTTTTTCCTTTACCGGCAAACCGCTAATTCATTTCGGCTAATTTTTTTTCAATCACTTGTTGAGGCAAAGGGAAATAGCCATCTTTAATGACCACCATCTGCCCTTGCTTGCTATAGACAAATTTCAAGAACTCGCTCATCAAGGGAGCTAATGGCTTTCCTGGTGCCTTATTCACGTACACGAAAAGAAATCGCGCTAAGGGATACTTGCCAGCCGAAGCATTCGCAAAGGTTGGTTCATAAAACGAATCACCAGATTTTCCCGCTAACGGAATCGCGCGAACCCCAGAGGTCCGGTACCCAATACCGCTGTATCCAATTCCTCCACGATCTTCGGTAATCCCTTGCACCACAGATGCCGACCCTGGCTGCTCTTTGACCTGATCTTTGTAATCGCCTTTCTTGAGCACTATCTTCTTAAAGAATCCGTAGGTCCCGGAAGCTGAATTTCTTCCGTAGAGACTCACCGTGGTTTTCTTCCATGACCCATTGAGTCCGGCCTTGCCCCACGTATCAATATTGACTCTATGACCTCGCCGCCGGGTTTTGGAAAATATGGAATCAATCTCTTCCATGCTTAACCCCTCAACAGGATTATCCTTATTCACGTAGACCGCCAACGCATCAACCGCCACAGGAAAGGCCGTGGGTTTATACCCAAACTTGGCTTCGAACTTATCCATTTCCTTGGCTTTCATCTTTCGAGACATAGGACCTAATTGCGCAGTTCCTTCGATCAATGCGGGAGGAGCCGTGCTTGATCCCTTCCCTTCGATTTGAATTTTCACATTGGGATATTGCTTGCGAAACCCTTCGGCCCACAAGGTCATTAAATTATTTAACGTGTCAGAGCCAATACTATTCACATTCCCGGAGATTCCACTCACTCGGGCATAGGCATTCCAATTGGGATCCATCATGGATTCGGAATCTGCAAATGCTACGGGCACCACGCAGATTGTTACTGCGAGAGCCACAATTATCGCGGCTCTCAACTTTTGACGACATTGCTGAAAAATTCGGCTCAGCATAGACCCTCCTTCAATTACACACTCTAGAGACAGTGATTAAAATGGTAATCCTTCAATGTTTCCTCAACGTAAAAGGCATGTTACGAAATTGTTAACTGATAGGTTCGACTCTGGACGCTTTCGGAACCCCCCATTTTGAACGTCCGTGCGGAATCGCTCGCATCTCTAGCGTTGAACCTGAAACGTGGCACGTAATCGTCTGGTTTTGATTCAGTGCCTCAATGGCCCCAAAGATCTCAGCCCATTTACATTCGGGAAAGGCTTCAACCACATCCTGAATACACAGAGACCTGCCTGGTTGTAGTAAATTCATCACGGATCCCTGGTAGCTGTAGATTAACCTGTAATGTAGTACTCACTGTGAATCCTTATGATTCTAGTCAGCCAGCATAATTTTTCATTTCAGAACTTCTGTCCCCATGTTGCTAGGGAAACAGTAACACCCGGTTGTTGCGAGGACATATTATTCCGGTTACAGAAAGGTAAATTTTGGAAAAGAGGATGGAGGACCTGGATGTGACAGAGGGGAAAATGTTGTTAACATTGACAGGCAGACGATTATTCTAGCCGACGTTCTTTCAAGAGGTAGGGATTATTTCCTTGACAGGCAATTCGATTTCAACGGTTGTCCCTTTACCAAGTTCGCTTTCTATACAAAGCGAACCACCATGCAATTGCACAAGATGCTTCACAATGGCTAATCCCAGTCCTGTGCCACCTTGATCACGAGTACGTGCCTTATCCACGCGATAAAATCGTTCGGTAATCCGAGGGATATCGGTGGGGGGAATGCCTTGCCCGGTATCGATGATTTGGAGTCCAGCAAAGCCCTGCTCATGCTCACGTACCTTAAACATCACCTCCCCGCCATCAGGCGTATATTTCATGGCATTATCCACGAGATTCACCAGGATTTGTGAAAGGCGATCGCGATCCGCCCACACCACAGCTTCCGCCAAAACTTCATTTTGCAAAGTGATGCCTCGTTTGCCTGCCTCACTTTCAAAGATGGCCAAGATATCATTCACAAATGTTTGCAGACCAACAGACTGCATGTGTAACACCACCTTCCCGGTTTCAATATCCGAAAGGCGTGAAAGATCATTGATGAGGCGACTTAATCGATCCGCATGGGTATGAGCCACCTCCAGAAACCGACGATGGGTCACCGGCTCGTCTGGAGCCTCATCAAGTAAGGTTTCCAAGTACCCTTTAATCGCGGTCAAGGGTGTTCGGAGTTCATGCGAGACATTCGCGACAAATTCTGACCGCACGTGTTCCAATCGACGTAATTCCGAAATATCATGCAAGACCAACACGATCCCTTGGGTATCTGGCAAGGGCATGGCATTCACTTCCAACACTCGATGAACCGGGAGTTGTAATGCCACCTCACGACGACATTGTTCATTGGGTTTGAGGGTCCTGCACACCTCGACTAAATCCGATAAGCCTCGATGGCGGATCACTTCCAGCAAGGATTGCCCAACGACCGGATTCTGGCCAATATCCAGAATGCGGCGAGCCGAAGGATTCATCAGGATCACCAATCCCTGATGATCAAGAGCAATCACACCCTCGACCATGCTATCCAAAACAGCCCCGACCTTTGCACGTTCAGATTCCAGAGCTTGTATGCGTTCTTGTGAAAAGGACGTCAATTGAACAAGCCGATTGGTGAGTACAACAAAATCATCGTGTTCTTCTGGCTGGAACCCCCATCGGGCGAGCAATGTCCTCGCGACTGATTGCAATTCCCAGACAGGCCCAAGCACTCGGTGGAGGCACCACAGAGAAAAAGGAAAGGCCAGCACAACAGCCGCCACGACACCTGCCATCATCCCCAGAACAGTTGGGCTTTTCCATATAAGCAGCCCCATCACTCCCATACCGACGACCAACATCATGACCAAACAAATGGCCAACGTCATGGACAATCGTCTTGGCATTTCGCGTCCATTCCCCACTCGCGTTATCCCTCGGCCTCGAAACTATAGCCCACCCCTTTGACCGTCACCACGCGTTCGCTTTCTTGACCCAATTTTTCTCGGAGACGGCGAATATGCACATCGACGGTTCGGGATTCTATATCGACGGCATTGGCATAGCCCCAGACACTTTCTAAAATTTGTTCACGATTCAACACTCGTCCTTTGGCCTGCATTAAGGCACACAGCAGATCGAACTCCTTCACGGTCAGTTCAACCCGCTTACCTTCGACACGAACTTGCCGCTTGGCTTCATCAACTTCCAATGCTCCAACACGCCGAAGGACATCCGTGGAAGGTGCATGGCCACGTCGCAAGACCGCTTTGACACGTGCCACTAATTCACGAGGACTAAAAGGCTTGACCACATAATCATCAGCACCCATTTCCAGGCCAACAATTCGGTCCACTTCCTCGGCTTTGGCTGTAAGCATGATGATCGCAATAGAAGCAGTACTTTGATCTCGCCGTAACAAGCGACAAATCTCAAGACCATCAACACCTGGCAACATCAGATCCAACAACATGAGGTCGGGACGATGCTCCCGAGCCAATCGAAGCGCCGCGTCGCCATCAGAAGCCTCAAAGCAAAGCATGCCTTCCTTTTCCAAATGGTGCCGCACCAAATCTACAATGGCCTGTTCATCATCAACGATTAACGCTTTTAGGGCCATGACCTCCTTGCTCCTTTTTTCATGCCAATAAACTTAAACCCATGTCCGGCTAAGCTTCTTGGGATGTTTTTTCAAAAAATCGTTTTATGGCTAGCATCGCCAGGCAATCATCTTCGTTATATTGCAGAATCCGGGTTAAGAGGTGCTCTTGCTCCGGATGGGCAAGATACTCGTTATACCATGCAATTGAATTGGCACCGGAAGGATCGGTGTCACGCCAACGAAATCCGATATGCTTGGCAATCTGTTTAATACTGTAGGAAAACGTTGGCCAATCCGAATAGGTCACAATCAAATCAGCATACAGATCATACTCTCGCTCGACATAGGTTGTGAAGACGTCTGGATCTAAATCGTAGCGCTCCATCAACTGCCGCAACGAACTTCGCTCCTTGTGCGAATACACATAATAGGTCACATCCCCGGCAGTAGCGATAAAATCCCAAAACGCTCGAACCGTTTGTTCTTCTTCTTTGAGATCTCGCGCCACAAAATACTGAAATACGGGCGGACCTCGATGATCGTGGACCGCCAAACCATACAGATACGTCATGCTTTGAGTGGGATCGTCCTCAATATCAAAATAAATATCTCGTGCGGTCTTTGGGAAGGAATAGCCCGGTCGAATCCAAGGCTTCCCTGACAGCACAACCCCAGCCCGTTCTTTCATACGCGTTAACGCTTTTTCTCCCATGCGCGGAATTTTATTCCCAGGGGTGAGATACTCGCTCACTTCCATGCTGGCAATATCATGGATCGTTCGCAGACCAACCTCTTTGAGACGGAACTTTTGCTTCCCCACGAAAAACAAACCAGATGGATCATCATGGGCCTTGACCCACTGATGACACCGGCGAAACCATTCACACAGAAGACACTGACTTCCTAACACTGGCTCGGATTCTTCTTGGCCATACACAAGTTGGGTCGCTTGCTCTAACGCAGCTTGGAACGGCAGTTCGAAACTCATTGGATCAAATTCTTCAATCTGCTTATCCACATTGATGATTCGACCTCGCGATACGACGGCCTCTTGAATCCGTTCCAGCAACATTCGATAGAACATAATCTGAAACGCGTAATGTTCTTTGAATTTTGGCTTTCGGCTCCCCCCCCCTTCCCAACCCTTCCCAGCTTTAATATCAATGGCCTCATAGAGAAACGGTCCAAAACGAGACTTTCCCTCTTCTCTTTTCACCAGTAAATCCGGACGCCCCACATAGGGACCATCTATTAGACAGCCCTGATAAATTAATGGAGCACCTTCACCCATTAGGCGCATGGTTTCCAGGAAGGCTTGGTCCACAGAGAGGATCGCCAAATCTATCACCGGAATCTCGCCAAGACTCTCGATGTACTCGCGTTCGGTTTGCAACCCTAATTCCCAAAGAAGTTTGACAAACGATCCGACTTCCCCTTTTTCCTCAGGATTGCCGTTGGAATCCAAATACACTCGGTGCTGGCATTTGGTGAGATTGTAAAGGTCTTGCGCGGTAATGGTTTTCATGGAAACACAGGATGGGTTGCTGAAAAAACTTACTCTGCAAGCGCGAGGGACTCTCTTTGGGCACGTGAAGCGTGGAAGAAAAACCGTGACACTTTTTCCCCACGCTTCACGCATGGCGTTTCACGCTTCACGTCTCTATGGTGAGCACCAGCTTTCCTCTCACATGATGACTTTCAATTTTCTCATGAGCCTGCACGGCATCTTCTAGGGGATAGGTACCAGAGACATCTGTTTTCAATTTGCCTTGGTCAGCCATCTTTGTTAATTCATCAAGCTGTCGGGCGTTCGGCGACACAAACACGAACTCAACATTGACACCTTGGCTTTTCATGGTTTTTGCTTGATCTGGTTCGACAATCGTAATGAGTCGGCCAGTCGAATTAAGGATGGGCACGCTGTGTTCCAGTACGTCACCTCCCACACAATCGTAGATCAGATCAATCCCCAAAGGATACCACTCACGAATCACTGCTCGAAAATCTTGGGTTGAATAATCAATCACTCGATCAGCGCCCAAGCCGCGAACATAGTCATGATTGCGTGGGCTCGCA
>JAJDBO010000043.1 GCA_029261305.1 Nitrospirales bacterium
AAACATTCCTAACCAAGTACCACGTATCACTCCGTATCGTTCTATGGCCTCACGGGTATACCAGGAACATGAGGGTTCAAACCGACATGTTGGGCCAAAGAGTGGCGAAATCCATCTTTGGTAAAATGCGATGACCCCTACGGTTATTTGACGCATGACATTGGTTCGGTTGGTAACATCAATCCCTCACGTGCCAACACCTTCACCCATGATTCATATAACGCCTGATGGTTATAGGTGAGAATAGGCCGCTTGGGAAAAACAATAATATCCTGTCCTTTGACTAAGAAGTTATGAGTGTTCCTCACAAACTCTCTAAAAATTCGCTTCCCTCGATTTCTGGCCACGGCCTTTCCAAATCGTTTTCCTACAACAATCCCGACTCGAGTGTGGCAGGTCGAGGTTGAACAAAACATGACGTTGAACAACGAGGTTGGGCATCTCCGCCCCTCCCGTTTCACACGATCAAAGTCTACTTTTTTTTTAAGAAATAGTTCAGACGAGGAAGAATGCGAATCACTCATCAGAGACTGTGAGGCGGTTGCGACCCTTACGGCGACGGCGAGCCAACACTTTTCTGCCATTTTTCGTGCTCATCCGCTTTCTAAATCCGTGATCACGCTTCCTCTTAAGATTCGACGGTTGTCGGAATGTCATCGACATAATAGTAAACCCCTTGGTGGAAAAACACTAAAGGATTCATTGTAGATTCCTTATCTCTGCAGTGTCAAATGACTATTTCATTATTTTCCCTTTTTTGAAAGGTCATTTGAAATGTCTGATCTGGTTCTTTCTCGTTGACTCGCTCATCTCTGCCCTTTTATAGTCGGATGTTTCCATATTCTACTTACCAGATTTCAAGAGCCATCCAACAACAGGAAAACATCACATGATTCGCGGTATTAAAGGGGTTAAGGATATCCCTCCTAGTCAAATTCCGAAATGGTCCGTGGTAGAGAAAGCGGCCCACCACTTGGCTCAAGGATATGGATTTAGGGAAATTCGAATCCCCATCTTTGAACCAACTGAACTCTATATTCGGAGTATTGGCGGGGCCACAGATATTGTGGAAAAGGAAATGTATACCTTTCCAGATCGTGATGGAAGCTCTCTCACTTTAAGGCCTGAGGGAACAGCTGGGGTCGTCCGCGCATTTATTGAACATAATTTAATCAATGAGCCTACTTGTAAAAAACTTTATTATATTGGACCCATGTTTAGACATGAGCGTCCTCAAGCTGGTCGTTTCCGTCAATTTCACCAATTTGGGGTCGAAATGGTGGGGACAACGAGCCCCAATGCCGATATTGAAGTCATCTCTCTTCTATGGCGATTTTTCTCCTCGTTAGACCTGCCTGGACTTACACTTGAAGTGAATTCCTTAGGTGAGCCGTCTGATCGACAGTCATACAAAGAAAACCTGGTGGCCTTTCTTAGGCCAAGAATTGAACAATTGTGTGGGAATTGCCGTCGTCGGATCTATACTAATCCTCTTAGGGTCTTGGATTGTAAAGTTCCACAATGTCGAGCGGCAACGGAAGATGCGCCGAAACTTATCGATTTTCTAAGCCCAACTTCAAAAGACCATTTCGACCAGGTTCTTGCCGGCTTGGAATCTCTTTCTATTCCCTATAGCCTTAATCCTCGACTTGTTCGGGGTTTAGACTATTACTCTATGACCACTTTTGAAGTTTCTTGTTCGTCATTGGGGGCACAAAACGCCATTGGAGCCGGAGGCCGATATGATGGTTTATTTGAAACCCTTGGAGGAAAATCCACTCCTGCTGTAGGATTTGCTATTGGCCTTGAACGAGTCTTATTGGCTTTACCAGAATCAATGATTCCTCATCCAAAACCATGGGTGTTTGTGGCTGGATTCGGTCCCTTAGGGACTCAGGCTGGTTTTTCAATGATGGATACTCTTCGATCTATTGGCATCACCTCGGATACCGATCATAACGCATATTCCTTAAAGTCCCTTCTTAAATCAGCTGACAGACTTTCCGCTCCCTTTGTCCTTATTTTAGGCGATGATGAGGTCTCACAAAACCATGCTATATTGAGAAACATGCAAACTAAGGTACAAGAGAATATTCCTTTAACCTCAGCCCCTTCTACCTTAAAAGATCTTCTTTTTCAGTAAAATGCTTCTAAATCATTTTATTGACTTTTTTTTCGTTCAGGAATATGATTTTCCCCTTGTTTTTCAATAATTAATGTGACGAAAAACACTTTTCATTAAAAGCCTTTTTTTACCTCAACTAAGACTTTTCCGTCATTCAATTGCCTGATATCAAATTTTTAAGAACGACTATTTTCGACAATCATTACTGACACGCATGCCTGGAAAAATAATAGTTTTACTACGCGAAGACCCCATGACTACTGGAAGACCAGTTGAGGGTTTAAGAATCGCATTAGGTCTTTCAACAGGATCAAGTCCATTAACCATTATCATCCTTGGGAAAGCTCGAACCCTTTTGACAGATGACGCTGTTGATGTCGTAGACGCCGAAATCCTGGAAAAGTACCTACCTACGATTCAAGATCTTGAAATTCCTCTCGTTATTCCGCAAGGAAGCTCAAAAGAATATTCCATTGATTCTGGGTTTTCTGTTCAAGAAGCATCATTTCCTGACATAAATTCCCATCTTTTGGATGCCCATAGAGTTATGGTCTTGGGATAATGGAAGTATTATGAAAAAAACTCTCTATTTAATATCAAAACCGCAAGATGAGGATATGAACACTTTATTATCCTCATCAGTATCGGTCGATCATTCAATTTCAGCTATAGTCATTCAAAGAGGAACAGGTTTTGTGCCAATATTCCCATTTCCTCTTTTTGTTCTTGAAAATGATATTGCATCACATGAAATGACGGATTCGTATTCTAAAATTCAATATTCTGATATGCTGCGAATGATTTTTGAAGCTGATACTGTGATTTCCATATAAAGCTTTAACTCTTATATCTCAAATTTACCCTTTAAAAGAAAAATAGAAGTCGTAGGAATAGACTTAGGTCTTGTGAATTGTGTGGAAAATGGGTGTCCTTAAGCTGGTCTTGGTTAAACGGTCTTATGATGGTGGGCATAGATATAGGGATAGTTTGAAGAATGGATGTTGATAAAGAATGAGTAATGTTTTGTTTATTGAATAAATGGGTGGAATAAAAATTAAAAAAAGGATATATGTGTGTAAGTTATCCACATCTGTGTATAAGCCTGTGAATATTAAAAATGGAGAAGGTTTAAGTGGAAGGACCTAAAATTTGGGACAGAGCTCTAGGATTTATTGAGTCCCGTATGGGTAGAGAGGTTGTGGAAACCTGGTTTCACCCTACCCGGCTAGGTACCATAAATGGATCAACCGCGACTATTATTGTGCCAAATAAGTTCTTTGGAGAGTGGTTAGGAAGAAATTATCGCTCTTTGATTGGAGAAGCGATCCACACTGGGCAAGGCGAAGTTGGGGAGGGAGAGTTGGAGGTCGTGTTTGAAGTTGGCGAACAGGAGAGCCCCCCCATCATCCCAAATCCCGTGATTAATGATCGTCCTGTACAGGGGCGAAACAGAAGACAAGTTCCCAATCCCAAATATACGTTTGAGAATTTTGTGGTGGGAGCCAGTAATCAATTTGCCCATGCGGCAAGTTTAGCGGTCGCAGAGGCTCCGGCCAAGGCCTATAATCCATTTTTTATTTATGGTGGTGTGGGTCTAGGGAAAACACATCTTCTTAACTCCATTGGCAATTTTGTGATGGAGAAAAGTGATCTCCGGATTGCTTATGTCACCACGGAACAATTCACAAACGAAGTCATTAACTCCATTCGATATGATAAAATGACGGACCTGAGACGTCGCTATCGAAATGTTGACATGCTCTTGATAGACGACATCCAATTTCTTGCTGGGAAAGAGAGAACCCAGGAAGAGTTCTTTCACACCTTCAATACACTCTACGAAGCCAGAAAACAGATTGTATTATCGAGTGATCGCTTTCCTAAAGAAATGCCTTCAATGGAGGAACGGCTTCGATCCCGCTTTGAATGGGGATTAATTGCTGATCTTCAGCCACCTGATGTAGAAACACGGATTGCTATTCTGAGAAAGAAATCAGAAGAGGAAGGTATTGCGATTGGAGAAGAGGTTATACAGCTAGTCGCTGAAAACTTGAGAAGTAATATTCGTGAATTAGAAGGTGCTCTAATCCGGCTAGGAGCCTATGCGACCCTCACCGGCAAAGCCATCACCACCGAAATGGCTAAAACGATTTTGCGTGATCTCTTGGGGAGTAAAAGGAAATTTATCACTCTGGAGGATGTTCAAGAGATAGTGGCGAATAGATTTAATGTGAAAATTTCAGAATTAAAATCCAAGCGGCGCACAAAAACCCTTGTTCATCCCAGACAGATTGCCATGTTTCTTTCCCGCGAACTTACGGATTCTTCATTCCCAGAAATTGGGCGTGAGTTTGGAGGAAAGGACCATACCACGATCATGCATGCCTGTCGGCAAATTGAAAAAGCCCTTGGTGCCGACACCGCATTAAGGACAACCATTGATAGTTTGAAAGACGAAATTAGTAAAGCCTAACAGAAAGACTAAAAGAACTTAATAAAAGCAGTGGCTGATCCAGAGACACTGCATCTAATCAGAAGGGAGCCTGGTCATGCGTGTTACCATTGCGCGCGATGAACTTCTCACCGCCCTCCAAAGAGTCCAGGGCGTAGTTGAAAAACGAAACACCATGCCGAGTTTGGCAAACGTGTTGTTAGAAGCGAAGCCCGAAGGTCTCGACATTCTTGCCACAGACCTCGAACTCGGGATGCGAGGCTTGTATAAAGCGAAAGTTGAAGAACCGGGATCCGTCACATTTTCGGCCAGGAAGTTGTATGAAATCCTGAAAGAAATAAAGGAACCGGAGATTGCCCTGAGCGTCACCGACCATAGTTTGGTCACTATTCGAGCCGGTCGTAGCCAATTTAAGGTGGTGGGGTTACCGAGTAAAGACTTTCCTCCCTTGCCGGCGATTGAGCGAGAAGGATTAATCTCGCTGCCAGGGGCCAGCCTCCTCCAGCTCATCCGGAAAACCTTGTTTGCAGTGGGGGATAACGATACTCGGTATGTCCTCAATGGTCTGTTAATCACTGTCCTGACCGAGGGTGGGAAACCCATGATTCGGTTAGTTGGTACTGATGGCCATCGATTGGCTGTTGCGGATCAGGTATTGGAACTCGACAAAGAAGCCTCATTTCCTGAAGATACCAAGGTCATCGTTCCCAAAAAAGCCGCGCTGGAAATCCGTCGCTTACTCGAAGAAGGCGGCGACGAACCCATGATCGGTTTTACCAAGAATATGCTCATATTCCGCAAGAGTGGGTTGGTTTTGACCTCCCGGTTAATGGAAGGGAATTATCCAAATTACCAACAAGTCGTTCCTAAAGAGACGACAAAAAAAATCACGGTCAATCGTCAGGACTTTGAAGGAGCATTGCGTCGGGTATCGGTTCTCTCTCGGGATAAAACCTATGCGGTCAAACTCACATTCAGTCCTGATCATCTCACGTTATTTTCGAGTCATCCGGATATGGGAGAAGCCAACGAGGAGATTCCATCGAAGTTTAATGGCGAAGAATTTTCTGCAGGATTCAATGCCCGATACTTACTTGAAGTGCTCACGATTATGGATGGAGAATCTATAGAATTACAGATGGATGCCCCATTGAGCCCATGTTTACTCAAAGAGACAGAAAATACACAGATGTTTAAGGCTGTGGTCATGCCCGTTAAAGTATAAAGGTGTAATACATCAAGAATGTTGCCAGACGAATTGAACGAACAAGGCCTTTCGGCCGACACCCCAGACTCACAGCCATCAGATCCAGCCCAGCACACGGATACCTCAACCGAATCTAGCGGCTATGGTGCTGACCAGATTCGTGTGCTCGAAGGCTTAGAAGCCGTTCAGAAACGGCCAGCCATGTATATCGGGAGTACCGGGGTCGATGGGCTGCACCATCTCGTGTATGAAGTCGTCGACAATAGTGTGGACGAACATATGGCCGGGTTTGGCGAATCCATCGAGGTCACCTTAGAAATCGATGGCAGCGTGACCGTGGTGGATAATGGACGTGGCATCCCGACCGGCATGCATTCCACCCAGAATAAATCGGCAGCGGAAGTCGCCTTGACAGTGCTTCATGCTGGAGGAAAATTTGAACAAGGCGCCTACACGGTATCAGGCGGACTCCATGGTGTTGGCATCTCGGTCGTCAATGCCTTGTCCGAATGGCTTGAATTAGAAATTTGGCAAGATGGTCAGGTCTTTGCGCAAGAATACGAAAGAGGAAAGGCCAAAGCCCCTTTGGCTGCCACAGGGGTTACCAAAAAACGAGGGACCAAAATCACGTTTAAAGCGGATCCAGAAATTTTCGAAACCGTTGAATATAGTTTTGATGTGTTAGCCCAACGACTCCGTGAATTGGCCTTCCTCAATAAAGGGCTGACTATCGCGCTCTCCGACCATCGAACACAAAAAGAACAGGTGTTTTGCTACGTAGGCGGGATTGTTTCATTTGTAGAACATTTAAATGAAGCAAAGACGCCTCTCCACAAACCTATTTTCGTTGATGTGGAAAAGACGGATGTGATTCTGGAAGTAGCACTGCAATATAACGACAGTTATGCAGAAAATCTGTTCTCCTTTGCCAACAACATCAATACGCGAGAAGGCGGAACCCATTTAATCGGCTTCAAAGCTGCATTGACTCGAACGATCAATGCCTATGCCAACGCCAACGATTTGTTGAAGAAAGAAACCGAGTCGCTCACGGGTGATGATGTACGAGAAGGCCTTACCGCGGTCGTCAGTGTCAAAGTGCGGTTTCCTCAATTTGAAGGACAGACGAAAGCCAAACTCGGAAATAGTGAAGTGAAGGGAATCGTCGAAGCCGCCGTCAATGAGGGACTGGGAAACTACTTAGAAGAAAATCCTGCCGTCGCCAAAAAAATTATCGGGAAATCCATTGATGCTGCCAGGGCACGAGAAGCCGCGAGGAA
>JAJDBO010000044.1 GCA_029261305.1 Nitrospirales bacterium
ATGGATTTGGGGGTGCAACGGTTCCACTTCGCCTCGAAACTCATACGGCTGGCAGGGTACAAAGGGTGGGTGTTATTTCTCGATGAAGCGGAACTCATTGGGCGATACTCTTTTGGACAGCGTCTGAAATCGTACGGGGAATTAGGCCGACTGTTGGGTGCATCCACGGATATCGGCATTCCAGGACTGGCGTCAGTCGTCGCATTGACCGATGATTTTCAGTCTCAGATTCTCGAAGGTAAAGGCGATCGAACGCGAGTGCTTGATGCGCTGGGCAAGGTCGGGACGAATGCTATGTTAGAAAAACAAGCTGAAGAAGGTGTGCGATTTATTGAATGGGACTCAACCGCGCTTCGAGAATTGACGGAAGTACGTGTTGAAGAAGCCTATCATAAGATTCGCCAGATTCATCAATCCGTCTATTGTGGTGAGCAGGAGTCTATGGCGAAGATCTACGCCCTACAGCCCACCGTCGTCATAGGCAAGCGCATGCGGGAATGGGTCAAGAGCTGGATCACGGAGTGGGATGTAAAGCGGCTGTTGGCCCGTGAACATGTCGAAATTGAAGTGCACTCGGTGAGCCAGGAGTATCAAGAAGATCGCACGTTGGAAACTGCGACCGAAGAAGAAAAAGATTCATCAGAAATCGCTGATGCCTCATTGCCAAAACTGCCTGACACTTCGCCCCAGCATGTCACGGCTTCCGGAAAACTTAATCCCTTTGCCGCGCACCTTTCCGGTGCTTCAGAACCTCTCATCTAGCAAATTGCATGAAGCGTAATTTTCCTCAGGGTGTTCCCACCTGCTGTTTGTCTGAAACTAAGATGTCCGAGGGGATCCGGAAAAGATAGAGGTCGAATTCCATTATTCCTTGTTTGGGGATGATCCGTACATGATTAATGATAGGAGCCACCCACCAGTTTACTCCTGGGCGAGCACTTTTCATAAGATCCCATTTTGGCTCTGCGGGGCGTTTCAAAATGGCTCGGGTCATCTCAGCATACAATCCTTCAATCCAATCAGTTGGGCAATTTCTTGCCCGTTCCTTCCAACCATTGACAATTTGCAAAAACGTTTTTTCAGATAAATCTTCGATACGGTCAACCCCGAAATGTTTCGCTGCTTCTCCATGCCCGTTGGTAATGAAGCACTTTTGGGGGATATTCTCTTGGAAACTTTGAAAGGCCGTATTCCAATCCTTTGCGTTTTCAATATCTTCAAGGTCCTTTAAGTCTAACCCTAACCTTAAAAAATCCCAGCGGTTTCTCTCATCGATTTTAAGGTTTGGCCCGGATTCCTTTTCAAGAAAATGAAATAAGCCTTTCTGTAGTTGCTTGCTCCTAATTTCGATTTGTTCAGGTCCAAGGTCGGGTGCAAGTGGCGCATTATGCAAAGGGAAAAAGTCTGGATCGTGGTGAAAATCCAATGTAAATTTTCTGATCGACTCTTCTTCCATTTTTACATATACCAAGTTTGGGAGTGGAGGAGGGCTATCACCTTCGCATTGGAAGACAATGATCTTCGTGTCGGGCCTTGCTGGGTTAGTGGCAACCCCACATTCCCACATGCAGTAAGACCAATCGTACTCGGATGAAGTATAAATTAGAATTACTACATGTGATTGCTTGAGGCAGTTCAATAAGCCTTTTGTGAGATCTTGTCCTGGGCCTGGGGTTCCTGATCGTGCGGCCGAAGTTTGAAAAACCTGAACTTTTCCCAGAGTCCAATCCTGAAAAGTATTATACAGTAAACTAGCGATTTCCTTATCTTCGTGACAATGGCTGATAAAAATAGAAAGAGATGGTTGAGCGTTTTGGGTTTGAGGGCCTGGAGCTTGTTGCTTTGTTTCGGTTTGATCTTTTAGTGGCATGGTTCACCTCTCTAAGGGATTTTGCATACATATCCCAGATGTTTTGTTGATCGGAACCCCGGTTGCGAAATTATGTTCGCCCAAGAGTCTTAGGTCATTATGGACCCACAAAAGGTTTAAGTATTTTATGCCGATCAGAAAAAAAACAATTAAAAATTTGGAGGGAGTGTACTCATGGTCCGTTAGGAAACCTATTGTAATCCAATTGTTACTATAATGCTTGCAATTGGTATAGACGGTAGCTTCCTATGCCACACTTTTAGCTTGTAAGAGGAAAGGGGAGAAATCAGGAGTTATTCTTTTTTGGGGAAAAAGGTGTCCTGGATTATTTCCATGGATGTAATGGGGTGATGTCGGAGGTGTTGTCAGGATGTGAATTACAGAGATCAGGCGTCAAAGCCTGCAATCCCATTAAAAGATCATTGCTTCTTGCAGTGATTTCTCGCTCTCCAATATCTGGAGCAATGGCTTGGGTGATTCCAGGGAAAAAGGTGGGATTTTTATGGAAATCCCATGTAAATTTTTTGATGGAGAGTTCGTTTAACATTACGGACGTATGGTTGGGGAGTGATGGGGGCAGGTTGGGGGCGCATTGGAAAATTACCAGTTTGGTGCCTAAACCTGCAGGGTCGGTCGCCAGCCCGGATTCCCACATGCAATAGTACCAATCCTGGTCGGAGACCGTATAAATCAGAAAAACGACGTTTGCCAGGACTAAGGAATTTCTCTCTTGTTCTGGAATACGAAGGTGGGTATTGGGAGGATTATCATTAGATTGACAAATCAGAATTTGTCCTAGGTCCCAATCTTTTAAAGTAGAAACAATACGATCTGCAATTTTCTGGTCGGCAGGGCGATGGCTAATGAAAATTACCCCAGATCTGTTGGTCGTTGTTTGTTGCCCCACTTTTTCGCTCCTAAACCTCAATATTCCATTCCAAGTACAAGGTTGAATAATAATATCCACTTATCGGGATGAAGTAAGCATAACTTTATGTTGGCTTGGTGCGTAATGTGAGGCTGGTGGTGAACAATTATTTGGGAGATGCTGCAAATGGTGCCGAAGGCGGGAGTTGAACCCGCACACCCGTGAGGGCACTAGAACCTGAATCTAGCGCGTCTGCCATTCCGCCACTTCGGCACGAGAGAGCCGGAATTATCAGCTTTTCCATTGAGAGCGTCAAGGCAAAGAGGAGTAA
>JAJDBO010000045.1 GCA_029261305.1 Nitrospirales bacterium
CCGTATTTAATAAGTGAGGTGAATCATGGGACTGCAATCAGCATTTTTTACCGCCATCAGTGGAATCAGCGCCACAGGCCGCGCGCTAGGTGAAATTGGCAACAACATTTCTAATGCAGAAACGACGGGGTACAAAGCCCGACGTGTGTCATTTGGCGATCTTTTTGGGGCCACAATTGGAGGTGGAGGAACCTCCACCGGATCCGCAGAAGGACGGGGTGTCAGTGTTATTGGGGTTGATGCAATTTTCACCCAAGGCTCATTAGAAAGCACCTCGAACTCTTTAGATTTGGCAGTCGATGGTGATGGATTCTTTCATGTGCAAGATTCGGCGGGTAATAATTTTTATACTCGAGATGGACAGTTTAGTGTTGATGTGGCTGGAAATATCGTGAATTCTAAGGGACATTTATTACAGGGGTTTCAGGCGGATTCCAGTGGAAATATTCTTGGGACGACCGGTAGTTTGGTCTTATCGACCACACAAGAAGCGGCATCGCCCACGACAACGGTGGATGTCGGCGCGAATTTGGATGCCTCATCTACTGCAACAACCTTTGCCATTGCAGATCCAACTGGCACCTCTCAGTTTAGCACGGGTATTACCGTGTTTGATTCGCTCGGTACGGCCCATGATTTGACGGTGTATTTTACCAAGACCGCAAATCTCACTTGGAATTACAACGTGGTCGCACCTTCAAGCTCTGTGACGGTTGATGCCTCTGCCTTGTCAGGAACGAATGCGTTGATCTTTACTGGGTCTTTAACCTTTACTACCTCGGGTGCCTTAGATACCGAAACGTCCGTGGCCTATTATGATGCATCTTCGGCATCGGTAGGAGGTATTGATTTCACCGGTGGATCGGCTGCGGATCAAACGATTGTCTTTGATTTTGGGACGAGTATCACGACCGATAGTGGCGGGGCCACTGCAGGATTAGATGGCACGACACAGTTTGGGTCAACTTCAACCTTATTAACCCTGGCCCAGGATGGGCAAACGAGTGGGACGCTGACTGGAACCTCCATTAGTGATGTCGGGATCATTGTTGGTCGTTTTTCAAACGGCACCGTCAGAAGCTTGGGGCAGGTCGCGTTAGCGCGATTCACCAGTCCTAATGGTCTGGATGCCATTGGCGGCAACCTGTTTATTGAATCTGCTGATTCTGGATCCCCGCTCACCGGAGGGCCAGGATCTGGTGCCTTTGGTAGTGTCGTGTCGAGCACGTTGGAATCCTCGAATGTCGACTTGGGAGATGAACTTGTGAACATGATCACGATGCAACGAACTTTTCAAGCCAACTCACGTATTATCACGACCACCAATGACCTCTTAGGGGAACTGGTGAATCTGTCTAGGTAAATATTTCGTCAATGTTTTTACATTGGGGGGGACTTCTCTTGTATACCACAGGGAAGTTCCCCTTTTTTTATCCACATTTGAAGGCTGGCAATTATTCAGCTCGCAGTGAGGCGTATTCTGAGTGGTGTCAGAATTGTAACCAAGTGATGAATATTTTGACGCCTACTTTTGGCTAGGGAATGCGGTGTCACAAAATGAGGAAATCAAGAGTATCGTTTTTCCTAGGGTTTTTTCAATTTTCCTTAAGTCTCACCGTCAATGTTTTGAAAATGTCTTTGGCATAAAGGTTGCTCTATTTACACTAGGGCAAAGTGAGATCATTGACACTGTGAGGGAATATTATGGCAGACGACGCAGAAAAAGCAGATGAACCCGTTAAAGCCGGGATGAACAAAAAATTATTATTGATCGGATTATTAGTTCTTCTGGTGGTAGGAGGAGGCGCTGGGTTCTTTTTTATGTCTGGCGGAGAGCCGGAGAAAAAGGCCAAAGGTGGTGATGAGCATGCGGAGGCTGAGGCAGAAGCCGACCACGAGCCCGATCCTAAAGTTGTTGGGCCGGTTCTTGACCTGGACCCGTTTGTGTTGAACCTGGCAGACCGTGACCAACTGCGCTATCTCAAGGTCTCTATTAAGCTGCAATTGGATCGGCCCCAAGAGGAAACAGACTATACCGATAAACTCCCGGCGATTCGAGATGCCTTGCTCGTGTTGTTAACCAGCAAGGAATCACGATCCTTGCGAACGATTGATGGCAAGATGTTGGTTCGTGATGAAATAGGGGGGCGGGTCAATACCATCATGAGAAAAGGCAAGATTCAGCAGGTGTACTTTACGGAGTTTATTATTCAATAGCAGGTGTGAAACGGTGAGACAAAGAGTCACACGGTCCCTTTCACGCTTTATGGATCACGCTTCACGTTTCTTAGAAACCCATGGATAAAATTCTTTCACAAGATGAAGTCGATGCCCTTCTTCGCGGCGTAACCGGGGGGGACGTTGATACGGCGGCGCCGGACCCTGAAGAACCTACGGATGGTCCGGTTCCCTATGATTTGGGAAATCAGGAGTGGATTGTTCGTGGGCGAATGCCGACCCTCGACATTATCCACCAACAATTTGCCCGCTTATTTCGCATGAGTTTAGGTGACGCGCTGCGAAAGGCTGTCGAAGTGACGGTCACCAACCAAGCGGTGATGAAGTTTGGCGATTTTACCAAGCGTCTACCATTGCCAGCATTTTTGACCATTATTTCAATGGAGCCCCTTCGAGGGTTTGCTCTCATGGCGACAGATGCGGCGACGGTGTATTTATTGGTGGACCACTTTTTTGGTGGATCCGGACAGACGCATGTGAAACCAGAAGGACAAGATTTTACTCTGATTGAACAACGCGTGTTGACCCGGGTGACGGGGATGGCGTTGTCGAATTTGTCTAAAGCTTGGGAACCGGTCCATCAGGTGGATATCAAAGCCGTTCGATCGGAAATGAACCCGCAGTTGGCGGCGATCGTCATTCCATCTGAAATAGTCATTGTTATTACTGTGGGGATTGAGCTGGGGGATGCCGTCGGTGATGTCCATCTCTGTTTGCCCTATGCCATGTTGGAACCCCTTAGGGAAAAACTTCAGACCAGTTTTCAAAGTGATTTGTATGAGGTTGATCAGAGTTGGGTTTCCCGATTTTGTTCACGCGTGCAGGAAGCGATGGTGACCATGGATGTCCAGTTAGGCTCAACCACGATCGCGATTGAAGATTTGGTGAATTTTTCTGCTGGTGATGTGGTGGTGTTGGAGCAAGCCGCAAGTCAGCCTCTGCTAGGGAGTATTGAAGGCACTCCAAAATTCTTGGGGTTTGGGGTGAAGTCTAATGGCGTGCAACAATTTCGTGTGGAACGCCTATTAATGCCTCCGGAATAGGTGGTGTGGGGAAAATATCTTCAAGGGGAGAAGAAACTAAGATTGGTGCTAGGGGTAGAGAAGAAAAGCGACGAGTTTTCAATAGTTGTGTAATCATGATTGGTGAGGAGTGGCTATGAGTGATGAAGGCGATGAACTAGAAAAAGGGGCAACCGTCATAGCGGAAGCCAATGAACCAGGAGAAGTGGAGGATGGAGAAGAGGGTGGCAAGCTCTCAAGACCCAGCAAGCCGACCAAGACCGGAAAAGGGATGGCCAGGCTATCGAGTGCGGATTCCGAAAAAATGGAACGGATTCTCGACATCCCATTGGTGTTATCTGCCCAGTTAGGGTCGTCGCGTATGTTGGTGAAGGAATTACTCCAACTTGGGCCTGGTTCAGTCGTGGAGTTGGATAAGTTGGCGGGTGAGCCGTTGGAGGTGTTGGTCAATGACAAGCTTGTGGCGCGCGGCGAAGTGGTGATGGTGAATGATAAATTTGGTGTTCGCTTAACAGATGTGGTCAGTCCCACGGAACGTGTGCAGAAACTACGATAAATATTCGTGAAGTGTATCTCGTCGTTCGTATTTCGTAAAAAACCCAAGGCGAGATACGAACGACAAGATACGAGATACCAACGAGGATCCCATGGATTTTGCTGCTGAGGCGTTAAAAATGGCCGGGGCCCTGATTGCCGTGTTACTTCTCATGGGAGGGGCTGCGGCGTTGGTCAAACAATACCTAGGAAGGCCAGGGGGGATTGGTGGCGCCCCAGCATTGGGAATTGTCGGTGGTCTTCGATTAGGGCCTGGCAAGTCGGTGATTTTGGTTGAATTGGCCGGGGAGGTGTTAGTGTTAGGGGCCACGGCCAAAGAACTCACGCTCTTGACGAAGGTTGATGATCCTCAGCGGATTGCTCAACTCCGTCCCGGGACAGGCCTGAACCTTCCTACCTTGCCATGGTCCACCGTGTTTTCAAAAGAAAAAGCTCGGTCCTTAAGCGAATCGATGGAAGTTGTGAAGCGTGAAGCGTGAAGCAAGTTTCGCATCTCATTTTTTGCGAGTAACGTGCGGCGAGCAACTAGCGACGAAATGCAAACGAACAAAATTTTCAAAAATTTGCTGATGTCAAAAAAACAAATCATTGTTGGAATGAGCGTTTCACTGATCGCGGCCTTGGTCGGGTCGGATGTGTGGGCTCAAAGTCCGCAAGCTCCTGCCATTAACATCGATGTGATCGGACCGGATGGTCCACAATCGTATACCATGGGCATCAGAATTCTTATGTTGCTCACGGCGCTTACGTTGGCGCCGGCGTTCATCATGATGATGACGTCGTTTACCCGTGTGGTGATTGTCCTGGCATTAGTGCGCCAAGCCATG
>JAJDBO010000046.1 GCA_029261305.1 Nitrospirales bacterium
CTCAGTTTGATCCAAGTTGGTCAGAAGGTGCCCTGAAAATTTATGAAGGATTGCGTTTGGCTATGGTGCGCCGCAAGCATCAAGGCCTTGAAGATTTTGATGTGTCCAGAAATTAACACAGGGTGTACAATACGTTCCTGAGTAGGGGCGAAGAATGTGTCTCTTGTATTTCCTGATTTTTCAGATAGACCTATTCTTTGAGTGACGAACGACGGATCTTTGTACAAAGGAGGTAAACGATGGTTGCTCCTCAATCATTTATTAGAGCCCTCCAGCGTGAACCGATTGCATGTGGGGCCTCGGCCTGTCCCGGACAAGTGGAATGTGTCGAGGTCTCCCAACATCAAGATCGGGTGAAGTCCTATCATGTACAATGCCTCCTCTGTGGGTGGGAGGATCAGGTCCGCGGGTACGAAGAACTTGGCCAGCCATGGGCGGATGCCGAACTCGAAGCCATTATCGATGAGCATTTGCTGCATCTCCAGCCCATCTGTCCTCATGATTCCTCTCCCATTGTGTTTTCCTCGTTGCCCAATCCTCGACGACGGGCCCGGTATCGAATTGCCTGTTATTACTGCGGGTGTCAGGTAGAAGTTGATTGGCCTCCCCAAGAGACGAAGTGGTAACTCCTTTCGGTTTCTCTCAGCGAATATCCTCCTACCTCTATTGATGGCCAACCTTTTCACTTGACCTTCGAGTCTTCTTCCCTTAGGTAACGTCTGGCATTGCATGGGAGCACTATCCCATTGGGCTTGAAAGCATCAACGGAAAAATTTCATGAAAAAAATAAAGCGGAAAATAAAATCGACTCCAGGCAAACGTCCGAGTATGGTCGTGGGTTTTTCTGGAGAGGATCTTCCCCCTGCAGGATTTTTAGCAGCCTGGTTTGATCAGCAGTATGGAGGGCCGTTGCGCATTCGTTTTCCTGAGGCCAATTCCAATACGACGTTTGAAGTCAGTCACGTAGAGTGGTGTGCGATGGTGAGTCAGGTTCGCACGGATGAGGATGTGGCACGATGGACGACTCAGATGGCCTGGGCCCATACCGAGGTGGTGCAGATTGTGTCTACATCCCCGGCGGGAAGTGCGAAGCAGGATGTCGTGCTCTTTTTGGCTCGGTTGGCGAGAGGCTTGTCATTGCTTACGGAAGGCACGGTCTATGATATTGCGGCGAGTCACTATTTCAATCCCTCCGATTGGAGCGATCGACTTCTAGACGCCTTTCATATTGAAGACCATGTTCAGGTGAAAGAGGAAGAGCATTTGCTCGATGGTCGTCAATGGTTCTATACGCGAGGGTTGTCTAAATTCGGACTCGAAGAATTCGAGGTCTTTCAACCGCGTGGCTTGCCGGCGACCTCAACGATCGACCGCCTGTTGGATTTATCTGATCGATGTGTGGGGCAAGGAAAAAGTCCAAAAGTTGGCGAAGAGGTTCAGTTGCTTTCTGACGCTGTGAATATCCGAGTGGTGAACCACCGAACTCATGCGTTGCCAGATGGCCAGCTCAATCTTCGTGAAGTGCAATGGGGCGGGTGAGCCTCACCCCGCTCTCCCTCGTTATCTTCCCACAACTCAAGAATTTGTCAGAAAAGTTCCTGATCCGGCACCTCCCCTCAATAAAGAAATCAGGCACATCGCCGATAACATAATCAGGTAATGGGTAAAAAATATCCCAAAATGAACAAAAGACCAAACAATTCCACCCGCTTGGAGAGAATGACCTAATGTTTAACATATGGCCAGGTCGTCAGGAGAAACCACCAAAGGCAGAAACGAAGGCTTCGTCTTCAACGAAGAAGGGGGCATCCCAGGGAGCCTCTTCGTCAGAAGGGCAAGATGCTGCGATTGAAGCGGTCGCAAAAATCCTTCGAACCTTTGGGCGACATTCGTTTGATCTCGACAAGGGCGATGCGGAAACCTTTGAAAAAGAATTTGAGCGATGGGCACGCCATGTGCTGCTTGGAACGACCACCTCTGAAGATCCTAATGCACGGGAAGACTATGCGGATGGCCGCCGGAATTGGGGCGGGCTGAATCAGTTTGTGAATCGTCATCGGCAGCAAGAGAAGAATTATGTCATGAAAGGGTTCCATGCCCTTCGTGATGTGATCTGGACGTTTACGAGCACGGTGAGTCAGGCGTTTATCCAGGATCAAGAATCCGATAGTCATATGCAGGCTCATATTGGACGTCTGAAAACAGCCGTGGCGAGTAAAAGCCCAGGCGATCTCAAACGGGAAGTGTTAGCGGCGGCGGAAGAGCTCAGTAAGTTGGTGGAAGATCGTAGTCTTGCAGAACGTCACCGAGTAGAGAAGCTTGGTGAAAAACTGAAACAAGTGGAAGAAGAACTTGGCCAGACTCGAGAGCAGATGTCATTGGATGGCCTGACACAGTTATATAATCGTGCGGCCTTAGATCAGCATCTTGAACAAGTGAGTGCCCTGAGCATTCTGGCCGATTCCCCCTGTTGTCTCATGATGGTGGATATCGATCATTTTAAGCGGGTCAATGATTCGTATGGGCACCGCGCGGGGGATACGGTGATTTGTGAAATTGCGAAGCGGACGGTGTTGACCTTTCCCCGCAAAACAGATTTTGTGGCTCGGTATGGCGGCGAAGAATTTGCGGTAGTGGTGCAAGGCGTGGGGTATGAAGCTGCGCGCACGTTGGGTGAACGACTGTTAACGGCGATAAGACAGACCTTAGTCAAACATGAAGATTTGGAATTATCCGTCACGGTTTCCATTGGCCTGGCGGAGTACTTAACTGGGGAAAGCCCGGCCAATTGGATTGAACGTGCCGATCAAGCCCTCTATCGAGCGAAGCACGGTGGACGGAATCAACTCTGTGCCGCCGGAGATCCTTTACCTGAATTGGTGGAGGCGTAGTTTGTGAAGCGTTATGCGTGAAGCGTGATCCGCAGGATTTTTTTCTACGTATTACTCATCACGCACGAAGCATCACGAATTTTGAGAATTCACTCCCCTATCTGATATCCCACCACAAATCGAAACCACACTTCAGGCGCTTTAAAGCCTAGGAACTCATCGTATCGCACATTGGTGAGATTGTCACCTGCCACGTGAATTGCTGGGATTATTGATGGGGATGCCAGGTTGCTCTTGAATTTCTGTGAGTCCCGTCCTTTATTGAAGGTCCTCAGCATAGTCCGCCGCAAGCACGTTCTCGAGTAGTGAGCGATAGTCTGGAAGAATAGAATGGTAGCCTGCAAAATCACATTGCACAAAACTGACCCTCTCAGCGAGAGATTCATAGCGAGCGTTGTGAGATAAAAACCCTCTGGTTTGTAGTAAGGCAACAATATCACTCTCCCAGAGTCCTTCTTGAACGACGATTTCTCGAATGGTTTCTTTATCTGCTTCTTCAAGGCTGTGCCATTCCTCTTCGACGTCTTCCTTAGTGATGAGACCTTCTGCGGCGGGTAGAGGGATGGGCTGTGGTTTGTCATGTATGGTTTCGCGTGGTGGTGTGTGAGGTAAGGGAATCTTCTTCGATGGATCCTGTTTGGTTCGTCCAAGTATGAGTAGCATTCCCAGAACGCTCAACGAACATACCAAGATTCCCAAGTTGGAAATGGGAAGAGGTGCGAGCGCCATGCGATAAAGCGTCTCTAGCCACCCTGCGATTGCACCTCTATCCTCAATGAGTCCAGCACGGGTCAGCTCTTCCACAAGTACCCGGAGTCCTGCTAAGAGGCCGATAACGAATGCGATATATTTCGCCATGTTTTTCATCATCAGTTTCTTCCTTTCATATAGTTATCATCGACCACATCTCCCAACTTATTGAAATGTAAACGATTAAAATTCCTGTTGACTTCTGTTCTTTTGTTTTGTAACCATTGGTTACATTTAGGAAAGGGGAGTGATGAAGCCTGAAAGTTTAGTCGCCACACGAAAAGCACTGGGGATGACACAGGAAGAGCTGGCGGCGGCGTTGGGAACTACGCGCACCAGTATTGCGCGATACGAATGTCGTCAACGTCGTATTCCTTCGATGCTAGAGGTGGCGTTGGCTAAGCTCTCGGAACCAGTTCGTGTGCTGATGGCCGGTGTCGTGGCGGCGGGGACTCCGATCGAACCCATCTTGCAATCCGAAGTGGTGGATGTGCCGCCAGATATGATCGGCCAAGGTGAGAACTTTGCGTTGCGCGTGAAAGGGGAGTCCATGCGCGATGAAGGCATTCTCCCCGGCGACATTATTATTGTGCATCGACAGGAAATCGCGCGGAACGGCCAGACAGTCGTCGCTCTCGTGAATGGCGACGCGACAGTCAAAACGTTTTATCAAAAAAACGATCGCATTGAATTACGACCAGAAAATGCGACCATGCAGCCCATCGTGGTGACGCCGGAGGACGATCTCAGCATTCAAGGTGTTGTTGTCGGCGTTATTCGATACTGTAAGAAAGTGTGAGGTACGTCTCATGTCACAATTCGTTACAACATTGCAGAGGATCTGTTTATGCAACGCCACGTTGTTTGCTATCGCATTCCCGCTTTTCAGGTGGCGCTGGCACGATTGGAAGATTTCTCTCTGCGCGACAGACCCCTTGCAATCACACCGTCTGTAAATCCACAGACGATTCTGCTTGAAACGTCGTCTGAAGCGCAGCAAGAAGGCGTGTGGATGGGCATGCAGGTTGGACAGGCGAAACGCCTGTGCCCAGCGCTCAAGCTCGTACCACCAGATCCTCCAAGAATCAGGAAAGCGACCGAAACGATTGCTCGCGTCGTAAGCCACTTTGCGCCAGTGTGGGAATCAGCAAGTCCCGGCCATGTATTTTTAGACCTCACCGGGACCACACGATTATTTGGTCGAGCCTGCGATACGGCGACAAAGATCGAAGAAGAAATCGCTGAGCGCTTTCATTTGGTCGGAGTCGCAGGTGTGGCCAGCAATAAACTGGTATCGGAAGTGGCCTCGACCGTCGTGGCTCCATTACAACTCTATGATGTGCGGCCAGGCGCAGAACAAATGTTCCTTTCGCCGCTGCCCATTAGCACGCTGCCGTTGCGAACCACGCAAAGCCAATTCATCTACTCGCTCTTTGCCGATTTAAACGTTAACACTCTTGGGCAACTTTCGACGTTTGCGTCGGCTGATCTCGAAGCAGTGTTAGGTCCGTTGGCAGGACAAGTTTGTGCCTGGGCGCAAGGCATTGATGATTCCCCGGTTCTGCCGCCGTTGAAGCAACCTTGCGTGGAAGCTACGCGAACATTGGAAGAAGATCTTGTTGATGTGGAGCAGATACGTGGCTTCTTGGATGGAACGTTAGAAATGCTATGCCGCGATCTGCGACGACAACAAAAATTTTGTCAGCTCATGACGCTTTGCGTGCAGTATCGTGATGAACGAGAGGCGATAGGTAAAGAACGAGTGCTGCCTGGGAGCTATTGGGAAGGTGAGTTGCAACCTGTCTTGCATCGACTGCTGAAGCGGTGTTTCCAGCGACGCGTCAGAGTCCGTTCGTTTACGATCACCTTGGGAGATTTACAGTCAGTCAGCCAACAACTCGGTCTCATTGAGGCTTGCGCAGACTTCATGCCGTCGAAACATTCCGCAGCGAACCGTCTCGCCCGTTCCAAAAAACTCTCAATGGCTCTCGATCGCATCCGTGCGAAGTTCGGCCAGCACTCCATTATGTGGGCACATACGTAGCGTGCCATTCACGCATCTACACGTACATTCAGAATACTCCATGATGGAAGGCGTCTCGTCTTTGGAGCAGCTCTGCCACGCAGCGAAGCAGCATGGCATGGATACCTTGGCGTTGACTGATACAAACGGTCTGTATGGTGCGATACGCTTTATCGAAGTGGCGAAGCAGTACGGTCTCAAGCCAATTTTGGGTGCGGAGCTCAGGCAGGGCGTGAGACGGGCTGTGCTGCTGGTCAAACATCCCGAGGGTTATGCCAATTTATGTCGGCTTCTCTCGCTGCTGCACAGCGGAGAGTCGTGCGATGTGATCAACGCTGTGGCCAAGTATAGTTTTGGTCTGATTGTCATTTCCGATGATATGCTCGCGCTCAAAGCCTGGAAGAAACGCAAGCTGATCGATCTGTATGTAGAACTCACGCCCAGTGCCATGATGCATCAGGCATTGCAATTCAGTCGGGATTACAAGTTGCCCGTGGTTGCGACAAATCGTGTGCGGTTTGTTCGTTCTCAACAGCATGGGTTGCACAAAGTATTCAGAGCCATTGCGTTGAATGTGACCCTCTCCACGTTATCTGTGGAAAAATGCTGTGCAGAAACGAATTGGTTTGCGCCGGCATCATTCATGGAAGAACAGTTTCCGCATGTGCCGGAGGCGCTCGACAATACAGAACGTATTGCCGAGATGTGCCAAACGGATTGGAATTTCAAAGACACCATCTTTCCCGCCTTTCGCCAACTTTCCGATGCGCAAGCGTTTATGTTGCTTCGGGAGAAAACCTACGACGGCGCAATCTGGCGCTATGGCACGGTCACACAACCAGTCGAAGATCGCATTGAGGCTGAATTGCAGATCATCCAAGCCAAAGGGTTTGCCCATTGCTTCTTGGTCGTGGATGAAGTCGTGCAGCAAGCTCCGCGAACGTGCGGACGAGGATCAGCCGCCGCATCGATTGTGTCCTACTGTCTTGGCATCACACATGTGGATCCCATCCGCCACAATTTATTTTTCGAACGATTCCTGAACGTGGGACGAGAGGATCCACCAGACATCGATGTGGATTTTGCGTGGGATGAACGAGATGGTATTTTGGATTACGTGTTTGCCAAGTATGGCGCGACGCGTGTGGCGATGGTTGCCAATCAAAATACACTGGGTCTGCGAGCAGCGATACGAGAAGTCGCCAAAGTGTATGGCATGCCCATGGGAGAAATGAATGGGCTTATGCCACACTTGGAACGGCAGCCGGCGTTCAACCATCTGAGTGAGAGCAAGTCCATCACCGCATGGGCCGAATCCCTGTGCCGTGCGTTACATCTCGCCAAGCCGTGGCCAGAAGTGTTTACTGTCGCCGTGCAACTCGAAGGGCGCGTTCGAAACCTGGGGTTGCATTGTGGCGGTATGGTCATCGTGCCCGATGAAATCAGAAAATACGTGCCTGTCCAAATCGCCGCTAAAGGCATTCCCGTCATTCAGTGGGAAAAAGACCAAACTGAAGATGCAGGGCTTGTGAAGCTCGATATCTTAGGCAATCGCTCTCTTGCCGTCATTCGAGATGCGTTGCATGCCGTCGCCGAGAACACGGGGCATGTCATTGACTATGCGACTTGGGACGCGATCAACGATAACAAAACCAAAGATCTCATCTGTCGCGGTGAGACCATGGGTTGCTTCTACGTCGAATCTCCTGCCACGCGATTGTTACTAAGACGTTTATGGAAGCACATGCCGCTGGAGCGCAAAGCCCGTGCCGATGTTTTTGAATATCTCGTGATTGTCTCATCGCTCATCAGGCCGGCAGCCAATCGGTACGTGCGAGAGTTTGTGCAACGCGCGCATGGCAAACCCTACACCAGCCCGCATCCATTGCTCGACGAGGTATTGAACGAAACGCATGGCATCATGGTGTATCAGGAGGATGTGACCAAAGTCGCCATGGTCTTGGCGGACTTTCCCATCGAAGACGCGGATCAGTTGCGAAAAGTGATGAGCAAAAAACACAAGCAAAAACAACTTCAGGATTACAAAGTACAATTCTACCGAGGCGCTGCTGCCAAAAACGTCGCGAGGTCAAAGATCGATGCCATATGGGGCATGATTATGAGTTTTGTTGGCTATAGCTTTTGTAAGCCCCATTCCGCGTCCTATGCACAAGTGTCGTTCAAGTCAGCGTATTTGCGCGCGCATTATCCTGCCGAGTTCATGGCGTCAGTTATCAGCAACCAAGGTGGGTTCTACTCGACAAGTGCCTATCTATCCGAAGCCAAACGCATGGGCCTCACTGTCTTGCCCCCGGACATCAATGCCGGTATGTGGGCCTACACCGGCAACGGCTGCGCGATCAGAGTCGGATTTATGCAAATCAAAGGATTACAGAGGGAATTTCTTGACGCGATCATCGAAGAACGAAACGCCAACGGACCACATACATCATTGAGAGAGTTCTTAGAGAGAGTCGAAGTCGAACCAGCGCAGACGAGATTGCTCATCAAAGCCGGTTGCTTCGACAGCATCGCCGGAGAAGTCACGAGACCAGGATTGTTGTGGCGGCTCTATGCAAGGGAGGGATTCTCTTACCCAAAGAAAGGCAAGCGTTTGCCTTTCTTTGAGCACACTTCACGGGCGTTACCTATTCCGCCGGAGTATGGTGATAACCAAAAGATCAAAGACGAAATCGAACTCTTTGGATTTCCGATCAGTAAGCACCCTCTAGAATTATTTCAGAATGCTTTTAAAGGTTATGAGTGTGTTCCAGCATCAGAGATGCACTCCTATGCAGGCAAGACTGTACAAATGGTCGGTTGGCTCATCACCGAAAAGCTCGCAGAAACTTACGATGGCCAACCCATGGAATTTACCACCTTCGAAGACCTCACCGGCCTCTACGATGCCACGCTCTTTCCAAAGATCTTTCAAAAATATGGCCATTTGCTCACAGGGGGGAAGCCATATTTCGTAGAAGGGCTGGTAGAAGAAGACTTAGGCGAGTATACGTTGACGGTGAAGCGGTTGGTGGTGGTAAATCGTGTTCCTAATATGACAAGGTAATTTTCTCAATGGAAATGTTGCGAGGCAAAAAAAAGGGAAGGGTCCCCTTTCCAAATGGTCTTAACAATAATTCCTGAACTAATCGAGCAGCTGACTCTTAAACAGCGGTCCACCGGTTCGATTACTTTCGTGCGTCTTGTGCAAGCGGTGGACCCGCTTCGTCACCAGAGTCTACTCCATTCTATTTGCTGAGCCTACTCCTCGCTTTCAAAAGAATTTCTTGGGCCTTACGGGCTAGGCGTAGACTGAACGATGGCGGAACCACCGCAAATGTTTGATGGTTGGTGCGGCGAACGACGGTTGGAACTACGGACTGATCATAACCTTCGACCGCGAGTTGGAGGAAGTTGGCCAGAGCCTCTTGTCCAAGGGCGCGGGTCAATGTGATCAAGCGCCGCGAATGCTGTTGGTCAGGGCCCTTGACCTGTAGTAGATGTTCTTTCTGTTGGCTGTACTCGGTGGATCGGTCCAGGTAGTATTCCAGTTCGTTGGCTGCACGGATTAGCAGATAAGAGCATTCCGTATCACTAAGCGTGCCGATTCTAGTTACAAAATCCTGTATCACTTGGTGGCGCCAGCGGGTCTGGTGATACAGGGCGATGATGGCCTCGACGTCTCGACCTATGATTTTTTGTATTCGGAGACGACGGGCACCTGTAATCCCTGGTGGACCATCGCCAAAATCCGCAAGTTGATAGACATTGTGGAGTACAGCGGCAGCGACTTCCGTGGCTGAAGCGCCAGTCCATGCAGTGATACTGGCAGTGCCTACGAAATGGCTCAACAGTGGCTTCCCACTTGGGCGGAACAAATGGCTGCACGTCTGCATGGCAAATTCGTAGGCTTTACCCACCAATATTAGGTCGTCGTCGGTAAACCCCAATTTATGAATCTGGTTGAACAATTGGATGTTGGTCTGGGCGAACCCGTGTTCCACAACCGAGAAGTCTTTTTTTGTTACCACAGAGTAAAGTACCTCTTGATCCATTGCGGTCGAATGAGCGTGATCCATTCTCCAAGCAATTGACAAGTAAAAAAAAGGCTGGCTAAACCAGTCGCGTAGGGCACGGCTATCGCTGGGAGACCAACCAGTTTGCGGTTGGCGAGCACTCTCTGCAGGGATCGTCTGAGTCCGTTGCGCCAACGACAGAGCCCAGCCCAAAACGTGGCATCGTGATGATGCCCAGCATCACGCGCTTCCACGATATTGTCATAGCCGTGACAGAAGGTCCGTTTGACAAACGTCATCCAACGCGGGGCATCGTGAAGAGCACATGCGTCGGTATGTTGGTACAGTTTTTTGCCTTCATCGTAAAGAGCCTGTACGAGGAACCGGTTATGGTCGTGAAATGCCTGTCTTTGTGGGTAGAGGTGAGCGGCAATCCATGGTCGCTTGAAATGCACATTATTCGCCATAAAATGTTTGGCCTCCTGGAGTCCACCCGTTGCAGGCAGTGGAAATGTCCAGAACAAAGCAAATGATTTGGTGTACCAAGAACTGAGTTCAATATGCGTGTGCCCTGCGAGAACCGTGACCTCGGGTCGTTCAAACGCACTCAGGATAGCCTTGAGCCAGCCTGCCTGGGGCAAAACATCGGAATCGATGCACAGAACTAGGTCGCCTGTCGCAGCTTTGAAGCCCTCGTTTTTTAAATCGTAATAGGTTAATCCCTTGCAACCCATGAATCGCCAGGTGATGCATGGAGGAAAGGAGACCGTTGCAAATTGATGGCGCACCTCGACTTCTGAAATATCTGTAGGGTCGAAGGCAACGATGTATTCAATTTTCTTCAGGCGGTAATTTTCTTCTGTCAGTTGGCGTGCCAGGGATTCGAGCATGCGTTGCATACGCTTCTTGCCGAACATGCCCAAGTTATCCGTTTCGGTTACAAACGTGATGGAATGCTTCAAAGCAAACTTTCCTTTTGCCTTAACTCACGGAGTGGCTTCATCCGATTGTGGTAAGCAGAGATGGCTAATTCCATTTCTCGCCGATATCGACATGCTGCATCGTTAAGGGTTCGAACAGTAATGCTTTGCTCGGCCTTTAGCGCTAATTTTTTCCCGTAATTGGGTTCTTCCAATAAATGGTCGATAGCTGCCGCCAATGCGTGTGGCGATTCTGGTGGAACAAGGATGCCATTGCAGCCTTGTTCTATTTGCTCTCGCGGTCCGAAATCGCAATTTGAAGCGATGACCGGAACACCGCATGCCATGGCCTCACTTATGGCGTTACAGAACCCTTCCCATCGTGATGGTTGGACATAGATGGCTGCACGTTTTATTAAAGGGAAGGGATTGCGGTGCGCGCCCGCAAACACGATGCGGGATTCGATGCCCAGTGACGTTGCCAGCCATTGATATTGTCCGACCTCCCCGCGTCCAACTACTACTAAATTACACGGATGGCACAGAAGGGCCATGGCGCGTATCAGGACATCGATGCCTTTTTGGTAGGTCAGTCGCGCTGAAGTCACCACAGTGGGGCCCTTTGGCCAATCGATAGGAAGAGGTTGCCGTGCTTTGGCGCGGACGCCGGACACATCGATAGGATTAGGGATGGTAGTCACCTGGTGGACGGGAATTGCCAATTGTTTTTCGAGCATTCGTGATAGTTCGTGTGACGGGGTAACGATACGATCGGCTTCGCGATAGGATTTCTTGATGAGCCGAGTTTGCAACCAGCCATCCAATCTGCTCTTGGCAGTGTCCACGATCTTGAGGCGGGTGTTGTTGCCCTCGCGCACGAGCCAGGTAAATGGTCGTGTACGGGAGGGGAATGCGCGCCCCAAGGGTACACTAAGTTCCGGCGTAGCGCTGATGACGATATGGGGCTGAAAGTGCAACACCAATTGCTTCAGTGAACGAGTCGAAGCATATCCTGACATGATGTTTAGGCGGGAAAGATGTGAATGTATGTCGCCTAGATTTAAACGTTTACGAATCGCCACGGCCTTGATGTCGGGTGGTTTTGCGGCAATATCAAAACCGGCCGTTAAGATCCTATAATGGGACGAAGGCAGAATGCGGATAAATGACTCGGCCCAGGTTTGCACCCCACCATGGTTCCAGGAGGGTAACAACAGGAGAAGACGCAGCGGCCTTATATCCCTAAACTGGTGATTCGTTGGTATCCGACCTGGCAACATAAACGAATAGAAGGTCATGAAAAAAGGAATTCATTTTATGACAATCAATCCTACTTGGGGGTACTCGATATTCACAAGTAATCTGGAATTGCCAGAGGCGGGTAGGTAGATTTTTTACCTAAGTATATTGGTATCTCTGATGGAGGACGTCTGTCGAGAATTTCCTTGAGCTGGTCAATGGGGTCGAACGGAGGCAGGAAAACCGATTCTGACGGGAACAATGTTTTTAGGCGGGAGGGTCAGATCTTTACTTTATACCTTAATTTTTTAGATTTTCGCAAGGGCCCGTCCGCTTCGGATTCAGCATCAGAGGTGCATGTATATGTTGGTAAGCAAGTCAAAATGTTCGGCTGGCTGATAACGGAAAAGTTTGCTGAAACTGACAGCGGCCAACCCATGGAATTTACCACCTTCGAAGACCTCACCGGTCTCTACGATGCCACGTTCTTCCCAAAGGTCTTTCAAAAATATGGCCACTTGCTCACCGGCGGGAAGCCGTATGGTGTCAAAGGTCTGGTCGAAGAAGACTTAGGCGAGTGTGCGTTGACGGTGAAGAAATTGGTGGTGGTGAATCGTGTTGCTACTATGGCAAGGTAATCATTTTTAATGAAATTTTTAAGAGGCCAAAACAAAGGGTAGCGTCCCCTTTCCCGTGGTAAACGGCCACTCAGACTCTCCGCGCAAGGTGAACCCCCGCATGGCACCCGACGGAGTCCGCAGATTGACCCCACAACGGGGTCCTTGGTCCTTTTCGCTCCAGCCAAACAGCCCTTTTAAAATCCCTATTCCGAATTCATAATAGATAAATTACTGAAACCCCACATTTGAGAACAATTATGAACCGAAGGAGTCACCTCATTTTTTATGTATACATTCGTTTTTATAGCCAACCGTGACGACGAGTTGTCTGAAGGTTTTCTGCGTAACTGCGCGAGGATTACAAAAAAGTGGATGCCAGCATTCGACGTAGAATTGGCAGAAGGGTACAACCTTTTTTCGGAGTGCCAAAGTGGATGGTTTTGGTTAGCACCGGCGTTCGATAAGAATTCTTCATACATTAGTGAAGTCGTTGACCAACGATACGCCGTTATAGTTTTTGGTGACATATTTGACCGTGGCTCTCACAGTGCAGCGCAAACCATTATGGATGCTTGGGTATCTGGTGGTGCCAGCAAGGTTCGGAAATTGGAGGGGTGTTTTTCTTCGGTGATCCTCGACCGCACCGACGGCACTGTGGTCCTGATCGGCGATGTGATGGGTCGTCGTGCCCTGAGTTATTACACTGATGGCCGAACATTGATTATTTCGCCTCACGACGTGGCCATGATGGCAACTAGCCATATTCCTGTTGAATTTGATGAGGTTAGTGTTTCCAGTGTTGTTGCGCTTGAGTGGTCTCTAAGAGGCAAAAGCTTGCTCAAGCAGGTTCAGACGTGCCATCCCGCTGAGTATATCCGATGGACTGATGGGCGAATTCAGAATGTTCCTGATTCGGTTATTGATCCCGACCAGCGAATCGTCCAAGGGGATGGCAGGGCAATTTCGCGCCATCTTGACCATATGATTGAGACATTACAAGCGCATGCACGAATATTTGCAGCCAATCAACCAGAAATTAAATGCGACTTGAGCGCCGGCTTGGACAGCCGGGTCACATGGAGTTTACTCCTCTCGGTAATTGACGAACCTTCGCGGATAATTGCTACCAGTTATGGTGAGACTAATAACGTGGAAGTCCGGGTTGCCTGTCGATTAGCAAAGATGTATGGGACCCGCTTCTCATCTTTTGTGGAGTCCTCTCCCTCTCCAAATGATTTTGTCGCTCACTGTGACCTACTTGCGTTTTCTATGAATGGAGGCACGCCAGGCAAACGGGCGATAAAATATCCAGCAAGATTTACACAGAATCCTAAGACGTACGCATGTGGCGCTGGCGGTGAGATATTCCGAGGCGACTACTATCCCCACGCGTCATACTCAATGCCCCTGAACCTGTCGCCGACCGACGCTTTACAAATTCTGCAAAAAAATACGCGGCTTGATGAACTTCCATGGAAATCCCCAGAGTTGGCGGAGGCTGTCCTGGCACGGCTCAATACCGTTGTCAATGAATTCGCCACATTTTCTGTCAATGGATACGATATCCTTGACATGTTCAATCTTTACGAACAGTTTGCGGTGTGGGGTGCAGCGCAAGAAAGGCAAACGTGGAAAGATCCTCGATGGAGTCCATTTATGAGCACGAAAATGATAAGAATGGCTTTCATGATGCCCGTTCCTATTGCCAAATTTGCAACGATCCACCACGAATCTTTACGGCGCTTTACCCCCAAGGCCTACAGGGTACGTGTCAATGGGAAACAGTTACTATTTGAAGGAGGGGGTGCAATCAAGCATTTGCTTAAAAAAATTGACAACAAATATCAAGGTGGCCTTTACCGCCTCCAGCGTGCTGTGAATTTAGGCCAACTCCCCAGTAAGGGAAAAGATATGGACCAACTAGCACAGGATTTTCTGGCTGGTCCCTTGATGGAGATCGTACGTGGGATACTCATGTCTGATGAGAGTTTCGCCATAGAGATCTTTGGCAAATATGGTATTGAGTCGCTCTTGAACGAGCATGAGTCGCGGACAAAAAATAACACTGAAGTTCTGGGCCTTCTGGTTGCTATGGAACGTTGGCGTGGTATGGTTCAAGGAGTGGCCCGGGATGCTGCCATCACATAAATCTACAAACGTTAATTTATTTTTGGGTTTTCCATACTTAAGATTATTACCCTTTTAAAATAAAGGTTACCTCGTGATATGACCTCTCGATTATTCAAATATATTCTCGTTCTTCGTGGCCGCCACTAAGCTGGTTATGTCCGACTCTGACATCGTGGAGGTCTTACATGGCAGTTGGGTTGAAACCACTGACACCTGGTTTTGCGATGTTGTCTGGGCCGGCAACTTTGAGCAAGGCGACTTCCACTTGCTCACCGGCGAGAAGCCATATTTCGTAGAAGGGCTGGTCGAAGAAGACTTAGGCGAGTGTACGTTGACGGTGAAAAGGTTAGAATTTGTGCGTCATCTGGTTCCAACGGCCAGTTGGGAGTGATGATATTTCAGGCAAGTCTTTATCAGGGTCGTCAGTATTGCTGCTCTGTTCCCTTCGTCCCGACCACATACCATATCAGAGCGAAAAGCTGGACATGATCCATGGTAAAGACTCTACTCACAGAATGAACTCGAGGATTGCAGATGGTAGCGATTGGAGATTGGTTCTGAAACATGTTTTTTAGTATTTTCCAGTAGCTTGCTAGAGAATTATTTTCAAGAGAGCCGTCAAATCATTATCCATTTATTGTTTTTCCATCATGGGATGGGATTCGTGATTTGAATGGAGTGTTCTCTTTGCGCTGCGACTTCCTGGGAATTTTCTCAATGGGGGCTGGAAAATTTTGGCAGGAGGTCACAGAGGATCTTTGATCCATTGTGCTGTAGGGCTCTGTATTTAGGTTATGTCCTTTTTGAGATGACCAATTTTTACTAGCGGATACATTGGGGAATATTCCTTGGGGCACGTTTCGTGATTCGATGAATGGTTTCTCGAAATAACGAAAACAGATAGCAGCTAATCCCACGGTCCCAACAATAGTTAGGACTGGATACAATATCTGGGATTGAGAAAATAACTGTCTCACAAACATTTCAGGAATTTGATAAATTTTTGCGTGCAAAAGATAAAGAGAATACGAAATAGTGCCAAGGTAGATGCTACCCTTTAAGAAATTTCTGGTTACGATATTTGAACTGGTTTTGGCTTTGAGGAGTAAAGGCTCCATGGATGCCATGCACCACAGTATCACGACCCAAAATAGCGCTGAAGTAAAAGATATATCAATTTTTCGCCATGCATAGGTGGTGTCAAAGGTATCCGTAAATATTACTGTGAGCATACAGGCCATCAAGGTAGAAATAATTGCCAACGATAACCGCCTGCCCGTCTGCTCTCCCAAGCGCAGAGAAGGGGATATGTTCTTTTCAAGAAGATAGTGCAGTCCCATTCCTAAAGCAAAAACTGGCCACCAACCAATAAATAGTCCCGTATTTAGGATGGCAGGCCATATAAAAGTTAGAGCACTTGCAAAGGTAATTCCCATAATGATGTGGAAAAAGAATTTTCTGAAATTTAAAGCCATGAACACAACCAAGTACATTTGAAGAAGTATCGCTAAAAACCAATACACAGAATTGACAGGGGAGAACGCACCTTGGAGATTGCCGCCCTGATTAAAAAATATTCGAGTGAGTGTCGTAATTTGGATCCAATCAACTAAATCTAATGCGTGCCATCGGAGGTTGGAAGGCCAAACAAATTGTCCAGTTTTTAGGCTGGATATTATTTCTATGCCATAGGGGGCAATCAGAACGACGAGTATGGATATCAAAAAGGTCGGATAAATTCGGAGAATCCGACGTTTCAAAAATTCCCTTGATGCTTTTTGCCGACGAATTATTTCCTTGGCGGAAGCAGACATGCAGTAGCCAGAAATGACGAAAAATAGCGGAACGCCCAAATCTCCAAAACTGGCAATACTTTGAAGGATGGGTAGAGATACCAACAATCCCTGAATATGGAATAGGAATATGGCGAGGGCAGCCAAGCCCCTTGCGATTTCAACAGTGATGAATAGCATTTAACCTCTCTCTCATGATGTGAATAGGTCAAGACTTTATCTGAGGATAGGCCACGAGTTCTCTTGTTGTTATAACTCATAGGCCATTTCCCCTTAGCCTCAGACCGGGTACCTAATGGTCAAGGCCATAGCCTGTCCTTGACTTCTGGGCCCACCAAATTCTTCAAGATCGGATTGCAGTGCGAAATTTTTTGCAAGGCCGCTTCATCTTCCGAAGGAGGTCCTATGCATTTGCAGGCAGGCCAAGCCGCAACCTCATTCCTAGAATACTATCTTGGGGTAGCAGCTGTTCTCAGCGGTTATAAAGGAACGACTACCATTAAATTTAATTCTGCAATGTCTTGTTCTAATGTATTGATATTGGTGCAGATTTGATGCCAATACAAAACTGTATTCAAGGAGGAGCTAGAAGGTAGATCAATCTATTCGAGTTTAAACGAAACTGGAAAATGTTTGTGATGCTTGAACGAGTACCATTATCGCTGAAATCAATGAAGAGCAAATAGAAATAGTAATAACTTCTGACACCCTAGAAAAAAGATCTCTGTCCAATCTTTAGTAAATCAAACGAATGGCATCGTAACGATGAAGAACAAATATTATTGATAGATGTAAGCGAGTCTGACATGCCAAATAAAGAAAATTGATGTAATCCGTGATAACGCCTACGAATAGCAGGGTAATGGAGAAGAAAAAAGACAGAATTCCTGTGTAAAGAAGACTGACGAGTTGGAATCCCATACAAAAGAACTTTGAATGGAGGCAACGGCTAATCGAGGGAAGGACCCATTTCACCGGAAGGCTAGTTTTGGTTAAAAGGTTTTCAGTAAATCGCTCCTGTTCTTTATAATCAAGCGCTCCTAAATTTATTGCCATGTTAAGAAATTTAGTTTTTCGGTGCCACAAATCGCTGCTCGATATAGGTATTAAGGGCTTCTTTCGCACGATATAAGTTGGTTAGCAGAATGGAGTATCTGCCCTCGATCTTTTTCAAACTTTCTAAATCTTCCGCCGTCAAAGGGAGTTGAATTTTCTGGAACGCTGAAATGGTCGCGCCTCTTCGTTGGAGAGTGAGCAAGAGGGCATCATACGTCTCGCCATTAGCCACGAGGGGGCTGCGTTCCGCTTTTAAATGTCCAATCAGTCCTCGAACATCTTCTGAAATCATCTGAGAGTTTTCTGTCAACCTCTCCCATTTCTCGACTTCGGGTTCCGTATTAAATTCTCCGAGGGTCTCTACGAATTCAGTCTGAATCATTCCCAAATGACTAAGGTTGGCACTGAGATTGAGCAAGCGCTCCTTTTCTTCCCTGATGGACACATCATCGTAAATACGAGTCCCCGTGTGAAAGGCTTTTTCAATCCCATCCGCTAAAGATCCAATGGCCTCACCAGCCATGTTTACAAAACTGAACAACTTTTCTAGCCCGGGGGTAGCCATGGCGGATGACGGGACCATGAGAAGGGAGAGAACTAACACGACCTGAATCAAGGAAGATCGCACCTTGTCCGTATTTTCTGAAATGCCATTGCCGCGGAGTTGTGGCAAGTGTCGCTTGATGTTTCTAAACATTGTTCACCCTCCCTGTTTCATGCCTTTGGCCATTGTTCGAACGAAGTATAAAACGTGTGCCAAGAAAGATCGAATTGGAATATGTGGTGTTTTTGGTGAATTTCGTCAATCCTGAAAACCTCTCCGGTCCTTATCTTTAGTGAACGTAGTTTTAAAAACGTAACGTCGGATCTGTTCCCTGCAAACCAATTTACAGACGGGGAGCAATTGCGGGTGGAGGAAGACATTCAACGGATTTGCGTGCCTTCAAATGTCCGATTCTAAATAGTTCAACGTTTTTCTGTCGTTGGTGCAAAGAGCCCCTACTTTCGAGCAGGGGGCTCGTTTTTTTTACAGGGAGGGTGTCGGGGATATGTCGAGAAGTTTCAACTGGTCGTAGGATCTGTAACGAGAGCAGGGACGGGAAGGTGTGCACGGATCTGCGTTCCTTGGTTTCGTTGCGAGATAATCGTGATGTGGCCATTCAAAAACCGAACACGTTCTTGCATGCTGAGGAGTCCAAGCGTTTGTCCCGACGCTGATTGTTCTAGAACTTTGAAGGAGTCAAACCCGATTCCATTATCAGCAATCAACAGGTCAAGGTCATGGTCCTTCATATGTAGCTGGACGGTGACGTGGGTTGCATGTGAATGGCGCATTACGTTTGTCAGGGCTTCTTGGATCACTCGAAAGCTGACGGTGGCGTGGTCTGGGGGTAACGGTGGTAGGGTGTCGTCAATAGCAATCTTGGCCGTCCAGCCCGCTCGTTCTGCTTGGCGATTGACGAACCAACGCACAGCAGCGACTAACCCTAAGTCATCGAGAAGGGAAGGGCGAAGGTCTAGGGAAAGTTCTCGAACATGCTTGAGCATGGAATCCAGGATTTGCATGTTGTCCTGGGAAATTCTATGGGTTTGTACAGCAGACTTTCCTTGCGCAAGGGCATGCAAGTTCATTTTAACGGCGGTTAAATTTTGCCCTATTTCATCATGGAGGTCACGTGCCAATTGCCGACGCTCGTTTTCCTGCACAGTGAGGAGTTGTTGAGACAATGTGCGGAGTCGTTCATTGGCCTCTTGCAGAGCTTCTTCAGCCTGTTTTCGTTCAAGCTCGCCTCCAATCCATCGTGCCATGAGTTGCAAGAAATGTATGTCCGATGAGGAATATTTTCCAGAATGAGGCGTTCTGTCTATAAAACATAATGAGCCATACACATGGTTCCCAACGAGGACTCTGGTTCCAATATAGGCTTCTAACCCTAGGGCCTTGTAGGCGGAACTGTTTATAAATTCCGTTTCTCCTACATCTTCGAATATTAAGGGTGTGGTGCGTTCTAGGGTAATTCCGCAGAACGAGTCACAGATGGGGACCAGGGCCTGTTCGGTCCACGTGTCGTTGGGATCGTGGAGATATTCCAGTTGTAAGTTTTCATGAATTCGTTTGGTGAGTGTGCCAATGGGTTGCCCAAAACGTCGACAGCCGAGTCTGAG
>JAJDBO010000047.1 GCA_029261305.1 Nitrospirales bacterium
AGCCGAGGCACGAAGTATCAGAGAGCAATTCACCAAGGGAACGATTCACATACTGATAGGCACAGAGATGTTGTTCCATGGCCCACCCCTCACACCCGTACGCTTTGTAGGAATCCCCTATGCAGATGCCGGACTCCATCGCCCAGATTTTCGTTCAGCAGAGCGGTTATATCACCATCTACAATCTGCGATACAACTGGTGACAGAAAATAAATGGCCGAATCCTGTCGTCCTACAAACGCGCTTACCTTCCCATCACCTCATGCAGGCCGTGGCCCAGCAACAACCCTCATTGTTCTATGAACACGAGTTGGCCTTTCGTGAGGCCGTAGGCTATCCACCGTTCCTACACTTCATCCAGATGACGGTGTCGGGAAGCCAGCAACTCCTGGTCCAAGAAGCCTCGCGCCAATGGGTCCAAGCCCTGGCAAATCAATTAGCCTCTCACACCTCGAAGCAAGCCTTAGGCCTGGCCGCCGAGACAACGATCTTGGGCCCTCTGGCCTCCCATGCGTTGACGCATCGACGCCTGTTTCGTGAAAACATTTTGTTCAAGGCCACGGATTTTGATCAAGCCAGAACCGTTATTCGCCGCACGCATGCAACCATGACCGCGAATAAACTCCACAAGGGATTGCAGTTTGGTATCAATGTCGATCCCATGGACATGGGGTAGGGGAAATGCCGATGCTTGTTGCTGGTCGCTAGGGAAGAAAAGATTTTTGTTTGTCGTTCAAGTTTGGTTTTTCTAGCGACGAGCGACCGGCAACTAGCGAGTTCTTTTTCGTTTGGCTTTGGCTTGGTTGGCTGAGAGGGGTTCAGAGGAGTCTTCTACTTTGGGTTTTGTCCGACGATAAATTCCATAGGCAAAGGTGAGCCAAAAAATTCCTGAGAATAAACCGAACAGCACGGCGGTGAATACTCGCTCCATTTCCTCAATTGGTGGTTCCGGTCCAAATTGTTCAAGGGTTCCCAACATTTGAAACGGCCATGCCAAACTTTCCAACCCGAGAAGCAGGGTAGACCACATCCACACATGCCCCGTCGTGGGGCATATTTTGGCAAAGAGAACGGTCAACCCCACAATCATGATAATGGTGATGGCCGATGAGAGATCGCCTTGGAGAAACCACAGGCCAACCGTGACGGCTATCGCGCCAAGAATCGCGTTGACAAAAAAGGTAGGACTTTGGGGCATAGAAGGCACAATATCACATTTATTCTTTCAGGCGCACGGGACCCAGTTTATAAGGAACGAAAAGATGGAACCTCAAACATTCACCACCAAACAGGCCGCGCGCCAAGCAATGTGGGATCAACTCGTTGCTGACAAGGTGGCACGGTTTCCTTTCCCCCCGCATGGCCGTATCCCAAACTTTGCCGGAGCGAAAGAAGCCGCGGAGCGATTATTCACGATTCCTATTTTCCAGAATGCCACATGCATCAAAGTGAATCCCGATGCCCCGCAACGCTATATACGAGAGTTAGCCCTGCGACGCGGCATCACCATCTTCGTGCCCACACCGCGATTGCGAGGCGGATTTCGACGATTTGATCCACAGAAAATCCCTCAAGACAAGCTACGCCAAGCCGCAAGCCTTTCCAAAGGAACGCAATGGGAAGAACTGGTGCCCCTTGAGGAATTGCCACAACTAGATGCCATTGTGACTGGCTCCGTTGCAGTCACCCCTCATGGACATCGATGTGGGAAGGGAGAAGGATATGGGGATTTAGAATATGCGATCCTTCGGGAACTCGGACATGCGCCCGTTCCCGTCGCGACCACTGTTCACGCGATCCAAGTCGCCAAGGATTTTCCCCACGAAACCACTGACCTACCACTGCACTTCATCGTCACACCAGAAGTGATTTTGAAGGTAAGCCCTCCGCCTCACCCACCAAACGGCATCGATTGGACCAAACTGTCACCTCAAGATCTTGAAGACATGCCTATTCTTAGTGAGCTGAAACATCGTAAGAGGTAATGCGGGAACCCTAAGGCGTAAAGAAGAGCCATCTTTTCCTTCACGGCAACCCATGATGCAAGCAACAAAGAAGTAGATAACTTGTGGAATTAAGCGATGGACGGGAAAGAGACGTTTTAGAAAACGTCAGTCGAAGATTGCTCTTCCTCGGCATTGGAATGAGAGGAGGGCCGAATCGATGATAATTCTTTTGGATGAATCAACGTTAAGCATTCCTCAGCGACAGGATCCTTGTGAAACAAGGCATAGATAGGAAAAACTTTCGCCGCATCCTCTCCTTGTTGAGAAGGAAATAAGACTGGGACTTCAACCCATGGTAAAGGGTTCTCTAAACTCGCTAAGCGAAGGCGAACGGCGAGTAACATATCCCGAATCTTGGATGCATCTTCAGGAGTCGTAGCCTCAGCATCATCCAAGGTATCAGGTGAATCGGAAATGCTCCGATTCCATAAAGATTTCGTGATACCTACCGCCAAATTAAATCCCACACCCTGGGCTTTCTTACTCACATCAATGAGTAAACCGGCATCAATCGCTTCTTGGCGAGAAGTAATTAAATGAGAAGGTCCTTCCGAATCCGAGGATAATGCTCCGTCAGATCCTTTGGGTACCGCCTCAGGATTAAAGGCCTCCTCAAACAACCCTTCAGCCACCGTAGATTTCTCGACGAAATCTACACCTGAATCCAGAGCCTCAACGGATTCAACGGTGATGCCTCTGGCCTTCAATACACCTTGATATACAGCTTGAGCAGATTTGGACCAATTAGGTTGAGAAGGTTTTCCCAAGTAAGCTGCTTCGGCAGCTTTTTTCTCATCATGGCTTAAGGCGCGTGGTTGTTTCATATCCATAATTAAAAGTAATAAGGCTCAGAGTTTCACAAGTCAAGGGCTGATGAATTTTTGACTTGACAATTAATACCTTTCCTCAAACAGAATTCTATTTAACTATGCAGAGATCCTCATAGGAAATAAGGAAATGCACGTAAAGCACATGCTACGAGAGATGACAAGAAACAGTCTGAGTTAATTAAACATTTACCATTTGATTGACCAACTGCGTTACACTGGCGTCTGTCACTTCTATGAGCGAGCCAGGGGATAGACCAATGCCAAAAGTTCGCAAAAAAACGACCATGGCAAAGAGAATCATGCCACCACTTCCCGGAAACTAAAATTCTGAAATAAGGATGCAATTTCCGTATGGATATTGCCCCCTAATGCCACATGATTAGTGTGGATGTTAAAAGCATACCCCATGTATCTATCAGATACACTATGTATCGAAACAGATACCATAATTTGTTAAGTAGGGAATTCTTCGTCTTCCCAAAGGCCGCCTCTCAGATTAAAACAAGTCTTAGAATCAAGGGTTTATCCCCACTTTTGGAAATGAGCGTTTTAAGGCATTTATTTTGCTTCTTCAAGTTTAGATAACAAAATTTTATATAAGCAGTTTCTCTGAAATAAGGGGGCAGGAAATGAATGCAAAAGCAAAAGTGGCAATATTGCCATCAAAGATCAGGGAAATATCGATAGCCATAGTGCTAATTCAGATAACCTCCTGCACCTTTGCATTTGGCCAACAAAACCAAGAGGCGTTTCAGTCTTCTTACATTCACAAGGTTTCTTCCAGTATTCCGTCCCTGGCGAAGCATCGCATTCCCGAACGAATGAATATATTGCGAGCAATCTTAAACGTCTGGCCTGAAGAATTTATTGGCTACGTTTCTCAACCAGAAAATCAAGCTGCCATATCTGGTGATACTCAGTTTTTGGAATGCGCCCTAGCCGTTGCCGGATTCGGCAAGGTTATGGCTGGCACCTTCACGAATACCAGTGAAATCAAGGAGATTGCCGCAACTCATGGATTTGATCCTTCTATAGCTTATGACGTAGCGGCAGGGAACTCAGAAGTAAAACAGGTTGCTATCGATATAATGGCCACCAATGAAGTAGCTCTTTTAGTCCTAACAGGGCAAAAAGAAAAATTCCTCAAATCACCGTTCTACGCTCAAAAAATAAAAACTAGTCAGCTTATTCATAATACATTTACACACATTGGAAGTGATTTACCATCTGGGTTTGGGGAACAACTCACAAAAAAGGCTATCGCTGACTTATATAACAAAATCAGACTACAATCCAGTGCGATTACCTCCGTTGTTTGTCAACTTTTTTGAGGTCTTACCTTTAATTGCGTCACTCTTTTTATCTTAATAAATCGAAAAAAATGAACCTGTCTCCTGTAAGACCAGTCCCTTCCCCTATAGAAGATGACAGGATTTATAGCACATGATCATTTTTGAATAAGCAAGAAACCTCATGCTTGACATTTTGGACTATCTAAAACGCGAGTGGGCTGCTATCTCCCAAGCGCCCTTTGCTTTCATTCTACTCGTGATCCTTGCATTCCTTTCCGCAAATACTATTATGGACTGGAAGGACCAAGCAATCATTGAAGCATTAGAAAAAACACTCGAAACAAGAGATGAGCGACTCAAACTAGAGTCCGAGAAGTCATATAAGTTAGAGAATGATTTGCGGGAAAAATCCATGGCGTTAATAGACAAAACCCGTGAATTAGATGTCTACAAGGCATGGGATACTAAAGTAAGAACGCGAGTGGATAACACAAAATTGTGATAGATGTTCGACACGATCACGAGCAAACTTTTCAGAGTTTATCCCTTCATCGAATGTTCAAGGCTTACCTTTTACAATATCAGTAATAGCGAAGGTTCGAATAGGCTGTAAACAAGAAGGGCGATAGTGAATCATTGAGAAACGGTGATTTGATCATGGCACATTCGAAATCGGGGAAAAGGTTTTGGAATCACAAAAGTGGTCCAACGCAATATACGAGAACGTCCGGTTTTGTCATGTTGTTTATCCTATTGGTGACTCTTATGACACACATCAACGCTCAGGCTTCAGACATCATCGATGAACTCCGATCGGCGAGAAACGATTTCGTCGAACATTTTCGCATCCATGGCACACAAGATTCAGAAGTGGCCAAGGGCATTGAGACAAAACTCAAAAACATCGTAGAAAACACGGTGGGAGAACAACAGACTAGAGCCCTATTTGAACTTGCTACTATTCAACGTATGACCAATCAGTTTGAGGCTGCAATTCAAAATTACACACTTGCAGCCGAAGAGACTGGAGCCATAATGCCCTCAGACATCATGTTTGAGGCCTGGCTGGGTCTGGCTAGGGCTCATATGTATGGGACGCGGAATCATGGCGCAGCTGCCGTGGCTTTTGAACGAGCCGTCGCTAGCGCGGGAACGACACCGACCACCAAACAACGTTACGATATTGCTGACTATTCCTCACAAATCCAATCCGGACGAGGAGAACTCGATGCGGCCCTACTCAATGGCATAGAAGCCATTCAACTTGCCCACGACGACTCGGCATTATTCTACGCCCAACTCGATACGGGTGACGTCCTGCAAAAATTCGCGGAAAGCTGTGATTATCGCAAGCTCATCGATGCAAAGACCCTTAATGATGAAGACTCTTGGGGAGCATGCCGCCGTGCTGTTGATACCGCAAAAGGGTACTATTTGTTGGCTAAACACACAGCAAAACGATTAGGTTGGCATTTTTTGGAAAAAGAAGCTGAGGGTTTCATCAACAGGCTCGGTGTACGCTTATTTCTGATTGAGCAGAAGGCTTCGTTTGAAAAACTTAGTCAGGCAAATGTCTTTCAAGCGCAGGGTGTGCGAGATGTGTTGGTCAATGAGGATTTCTCCGCTGGAGCCTCAGGGGTATCCGAGAGTCTGCCCATTGGAGCCTTGATTGATGAGGTTGTTCCCGAATCACAAGCTGCTGATCCAAGAAGCATTTATCTTCGAGGAATAAAGGCTGACCTGGATGGCAGCTCAGAAAAGGCTCTGACTTATTTCCAACAAGCAGTGAAATTACTCCAGACTGAACGATCCAGCCTGTTTGATTTTCGACGACGCGGGACCGTTATCGAAAATCGACCAGAGCTGATTCGTGATTTGGCGCTTCGGTTTTTAGCATTAGGACAATTCGGCGAAGCCTTCGAAGCCTTTGAGTCTCTACGATCGCGAGGACTTGGGGAGCTTGTGACGGCATACGAGCAATATACGTTTTCGGATGCGGAAAGACGTTGGATCGCAAACGTGATTCAACTCGAATCGCAAGCGAGTGCTGTGCGCAGCCTTCTGGTGGAAACAACCTTAGCGGGAATTGGTCACAGCAATTCGGCTGAAAAGTTTGAAGAATTACAGCAAATCAAGCAAAAGAGTCGACAGCTACTTAAGCAACCAGAGTTTCAAACTACAGCGGAGAGACTCGCCTCGGTTCAATTTTCTGAAGCAACGTTGAAAGAATTACAGGATGCCGTCCGTACCACACACATTCCTGTGTTGTTATATTGGGTGACACACACGAACGTCATTGTTTGGGTGGTCAGTCCTCAAGGAATGGGAGTGAAGACCGTCTTTTTTCCCGAAGTGGCGGTCCTGGATAAAGTAGAAAAGCTGGTAGCCTCCGTGAGTACAACAAGAAAACCTTTTGATACAATATCCGCCCGGGAACTACATACCTATCTCATTAAGCCCTTTTCCAAGTATTTGAAGGAAAAACAAGTCCTCATCATCCCTCAAGGACCACTGGTGAGGTTGCCCTTTGAAGTGCTCGTTGATGCGGAGACTGGAAAATTTCTGGCCGAAGATATAGCCATTTCCTATGCCCCCAATGCCGCAATAACGATGCGGGCCCTTACCCAGCCTGCGCCAGGCGTATCAACCGTGACGGCGATCTATGATCTAGATATCGAGGAAAGCACTCACGAGATAAACCAAATCGAGAAAGTCCCCGCGCTTCAGGTCACTTCCCACTCTTCTCAGAATCTTTCCGAGGACGAGGTCATAACCCTGCTGGGAAAAAGCAAAAATGTCCATGTGCTGTTGCACGGAAAATACAATAGCGAAGATCCCCTTCAGTCGAGAATAACACTCAATACGAAAGAACCTCGGAGTCAGCGTAAAGAAATCACCGCGGCGGAACTGCTTCAAGTGAATTGGAGAAATACCAGCCTCGCGGTGTTTAGCTCATGCGAGGGAGGAGTCGTAAAAACCAGAATTTCGAATGAAATATTTGGTATCCCATGGGCTCTGTTAGCGGGAGGAGTAAATCAGGTAGTGTTAAGTCGTTGGCGCGTGAACGAGGTGAGCAACGCCACGTGGATGAAAGATTTTTATGATACTTTAGCCTCCAAACACATGTCTCCGAGCCTCGCCGCAAACGCGGCAATGCGCAAGCTGATCAACAGCGGACAACGGGATCCATTTTTCTGGGCCGCCCCACAGGTATTTGGAAGATAGATTACCCATGGACATTGTGACATACGCCAAGAATATCGGTGCAGTCCTTGCGACAGCCACTACCCTTGCTTATGTCTCCGGCTATGTTGCCCTGCGTACACGGGCCCACATACTTGGCACCGATCCTGGATTTACCCTGCTAGACGAAGGGTACGTATTCGCAGGATTTCGGTTTTTGTTTGTGACACTTATTACCCTGTTACTGTTAGCGCCGATCGTTCTGATACTGCGTTCGGTTCTAGAGTTTGCAAATGGGTATATACCAGCGGGTTTAGGCAACTTGGTCCAATGGGTCATCTTAACCTTAGTCGCAGGTGTGACCCTTTTCAGTTTTAAGATTCTCAGTGTGAATGGGGTACTCCTACAACCCCGTGCCGCTATGTCCCATTCGGTGCTTCAGGAAGCCATCATCGAAGGAGGGTCTACTATGGGAATCATATTGACGTTTTCACTGGTGCTTCTCGCAACGCTTTCAGCGCTTTGGCTTAAGTCACGTCTTTCAATAGGTCATGATTCCTTTGTGTGGGTGTTGGGGATTGTTGTGGCGATTCAACAGCTCATGTTGCCCATCTACCATGGGGCATTGTTTGCGGATCGGAAAGTTCAAGTATTGGCCGCGACCCCAAGTTCAGTGCAAAGAATTTCCAGACCATTAGGAATTGTAGATCGTACCAGTGAGCATGCCACATTACTCGGGATTGATGGTCAAGGGCAGAAACAGTTGGCGACGATTAAACTTGAGGACCTCAATGGAATCCCAATTAATAAGATCGTCAAATTGAAAGATTTCTTAGAAAAGGACCTTGCTGCCAATCAGGAGCAGCGCGTAAAAGAAACCCCGATCCTCAGCGACAAGAAGCATTCGCCTGGGTCTACACCGATAAGTGGAGATGAAATCATGTCATCGAATGACACTGGGGCGGCTAAAAATGTTTTGCAAACCTTCTTGGACTATCTGCAGATGACATTTGAAGCCATCGGTTCTCTTGGAGACAGTGTGGTCGAATCCGGACAACTGTGGTCTGTTGAGTTGGATTCCACAGGAAAACCATTCAAAGCCCGTCGAATTGGCAAGCAGAACAACCTGGCTTGGCCAGTAGGAAGGCCAGAGGGCAAAATCATCTATGCCCTTCAAAAAAACCAAATCGTTCGCTTCAATGCTGAAGACCAATCAACTGAATTCGTTGATACGGACCCACATTGGGTCAAGCTTCTGGGAGTCAATCAGGATGGCGCCATTCTGGGCATGATTTACCAGAATGATGAAAATCGATCCGCCATCCTGACAAAAAATGGGGACCTCCAGGTAAGTCAGCCCCCGACATCCGATGAAGAAAAAACGCAGAGATCTCGGTTTCTGCAAGAGAATCGGTCATACGTTGGCAATAGGACACTGTTCGTAGAAAGATCGGAGCGTGGAGGACGAGGGTTTGATGTCTTCCTTAAGACGGAAGACCAAATTGTCAACATCAGTGACTGCGGCGATGACAGTTGCGGACAACCTTCGGTGTCACCCGATTTTCGCCGCGTATTTTACATCCGACAACCAAGGTATTAAAACGGCCTTGACTGAAACTCGAAACCTTATACGAGTCTTCGAAAAAAGGCGAAGGCTAATATCTGTGGATGTTTCGTTTAACTCTCCTGAAATTTTCTCGTTCTTAACTATTAAAAAAATGAGCTGGCTCAGTCTTAGGTAAAAAAAAGACTCGATCCCAACATACATAAGAGAGCATAACGAATCTACTTTTTTTCACGCATGTCAAGGACCCTGAAGTTGCGAAACTTCAAGGACTTGCGTTCCAGTCGTTTGTTGAAGGAGATACGTCACACTCACATCCATCATTTCCATTAAGGGTCCTGGATACAAACCAATCCACAGTACCAGAATAGCCAAGGGAATCACCGTAGCCAACTCTCGATTCGATAAGTCTGGGAGCACTTTTGCGGCTTCCGTATTTGCTTCCCCCAAAGCCACCTTTTGTAACATCCACAGCATGTACGCTGCGGCCAATACAATCCCGCCCATCGAAATAAGAACCATCGCAAAGCTCGTATACGATGTCCCGACTAACACCAAAAATTCGCCAATAAAATTACAGGTGCCTGGCAAACCAAACGCTGCAACAGAAAATAAAAAGAAGAACGCCACAAATTTAGGCATGGGTTTGTGCAATCCACCGTAATCAGAAATGGCTCGACTATGAGTACGGTCGTATAATTGTCCAACACAAATGAATAAGGCAGCTGTGGTAATGCCGTGATTAAACATTTGTAAGATTGCGCCTTGAATCCCCTGGCTATTGAATACAAAAATCCCAAGCGTCACAAAGCCCATATGCGAAACTGAAGAATAGGCCACAAGTTTTTTGAGATCAGACTGCGCTAATGCCATATAGCCTCCGTAGATAATGGCAAACACAGATAACCACAAAATATATGGTGCGAACATCAAGGAGGCTTCTGGAAACATCGGCAAGCAAAATCGCAAGAATCCATATCCTCCCATTTTCAGCAACACGCCAGCCAAGATGACGCTGCCAGCTGTTGGCGCCTCCGAATGCGCATCAGGTAACCAAGTGTGAAATGGAACCATTGGCATCTTAATAGCAAACGCCAAAAAGAGCGCTAGGAACAGCCAAAATTGCGTATCGGCGGAATAGGTTTGTTCGCTCAGAACTAACAGATCGTATGTATGGCCTCCTTCTAAATAGAGGCCAAGGATTCCCACTAAGAGCAACAAACTTCCAGTGAGACTATAGAGGACAAATTTAATTCCCGCCGTGATGCGATTGGGACCTCCCCAGAGAATAATCATAAAATACATGGGAATCATGGTGAGTTCCCACAGCATAAAGAAGAGAAATAGATCTAATGCGGTAAACACCACAATCATGGCCCCTTCAACCAACAAGATCAGCGACATAAAAGCTCGTACTCGCGTGGTGATGGCACTCCAAGAACTGAGTACACAGAGTGGGCAAAGAAGGGCGGTGAGCAGCACCATGAGGATACTGATCCCATCTACACCAACGGCATATTGAATATTAAAGGTCGGCATCCACTCGACACGCTCCACAAATTGCATGCCCTGGTGGGCAAAATCAAAACTTCTCCACAGAACGAGGGAGAGGGCAAATTCCACTATCGTACAGCCAAAGGCGACTCGTCGAATCCATTCTTCATCACGGACAAAGGCCATGGCGACAATGCCTAAAAAAGGAACGGCAATCATCCAACTAATCATATGATCCATCAAAAGGGCCATGTCTTGACTCCCCATCTACTCAACCAACTGCCACTCCCAATGAGCGTCGATAAATTCCTCTTTCATACTCAAGCCACAACCTTCCTCATAAAACACGAGCGATCTTTCACGCATGATTTAGACCAAGATATACAATAACACCGTAGCCAAGACCAGCCACACGATCATCACTAATAATTGATGTTGGATGGTGCGAGGCTCAGCCGCTTGCAATAATTTTCCTGCCGTATCCGCTTGCATTCCCACTTGCCCAACCCTTTGCTCCAACCATTTAATATCAATCACTTGCCACAGCCAATGACTCATCCCAACACTCTGCTGTCCAAGACCAACAACGATTCGATCAATGCCTTTCACATCCACCACCCTCCAAAGCCATTGCGCAAATACCACAGAATAGGTGGCGATCGAATGAATGAATGTATCAATGATACGCATATCAATATTCCGCCAAAGCCAATGGGATAATCGAATGGTGGGGTTCACCAGATACGCATCGTAGATTTCGTCAAAATACAATTTATTCCAGAACAAGACATACAATCGCGTGTTCCTGTTCATTGCCCCCACCATCTGGGTTCCAGATCGAGCACGCGAATAGGCAAATGCCCACCCGGCAATGGCCACTCCAATAGATACCAAAAACCAAATCTTTGAGCCGGAATCCACAATTCCTTCATGTGACGACACGCCAGAGAAAGTCAACGCCGGGGCCAAGAAGTTAGCAAACCAACTCCAAAACAAGGTCAATATGACTCCCAGAAGGATGAACGCGAAAAGAAGGCTACTGAGTATCGAACCATTCATGAATTGAGGTCTGATGGAATGTGTTTCCAAAGAGGGTTGCCCGGACACAGGCCAATATGTCTTGGGTCCATGAACAAATAACGAGGTGACACTTCGAAAGAGGTAGATAGAAGTCACAAAGACCGTGATCAGGCCAATGATCCTAAACCCAATTGTGGCTGAGGCAAATCCCGTCACACCCCACAAGTATTCATAGGACCCGGAAAACAGAATAAACGGAGGCAGGCATGCCAGAAACAATGCCCCACCATACAATATACCCATGCCTTTCGGCGGAGAATGGGGTTTAGACTCATGTCCATGACCCGGCTCCACAGATCGAAGCGCATTGCCGGTAGAAAGAAAAAAGAAAGCTTTATAACACCCATGAGCCAACAGATGAAAAACCGCCACCACAAACGCACCCAGGCCGCAGGTCATAATCATGAAGCCGATTTGGCTAATCGTGGAATAGGCCAAAATCTTTTTAATATCCGATTGGGTCAGGGAAACGATACCCGCAAATACCGCTGTCATAGCGCCGACAATGGCGATGAAGGTCATGGCAGAGGGAGACAAGACAATCAATGGACTTAACCTCACCAATAAGAATGGTCCGGCATTCACCATGGTCGCAGCATGAATAAGCGCTGAGACAGGGGTTGGAGCCTCCATCGCAAACGGCAACCACACATGGAACGGCATTTGTGCGGATTTGCCCATGGCCCCCATAAATAAAAAGAACGGAATCAACGTCACGGGGTAGATGTGAAGGTCCAATCCCATCCACGCCATGATATTGATTGTATGATCTTTCATGCTTTCAGCCTGATCAAGAATAGTTTGGATGTCCAGAGTACCAAACGTGAAAAAAGTCATGATAATTCCAAAACTTAATCCAACGTCTGCTACGGCATTCACCAAAAACGCTTTGGTCGCAGCCCGGCAGGCCGATGGTCTTTGTGCCGAGTGTGAGATTAGAAGATACGAACAGATCCCCATCACCTCCCAACTGACCAACAACATCAGAAGGTTGCCGCTCATCACCAACAACACCATGGAAAAGGTAAACAATGCGATGACCGCAAAGAAGCGGTTGTACCGTGGGTCCCCAATCATATATCGAGAGGAATAGACATGGACGATCCCACTCACCCCCGTCACCAAAAGCAGAATGAGAACGGTCAGTTGATCAACATAGAGATTTAAATCAATGGCCAGAGATCCCGATTGAAAGAGACGATAGAGGGAGATTGTGAATGGTCCGTTCCTAACCACTTCGATGAAGGCCAAGACGGATAATCCAAATGAAAGGCCGATTGCAGGAATCCCAACCCGATGACTGTATTCACCCCAATGCCGTCCGCCAAGGATCAAGAGGAGAGACGCGAGCAGAGGGAGAAGAGGAATGAGAACAAAGACAGCCATGGTTGTACTCAAAGACCTGGTGGCAATGCATGGTTCAGTAATAGTTGGACAATAGGATCGCTAAATAACCCTAAAATAATTACTGCGGCAGACGTGATCCCCAAACTCAGTTTATATGGAAGCGGAATATCACCAGGTGGCATATCCAAGGGAGTCGGTGTTTGGCGAAAGATGCCCTCAAAGAGTTTGACGAAGTAGGCGAGTGTGAGAAGCGTCGAAAGCAAGATCGCCGCAACCGCAATATAATTATTCGCTTCGAGCGCTCCAAGAATGATGTACCACTTCCCAAAAAATCCGCCTGTCGGAGGAAGACCGATCATGCCCATGGCCACAATAACCAAGGCTCCAGTGAACCAGGGGGCCTGTTTTCCAATCCGCCCAACGTCCTCCACCGTTCTGGCGCCATACTGACAAATCGCCATCCCTGCCAAAAAGAACAATGCCGCTTGCATCACCGCATCGTTCAATAAATAAAAGACTCCTCCCACAAATCCCGTTTGATTTCCCTGACTCACTCCGATGAGGATAATGCCAATGTGCGAAATGCCGCCATAGGCAAACATCGTTTTGATATTCCGTTGGTTCAAAGCGAGCACGGCCCCGATGACTGCGGCGAGTGTTCCAAGTATTCCCACGAGTAAAAGGACTGGGATATCATTTAAAATCACTTTCGCGCCCAGGACCCAAAAAATGATTCGGACCCACCCCACCAGCGCCACCTTGGTGACCAGTGACGCTAAAATAGGAGAAATGGATTCAGGCGCATACGTGTAGGCATCTGGCAACCACGCATGAAACGGGACCAAGGCCATCTTGATTCCCAGTCCAATAAACATAAACAGGAGACCACCAACGACCGCTTTAGAGGTCAACAAGTGAGGAAGTTTCTCGGCCATATCCGCCATATTGAGTGTTCCACTCGCGGCGTAGAAATAACTCACTCCTAATAAATAGAGAGAGGCCCCTAGCGTTCCCAACACGAGGTAGCGAAAGGCCGCAAACAAGGCTCGCCCACCAGCCACGCCAATCAGGGCATAACTCGCTATGGCTGCGACTTCTAAAAACACAAAAAGATTAAACAAATCTCCGGCAAAGACAATGCCTGTCAGAGCCGAAATCAGCAGCAAGATCAAAGTATAATAATGAACGATTCGTCCGCCTAGATCTTTTGGAGAGGTTGGCCCGGCAAATATCAACGCCAGCAAACCCAAAAGACTCAAGGTCACTAAGATCATACTGGCCAACCCATCAGCGACCCATTCAATGCCTAATGGTGCGCTCCACCCACTAAAGGCATACCGCACTTCTCCATGGGTGACGATGCTGTTGAGATTTAGAAGGGAGAACACGACCATGGCCGACAACACAGCCAAGGATATGGGCCGACACCAATGACGGTGTTTCAGGCAGACCACCGGCATAGAAATGGCAGCAAACAATGGGAGCAAAAACAGAATGGCTGGAAAATGGCGACTCATTCTAATCGTTTGAGAATTTCTTCCTCATCAAGGCTTCCATATCTCTGATAGATCGCCGCACACAAGGCCAACGCAACGCCTAGCGTGGCGACACCAACCACAATCGCTGTTAACGTCAGCACATGAGGTAACGGATTGACATAATTGATAGCTTGCACAGGATCCGTCGTCGACAAGAGGACTGGGGCTGTTGCGCCTTTCTTTGCACTAATGGACACAAGAAAAAAGATCACGCTGGTTTGGACAAGATACATCCCTACGAGTTTTTTGACGAGGTTGTACCGCGTCACCATAATATAAAAGCCCCACAGAAAAATGATGACAAACGCCAGAAAGTTGGGACGCTGAAAGACTGCTGACAATGCATCAACCATTCATGGAATCCTCGATAATCTCTTCGGCGGAGAGACTGAACACAATGGACACTGCGGTCACCGCGACATCCACGGCGACACCGATTTGCGTGAGGACAATGCCGAGTGAACGGCGTGCCGCGGTTTCAAGGCCGGGGATTTCCAATTCCGCATAATTCAAAAACTCCCCACCTCCAATCATGCACAAGCCACCGACTCCTGCATAAATCAACATCCCAACCCCATCTCCGTGCAAGACCTTCTTGGCAATCTGACTTCGAGAGGCATCATGACCAAAAACCAGCACGGATAAAATCATACTGGTGCCTAAAATCACCCCACCCACAAACCCTCCCCCAGGGCCATATTGACCAAAGAACAACACGTACAGCCCAAAGATTTGGATCACAGGAATGAGAAAACGTCCCAATGACTGAACAATAATACTGTCATGTGGTTGAATCATG
>JAJDBO010000048.1 GCA_029261305.1 Nitrospirales bacterium
TTGTTTAAAGTGGATGACGACATGAGTGACGATGCCGATAGGATGCTGTTCCTGATCAAGCGTGACGCCTAAAATGGGAACTGCGAGTTGATGAGAGTGGCCCGGCGTCTGGCCTGGTGCCCCGCGAGCAGGCATGCTGAAGAGGAGGGTTGTGGCACAGATTAGAGAGAGTGCCAGGAGGGGATGCCCTCTTCCTCTGGCAGCATATGTGTTGAAACCTGTGTGGTGAGGCATAACAACCTCCTTGGGTTTCGTTGATTCTCTTTCCTTAATTCTCTCTTTCGGTAAAACTTATATAGAAAATGAAGGCAATCCAGGTGCCAACACGATTATTTGTGTCTTTGCCCTCACGGTTTTATTGATGACAATATTGGGATTTTATTCCCAACGAGGTTTCTAAATCACTGAATTTAAAAGAAAATTAGGCTGAAATATTGCGGTCGGATTCTCACCCTTTTAAAACTGGATTTTGTTAGAACGAGAGATGATTTATTGACTAACCTGTCAAAAGTGTAGACACATTCAAGTGTTAAATGACGGTCTTTCATTAATAATACAGATGCACAGAGATCCTTTTTGCTAGAGTAAAACCTGATCCGGCAAAGTGAGTTGGTGCTTCTACTTAAGGTTGATGGTTCAAGGTCAAGAATGCCCAAATTTATTTTAGAATCAGAATTCTCTCCCAAGGGTGATCAAGGTCAGGCGATAGCTGTGTTGACAGAAGGGGTGACTGGCGACAAAAAGCATCAAGTGTTGCTTGGAGTTACTGGGTCGGGGAAGACGTTTACCATGGCGAATGTGATTGCCAATGTTCAGAAGCCGACATTGGTGGTGGTGCATAACAAGACGTTGGCGGCGCAGTTGTATCAGGAGTTCAAGAGTTTTTTTCCTCACAACAAGGTGGAGTACTTCGTCAGTTACTACGACTATTATCAGCCCGAAGCCTACATTCCTACGACGGATACCTACATCGCCAAAGATTCGGCGATTAATGACACGATTGATCAAATGCGACATGCCGCGACGTCGGCGCTCTTAGAGCGAGAGGACATTATCATTGTGGCGTCGGTGTCCTGCATTTATGGCTTGGGATCGCCAGAGGTTTACCATGAGATGTTGTTATTTCTTGAAGAGGGCATGGAAATTCGGCGCGAAGCGATCCTCGCCAAACTTGTGGAAATTCAATATTCGCGAAACGATCTGGAGTTGCAACGTGGGATGTTTCGGGCGCGTGGGGATGTGATTGAAATCTTCCCGGCAGCATCGGATTCGAATACCATTCGTGTTGAACTGTTTGGCGATACCGTGGAGTCAATTTCGGAAATCGATCCTCTGACCGGCAAGGTATTGGGGCGCCTCTCAAAAATTCCCATTTATCCCAAAAGCCATTATGTGATTGCACCTGATCGATATGAAGGTGCGCTGAAAGGGATTGAAGAAGAGCTAGAAGAACGCATTCTCTATTTTCAGCGAAACGGTCAACTCCTTGAAGCGCAACGCATTGAGCAACGTACCAGGTTTGATTTGGAAATGATTCGGGCGATGGGCTATTGCCATGGGATCGAAAATTATTCTCGCCATTTGAGTGGACGAGCGCCGGGCGAACCGCCTCCGACATTGATAGATTATTTTTCCAAAGATTTTTTATTGGTAGTAGACGAGGCGCATGTGTCGATTCCCCAATTCGGTGGCATGTATGAGGGTGATCGGTCGCGCAAAAAAACGTTGGTCGAGTATGGGTTTCGTTTGCCTTCGGCCATGGATAATCGGCCGCTGACTTTTAAAGAATTCGAAGAGATTGTGAATCAGGTGGTGTATGTCTCCGCGACCCCTGGGCCGTATGAATTGAAGCATGCCGAGGGTGATGTGATCGAGCAGATTATTCGGCCTACGGGATTGATGGATCCGGTTGTCGAAGTGGTGTCGGCCAAGGGGCAGGTTGATCATTTGCTTGGTGAGGTCAAGGCCACGATTGCCAAAGGGTTTCGTGTATTGGTGACCACGCTCACCAAGCGGATGGCGGAAGACCTCACGGAGTATTATCACGACCAGGGGTTGAAGGTGCGATATCTGCATTCTGACATTAAGACCCTTGAGCGTGCCGATATTATTCGTGACCTTCGTCTAGGCAAATTTGATGTGCTTGTGGGAATTAACCTCTTGCGCGAAGGATTGGATTTGCCTGAGGTGGCTTTGGTTGGCGTCTTGGATGCGGATAAAGAAGGGTTCTTGCGCGGGCATCGGGCGCTGATTCAAACGGCGGGGCGTGCGGCACGAAACAGCGAAGGTCGCGTCATTCTCTATGGGGATAGGATTACCGAATCCATGCGAGTGACCATTGATGAAACGGCCCGCCGACGTGCGATCCAAGCGGAGTACAATACCCTTCATGGTATTACCCCGGAGACAATTAAAAAACGAATCTATGATCTGGAGTATCAAATTGCCGAGGCGGATTATCTTGATCTAGGAGTGGCAGCTGAAGAGGAAGAAGTCTATGGCGATGAATCAAAAATGGAAAAGACCATCGAGAAGTTAGAAAAAGAAATGAAGGCAGCTGCCAAGTCGCTTGAATTTGAACGAGCCGCGAAGTTGCGAGATAAAATCAGGGCATTACGGCAGAAGGAATTACAGATGGGTGGTTCCTTAACTTAAAAGGAATTTGCCGGGTTTTCATTTGTGTCTCCTTAGGTCAGGGCATATCGACCATAGGAAGAGTGGGCGAAAAGTTCTGTCAGATATTTTTGTACAGATAAATTCCGAGAAATATCCCGAGGAGTGTCAGGAGATTGATCTTGAGGATAAAGCCGAGGGTAATCTTGAGGAGAACCAAGTCAACGGTGAATGGTGGATCCAGCCCGGGTGACACGGAACGTGCGAAAATGTTTTGGATTGTTCCCGATGGCGTAAAGACTCGAAGAATTTCTCCAAGCACCCCACCTAATAAGCCTCCAATAAAAATGAACCCCAGTAAGGTCCATCCTGATTTTTTCACAGCGCTCCTTCAGTGATTTCTTGGTGAGGTGATGGAATCGATGATGGTATCGATCAAAATATACGGGTAATCTCCTAGGAAAAGTACGGCAAGTCATACCTTAAGTCAAGATGAGAATCACCTAGGGGTAACCTTGACAGGTTGTTTTTTTGTTGTCTAGACTGCAACGGATTTTCGTAAATTTTTCGTATGGTTAGGAGCGACGACAGATGTTTTCCGCACTCACGGAAAAAATTGATAAAGTTCTGAAAAAAATCAAAGGCCCTGGAGTCTTGCGCGAGCAAGATGTGACGGAGGCCTTAAAGGAAGTTCGTCTTGCGCTTTTGGAGGCTGATGTCAATTTCAAGATTGTAAAAGACTTCATCGGTCGCGTGCAGGTAAAGGCC
>JAJDBO010000049.1 GCA_029261305.1 Nitrospirales bacterium
AGAAGATCTCATTAATTTGGGTGCCTACCGAAGTGGATCGAATCCTCGATTAGATTTAGCCGTCGCGATGATGGACCCGATCACCCAATTTCTTCGTCAGGGAATTTCTGAACGCGCTGATTTGGCAACGAGTTTGCAAGGTTTAGATCAGCTGGTCGCACAAGCACAGGAACTCGGAGGACAGAAATGATCGGTCGCTCGGAATGCAAATTTCGCCTGCACACGAAAATCAACCGGCAACTTTTCTCAAGTAGGAAAAATTTTCATGGGTAACATATGAACTGGGGTAACATTGTTCGGTTTCGCAAGCAGGTAGAAGATATGATTAAAGAAGAATTAGCCTTGGCAGAATGGGGGAAAAGCCAAGAAATCACGAAACAAGAGATCCTTCGTGAGGATCTTGAAACCATTTCTTCAGAATTGGAACGAAACTTGCCTCATGGCATTGAAGGAGCATTTACCGAGGAACGATATCGATGGATGGAAGAAACCAGTCAACGTATAGAACGCCAAGCCCAAGTGATTGGGCAACAGGAGAAGATCATAGAGGAATTGCAGGATAAGTTAAAAGATGCCTATCACGAGAGACGAATGATTGAGATGGTCATGACGAAACAACAGAATGAACGACAACACCGAATTTTGACGCACGAACAACGAGAGCAAGACGATCTGTCGGCACTTCGCCTGTTGGCTGGGAAGGAAGGAGCCTAAGTCATGTTCCCATCGCGCATGATGACATTGTGGGTTGGTTTGGTTTTGGTATTTGTGATTTCTGTGATCGCGCCAGATTATGGAACTGGTAGTGACCAAACAGCTCCTTCATCTGATCATGAAGTGAAAAGTGATCAACTTTCCAAGGCTTCGTCCACAACCACAACGTCAATGTCTGATTCGACCTCAACAGATTCCCACGAGTCCGAACCCGAGTCCCCGGAGTTAAAGTTAGCAGAAAAGCTTCAGGCTCGTCTCCAACAACTAGATCAGCGGGAGCAACAAATTCAAGATGATGAACAACGGCTTGGAGCGTTGCGTCGAGATCTTGAAGGCTTGGCCTCTCGACAAGAAAAAGCGATCGCTGAAGCCATGGCGATTCGTGAATCTCAGAAAGCATCCAATAAAATTGACGAGTCACAAGAATCCTTAAATCATTTAATTAAAGTCTACGAGGCGATGGATCCAGAAGAAGCGGCCCTACGAATCAGTAAAATGGATGAGATGCTCGCGTTAGATATTTTGGCAGGAATCAAGGATAAAAAGGCTGCGGGAATGCTTGCGGGCATTGAACCCTCGAAAGCGGCAAAGTTAACCAAAGGGTTACGGTACTACCATCAGCGAAAAGACAAGGCGACGCCTTAACCTCGCGCCAAGGATGTATGACTGACGAACGTAACGTACTATGAATATTCTTCCTCCACCACTAGCGGTACAAGAATTGGGCACCGTTTCCTCTCAGCCTGTGACTGGCAATGCTCCGTCGCAAAAAGATGGCGCCACAGCTACAGCTACTGCTTCTGTAACCCAAGCTTCCTTCCCGGCTGTCCTTGCTCAAGCTAATCAACAAGGAGGATCACCGAAGGCGACTGGAGGAAAGGATCCTTCAGGGAATTCGGTTCCCTTATCCACGACTCAAGGCGAAACGGCCAGTGAAGACCTAGCCATTGTGAGCCTTGAGGGTGCACTGGTGGTTGGCACGGCTCCGCAAGTTTTCCCACTGGTGTCCCCGGAAGATGCTCATATTTCATCGGAACATATCGTAGTACTTCCGCAATCATCGAAAATTTTGATAGAGGGTGCAATTGCAAAACCTTCACCTATATTAGTGGCTTCCGAAGCTTCGGTGTCGGTCGGGGCTGAACCAGAAAATGTGAAATCATCTCAAGGTGTTTCGCTGCCCCCACCGCCAGTCACACCGAATGCCAATAATCTCGTTGGTGAAAAAGTTCTTCCACCGGCGTCGCCTCCACCAACTTTTCAGAATGACCAACATGTTCCTGCCCCTTTGACTCGGGAGCCGCTCGTATTGGAGCTGCCTGCAAATCGATTGGCGGTGCCAAGTGTCCCTCTTTCCTTTGTGAATCCTGCGTTCCCTCAAGGCCAGCCGTTGGTGGATTCCGTGAATCTGGCGAAGCTGTCACCGGTCATTTCTCAGAGTACGATTCCCGTGCCATCAGGATCCTCAAATGTGACGGTGCTTGATGGTCTAGGAAATTCAAATGTTTCTGTTGTTGCGGAAGAAGGACAAGCGGATACCGAAGGTAGGTCTCTTGGTTCGGATCAACGAAGTGGACAGGATAATGGATCCGCTTTTTCCTCCAAACAGCAAGCATCGGGACAAGCGTTGGCAGGGTTCTCGTTTAACACAGAAGCCGTGAATGAATTTCGGGCGAGTGATGTAACCTCAGTTGGGCGGACAGATACAGTCATCGATCGCACCAGGACGATGAATATTTTGTCAACACAACGTATGCAAATGGAAGTGATGCTCTCGGATGAGAGCAAGGTTCAGCTTGAGGTATCCGTCAAACACCAACAAGTGACGGCGCAACTGTTGACCGACCAAATAATGCTCAGGAATCTTGCCCTCCAGAATGAGCCCCAATTGGATGCGCAGCTATCTTCAGCTGGTCTTGAGTTAAAGCAATTTGGTGCGGAGGTCAGTGAACAAGGGGTGTTTGGTCAGCATCTGTCCGACTCTTCTTCAGCGAATTCTTTTCGTGGAGGTGGGCAGGAGGGCTCTAGCGAATCAGAATTGGACGTGCTAGTTGGGGCACATGCTGAAGGTGACGGTCGTCTCCATTATGTGGCCTGATCCTTTTTAAAAATTTTGTGGGGCAGTATTGCAAGTCGTCTCTTTGAGCACAACTTAACAAGGTGAGGTAGATATGGAAGTCAATAGCGTTCTCGATGATCTAGGATTGAGAAGAGATTTTACTGAGACGGCCAATCCAACCAAAGAACTCGATCAAAATACCTTCCTTAAACTGTTCATTACGCAGTTGGAAAATCAAGATCCCTTGAATCCGACGGCCAACGAAGAATTCGTCGCACAACTTGCGCAATTTTCTTCTTTAGAACAAGCCACACAGACGACCTCTTTGCTTGAAAACTTGATAGTCCAAGGTGCTGAACGAGGGCGCCTTGATGCCGTTGATCTTATCGGTCATCAGGTACTAGCCACAGGCAATACTCTTGAGGTGGATGAATCAGGAGAGGGGAGCTTGGTGTATCAGTTGGCCGGGGAAATTTCATCTGGAACCATTTCGATTATGGATTTGGATGGGAATCTTGTGCGGACCATAGAGCTTGGCACTCAGGGGGCAGGGCAGCAGACATTTGAATGGGATGGATTAAATGCAGACGAAGACCCGGTTCCTCCCGGTGTCTATCAATTTTTGGTCAATCCTATTAATGCGGATGGAGCCAGTGTGAGCGTGACCACGTTCTTGCGGGAATCGGTCAAGAGTGCGCTTTGGGAAAATGGACAAACCGAGTTAACGTTGGCCAGCGGAAGAAATTTGTCTACCAATGATGTCTTGTCAGTTTTTTAGAAAAAGTTGCTGGTCGCTCGTCGCTAGAGACTGAGGATTTTATGAGGGTGCTTTTTCCCTAGCGATAGGCAGCGGGCGCTGATAGCTCTGTTTGGAATTTTTTTTGAATTATTCAACATCCGTATTTAATAAGTGAGGTGAATCATGGGACTGCAATCAGCATTTTTTACCGCCATCAGTGGAATCAGCGCCACAGGCCGCGCGCTAGGTGAAATTGGCAACAACATTTCTAATGCAGAAACGACGGGGTACAAAGCCCG
>JAJDBO010000050.1 GCA_029261305.1 Nitrospirales bacterium
AGATCCAAGGAGCAACTTTTAGGCAGGACATCAAGCAAGCGAGTAGCAAATATGGAAAACCTCTTACGCACGATCATCATTTTTGTGTGGTGTATGTTTTTCGGATTCTTTTCCGTCATGGGATACTTGGATGAAACCATGACACCCGAAAGAAAGACCATCATCCTCGTGGGGTTGCTCCTCGCCCTTGGCGCATACATAGCCTTTGAATGGTTTACAAGAAGTCAGGAATCCGGCATCGCCGAAAATATTAAATTGGAAAATCCTGAAGAAGAACCCCAGACCCCAAAGGACCCTGCCTCGAAATTAGATGAACGGGTACTCCGACGCCTGCACCTCTACACCAAAGATCATGAACAAGAATTACAGGCGGCGATCGCTCCCGACCCTCCCCCCGCACGCAAGAAGGCCACGGTCTCCACAAAAAAGCCGTAACACCCCTTCCATTCCCACAGACTTCGAACCCTACTCAATCGAAGCAGCCGCTAATCCTTTCAGCGAAAGGGCACGTTTGGGCGCCCGAGCCAATGCCAAATTAAACTGGGCTCTCGCCGAATTTATTCGTCCTGATTCCAACAACACCTCACCGTAGAGTTCATGCGACGGTTTCACAGGAAACGGCGGTCCATAATCAAAAGGAATAGTGTCTTCCAAAGTCACAGCCTCCTTCAATAATGCCAACCCTTGATCGACAGTCCCTTCGGCAACGAGAAGTAAGGCAGACAATTGCTTCTTCATCACCCGCGCTGGCAACACCTGAGAAGGAGAGAGCCTCTCTGGGGCAGAATCTATCTGTTCACGAAGTTTTGTCATGGCGGTACGAGTAATACCCAACCGTTGGGTTTTGATCCCACTCAGACCAAGAGCAAAGAGTTCACTCGTGGCCCCGGAAAAACGAAATCCCGAACGATCCGCTTCTAATCCACTCACATCCCACTGTTGGCTCTCCACAATAAACGTTCCACGCATGGTCATGAGATAACCTTTCACATGCCGTGAATCCACCTGCGCATCATCCTCAAGCACCATGTCTAACAGTCGCTTCGCATCGTCGATTCGCCCTTGCTGCAAGTAGGCATACATCAACCAATACAAAGTATGGTAGGACCGGTCACCAACACCCCACCCTTTTTGCTTGCGCCGTTTTTCACTCGACGCCCAACTCATTTCATTCGCCTTCACGACATCATCCCACATCCCCAGAGCCATAAAGATGTGCGACGGCATATGCTGAGCATGCGGTGCAGCCGGTGCGATCTTCGCATATGTTCGAGCCGCACGAAGACCTAAGAATGCATGTTTCGGGTCATCATAGGCATGAATCATATAATGTACGGCGCCAGGATGCCGAGGGTTTTGCTGAAATACCGACTCAGCAATCGACGCTGCCTGCAAATAGATTTTAGAATCTCGTTCGCCCTGCGCGGTTCCCAACAAAGCCAAGGCATAAAAGACTGCGGCTTCATCATCATCGGGATAACGTTCACTCAGAGCGTGCATCCGCTCTGCATAGGCCCGGTCTCGAGCCACCTTTTCCCCTTCGCTATACAGCGCGTGAATCGCAGACAGGTAACCTTTCTCGCGTTCTGTTGGGGCCTTGGCCATTCGTTCTTCTTCGTTCGAACCCAGCCGTGCCAACACCGCACGCGCCTCGTCCAGATATTGCTCACCCCACAGAGGATGATTCAACGTCATGCCCTCACCCCAATAGGCCATCGCAAAATCAGGATCGACCTTCTGCGCTTTCTGAAAAGCCACTTGCGCATCATCATATTCAAAGTTGTGGAGCAACAGCACACCACGAAGAAAATGCCGTTGTGCCTTCAAAGGAGCGGAGGTAGGAAAATGAATTTCACCAAGTGACGGCGGCACAGTTTGGGACCGTTTGGCTTTAGGAGGTTGAATATCAGGACGTGGGTCCGCAACAAACCCACCCCGATGCAACATCTGCACCTTCGGAAGCGTCCCCCGATTCATCACCGCATCTTCTTCAATCACGCCATTACGAAACAACAACCACGCCACCACAGAATAAATCTGGTTTGGCTTCAACGATTGTGGTGCCGTAAACGGCATCGCCCGAAAAATGTAATCGTATAAGGTCGTGGCATAGGGCCAATGACTGCCAATCGTTTTGACTGGTTTGGGACTCGCCAGACTCCCCTGCCCACCCACCAACTTCGGCATCGGCCCTTCCACCCCAGTCGCTCCATGACAACTCGCACAGTACTGAGCATAGACCTTAGCGCCATCCGCAACGGACCCTTCGCCAAGAGGCAACCCCGCACCATCAGGCCCCACATCAATATCCCAACCCCGCACCTCCTCATCCGTCGCCACACGACCAAGATGAAAACCTTCGTGCCCAGCATCACCCCAAACATTGGCCCCTGGATAGGCGAGCAGGATAAGAATAAAAAAGGTGAGTTTTGAAAAATAGTGGAACGACACAACTCGTTTGGAGAAGAAGGAAAACCGTTCACACTTGTACATTTTGAACATTCCCATCTTCGTCAATCTTCCAGCTTTGGATGGCATTATTATGGTAGTAGGAATTGGTGCCTCGGATTTTGATTAATTCCTTCAGTGTGGGTTGTTGATAGCCGGTTTCGTCGGTGCACCGGCTTTGGAGGATAGCTTCTTGACCATCCCATTGCCAGGCAAGACGGAATCGTGTGTGACATTTGGGCAAAATTGGATTTTGCAATTCTGCCTTTTTCCAAGTCTTTCCTCCATCAACACTCACTTGGACTTTTTCGACTCGGCCGTGGCCACTCCAGGCCAATCCGCGAATTTCGACAAACCCTTTGGCCTTGAGGTGTTGTCCACCAGACGGGCTAGTGATGACGGATTTGGCTTCCATGTCGAATGTGAATTGGCGAGCAGTTCCATCAGACATCAAGTCGGTATACTTCGAAGTTTCTTCACGCGTCATAAGGGGAGCGGATACTAGTTTCAATCGCCGCAACCATTTAATGCAGGTATTCCCTTCCCATCCTGGCAACAACAAGCGAAGTGGATACCCTTGCTCAGGACGAAGCGGTTCGCCATTTTGTGCGTAGCACAACAACGCTTCATCCCACACCCGGTCCAATGGCACACTTCTTGTCATGGC
>JAJDBO010000006.1 GCA_029261305.1 Nitrospirales bacterium
CGATTGAGATCACTAGAGTCTATGGCCGGGGGATTGGCACATGAAATTCAACCCCCGCTTGGATCGATCAAAACTTTCGTCACCCAAGTGCCCAATCAAATCCAAGACCCGGAATATGTCGGAAAATTATCGGAAGTCGTCGCCCAAGATGTCGCTAAAATTGAACGGCTCATCAAAGAAGTCTTAGACTATGCCCGGCAGACCAAACCACAGCTTCGCCAAGAACATCTCAACGAGATGTTGGAATCTTGTTTGTACTTTATTGAAGCAATCCCGACGTCCAAGCCAGTGATTATTGAAAAAATCTTGTCCAAACACATTCCCCCTCTGTGGATAGACCGACAACAAATTAAACAGGTCGTGCTTAACATCTTAATGAGTAGCCTGGACGTTCTCGGACCAGTGGGGGGTACCATCTCGGTGATTACCAGACCTCGTATGAAATCAGAAGAAGAGCCTTGGGTTGAGTTAGAAATGACTCTTGCTCGTGGAGGATTGCCGTTAACAGAATTCCAGGGGGATGATGGTTTTTTATTTACTCAGAGTCCAATCATTGAGGAGAGGCCAGGCCCCACCCTCCAGAGCGAAGGGCTTGGGTTGGCAATTGCGAATCAAATTATCCAAGAACATCAAGGATTTATCGATGTCAAATTTGGAAATGGAGTCGATATCTCAATCACGGTTCTCTTGCCTGCAAAAATCATTTCATCCCAAGCAAGCTAAATTCAAGGCCATCGTTTTGGCACCTATTTCACCGTGAAAAATTCTCCATCATCACCCCAAACACACCAGCTTATGGCCCTGCTCTGTTTCGGCCTATTCGCAGGTGCTATGGCCCTTCAGTCACTACAATCCACCGAAGATCCTGCGTCGCAATCGGAAAGTGTTTTTTGGAATATTTTTCAATTTGGGATGCCGATACTCGTGGGAGCCCTATGCCTGACCGGAAAACGTTGGGCGCTTATGGTTGCCGTCATTTACGGCACAGTTGGGTTGGCACTAGATATTTCGACGGCCGTGCAGAGTGTCACCAGTGAATTTGACTCTGCGGCATTCATCGTGGTGATCCTCACAACCGGTCTGTTAAATTTCCTCTTGATTACCTTTGGAGGAAAAGGCGTATTCTCAGATATGAAGATCAAGGATATTCCTTAACAGTATAGGTCTCTGCGCCTGCCAGATCTTTAAGAAACCTTACCCTCAATAATTACTCCATCCCAATCGCCCGTGCTTTTTTTCATTTGAAGACATTTTGTTTTTTTGAGGCCGCAGGCTTTAAGCCATTTTTGGACGTCTTTGGCGCTGTAAGTGTTGCCGGTGGGAGTGTAGAGCAGCATGGTGACGGCAAAGAGGTTGGTTTCTTCTTTATCGAATCCGGGTTTCTCCATGAGGAAGGTATCCTGAATGAGAATGCGTCCGCCGGGATTGAGGGCGCGTTTAAGTTTTCGAAACAGCGTTTTATTTTCGTTTGGTGAAAAAATGTGAAGTACGTTCGATAACCAGATGACATCAAATTTTCCTGGAATATCATCGGCAAATAAATCCCCTGGATAATAAGAGAGGCGTTTGCCATGTCGAAGAGGTTTCGCAATCGTTTGGGCCACTTCCAGTGCGGCTTCTCGATCCCATACTCCTGCATGAAGTTTTGGATTCTTCTTTAAAAATTCTAAGGCATAGGTTCCTGGTCCTCCACCCACATCTAACAACGAACCAACCTTGGAAAGATTGAATTGTGCTGCCACCTGTTTAGCATTTGGCAGAGACCGTTGATGCATGGCCCAGGTGAAGGAACGCCGATCATCAGGATCATCCGGCCCATCATTTTCAATAGGTTTTCCTGTACGAACCGTATCCGTGAGTTGCGCCCAATTTTCCCACTGATGATGTAAGAGCCCGAGATAGGCCCCTTGATAATCTGAACTTTTCTGGTTGAGAAATAATTGACCAAGTTTGCCAACCCCGTAAGACGTCCCACGTTTCTTGAGTAAACCCACGGTTTCTAAATTTCGCAGAAGTATCTCGACTCCGCGTTCGTTACTTTTCAAGGTTTTGGCTAAGGCTTTGGAAGTCCACCACCGAGCACCCATTTTGGTAAATACATCGAGATCTAAAGCGGTGGCTAATATTCTCGGCAAACGAAAGCCATACATCGCATCTCGGAAATCACTCATCGTACGAATGGGTTGTTGAACATTCATGAACATGTCCTTTGTGAAAATTTGAGTCCGTCCATTTATGAGGCGGAAAATTGTTTTCGATATTGAGTAATGAATTGATCAAGCTCTGGTAAGTTGGCTAAATCCACGGGCCGTTCAAAAAAAACGGCCACATATTCATCATTCATTTCCGTTCGCTCCGTAAATCCTTCAGCTTTGAGACAAGGACGATATTTCGAGACCACTTGATTGATATAAAATTTCACCTGTTTGGCAAGTTCATCGGTCCCTAGGTCTTCTGGAGTGCCATCAGACAAGAGGCTTTCCATATCCTCAAGCGCATATCCTGCCTGACAGATGAGAAACCCTTGTGGAGTGATTTCGAGTTGCCAATCTTCATCATCCAGCTGCAAGGTTAACGCTCCATCTGCTTCATATTGCTCAAACCCGTGGATGGTTTTTTTGAGGTGTGCTTGGACCTGTGGCCATTCCGTATGAGGAGTTTCACTCATGAGTTGTCTCACTTTCCGTTGTTGATGCTTCACGCGCATTGACTAATCGTTGTCGAAGAACTTCAAGGCGCTGGGTATTTTCTTCAAGTTTTGGCAATCCATATTTACGATCAACTTTGAGCACTCGATGTAAAAATCGAGCGGCTTCTTCATCGTGCCCCAAAGCTTCATGACAACCGGCGAGCACGTACCAGGCCCCACCCATTCTGAGTTCATCCCGTAACCGTTTGGCAATATCAAGGCTGGTTTGAGCACAGGCAATGGCGTCCTCATGACGTTCCCAGGCCAAGTACATTCTCGCCATCATCTTAAAGACATCTCCCTGACCAGCTT
>JAJDBO010000051.1 GCA_029261305.1 Nitrospirales bacterium
CTCGTGATGAGACTAATTCGCAACCGTGACCTTTGAAACTGTTATCGGCCTCGAAGTCCATGCGCAATTGCGAACCCAATCCAAAATGTTTTGTGGGTGTGCGACGGAATTCGGTCGTGCGCCCAACTCTCAAACCTGTCCCGTCTGCCTAGGATTACCAGGCTCTCTCCCGGTCATCAATAAGCGTGCCGTGGAAATGGCGATTCGAACTGGCCTTGCCTTGAACTGTTCGATTCGGTCCACGAATATTTTTGCGCGGAAACACTACTTCTATCCCGATCTCCCCAAGGGCTATCAAATTTCCCAATACGAAGAACCGATTTGCGAAGAGGGATGGATTGACCTCAACGTGGAAGGGGCGACCAAACGTGTAAGGATTTGTCGCGCGCATTTAGAAGAAGACGCTGGGAAAAACATTCATGCAAATGATGGTGGACATAGTTTTGTTGACTTGAACCGTACGGGAACTCCGTTGTTGGAAATCGTGACCGAACCGGACATGCGTTCAGCTGACGAAGTCGTGGCCTACTTGAAATCGCTTCGCGATATGTTGGTCTATCTCGATGTGTGTGATGGAAATATGGAAGAAGGCAATTTGCGGTGCGAACCCAATATTTCAATTCGTCCGGTGGGATCAGAAACCTATGGCACCAAAGTCGAATTGAAAAACATCAATTCGTTTAAAAACGTCAAAGATTCTGTGGAGTATGAAGTCAAACGTCAGACCAAAGTCTTAAACGAAGGTGGCACAATTCACCAAGAGACCCGGTTGTGGAATATCGAGCTTGGTCAGACAGCTATTATGCGCAGTAAAGAAGAAGCGCACGACTATCGGTACTTTCCAGATCCCGACCTTCTGCCGCTATCGATTGACGAGGAATGGATTGAAGAACTGCGCGGTACCCTGCAAGAATTACCTCAAGCGCGTCAGCACCGGTTTATGAAAGAGCATGGTCTGCCAGAATACGATGCCGGAGTGCTCACTAGCTCTCGGGAACTCGCGGACTATTTTGAGGCTTGCGTCAAAAAGTTTGCCGAACCCAAAACCGTCAGTAATTTTATCATGGGGGAATTGCTGCGGGAGCTCAACCAGGCTGGAACGCCAGTGGAATTTTCACCAGTTTCTCCGGAACGTTTAGTCGAACTGCTGCAATTAGTTCACAATGACACGATTAGTTTGAAAGCTGCTAAAGATATTTTTCCTGACCTGTATGCAGGAGAAAAATCGGCGGCGCAATTAGTCGAAGAAAAAGGCCTGCAACAAGTCTCTGATGAAGGGGCGTTAGAACAGATGATCCAAGAAGTGCTAAAAAATAATGCGGCCCAAGTGGAACAATATCGTGGTGGAAAAGAAACCGTGCTCGGGTTTTTAGTGGGCCAGGTGATGAAAGCCTCCAAGGGAAATGCCAACCCCCAAAAAGTCAACCAACTTCTCAAACGGGCCCTCTCGTCTTAAACCCTCATCATTTTTCAGACATTTTCCCAAACCATACCCTGTAAATTTGCTTGTCAAAAGCGTGAAAATTAGTATGATGGGATCAGGGTCCCTTCCTTAGAGAGGGGAATATCTCATTGTTGACTCTTGCCTGAAAAGGAAACTTTGAATGAGTGCAATTCAAGACGTGAAAGGCCGTGCAATTCTCGATTCGCGTGGGACACCGACGGTTGAAGTCGATGTGCAATTATCTAGCGGTGCGTGGGGCCGGGCGGCAGTTCCGTCTGGGGCATCGACTGGAACCCGTGAAGCGCTCGAATTGCGGGATAAGGATCCTAAGAAGTGGATGGGTAAAGGCGTCAATAAGGCCTTGCTCAGCATTTCAAAAACCCTGGCACCAAAACTGAAAGGCATGAATGCGCTGGACCAAACGGCGGTGGATTCTGCCATGATTGCCTTGGATGGCACGAAAGGAAAATCGCGTCTTGGAGCTAATGCGTTACTAGGTGTGTCCTTGGCAGTGGCTCGTGCGGCCGCGGCTGAAACAAAACAGCCTTTATATCGATACATTGGGGGGGCGAATGCGCGTGAACTCCCTGTGCCTATGATGAATATTATTAATGGTGGGTCGCATGCGGATAATGGTTTGGACATTCAAGAGTTCATGATTATGCCGGTTGGCGCGTCATGCTTTAGTGAAGCCCTTCGCATGGGGACTGAGATCTTCCATCATTTGAAAGCCTTGTTAAAGAAGCAAAAATTAAGCACGGCGGTCGGCGATGAAGGCGGGTTTGCGCCTGCGTTAAAATCCAATGAAGAGGCCTTGGCCGTGATTGCCGACGCGATTCGCAAGGCAGGCTATCGACCTGGTCGTGATGTGGTGTTAGCCCTGGATGCTGCAGCCAGTGAGTTCTATGGGAAAAAGGGCTATGTGTTGCAAGCGGAAGGCGGGGTCGCCAAATCGTCCGCACAGATGAGTGATTTCTACGAGCAGTTAGTCAATAAATATCCCATCGTCTCCATTGAAGACGGACTGAATGAAGACGACTGGAAGGGTTGGAAGCAACTTACTGATCGATTAGGCGATCGTGTGCAATTGGTAGGTGATGATTTATTTGTGACGAATATTGAATATCTCGCCAAAGGCATTCGGGAAAAGTCTGGAACGGCGATCCTGATCAAGGTCAATCAAATTGGTACGCTGACCGAAACTCTGGAAACCGTGGAAATGGCCAAGCGCGCAGGGTATGGTGTCATCATTTCTCATCGGTCGGGAGAGACTGAAGATACGACGATTGCGGATTTGGCTGTGGCGCTGAATGCAGGACAAATTAAAACTGGGTCATTGTCACGCACGGATCGTCTGGCCAAATATAACCAGCTCTTGCGGATTGAAGAAGAATTGGGGAAAGCTGCACAATATCGTGGGCATCAGGTGATTCAAACACGGGGTGCAGGTATTTGATCCGAGCCAATCAAAAACGCGTGATTGATACCCACCAGACGTCAACTATTCCACGCGCCTGGCAGAAACCTTTGGCGCTCGTGTTTGGAATCGCCGTGTTGGTGGTCTGGTTACTAGAAGGTACGGAAATCACTCAATACATGCGTATGGCTGATGAGTTAGACCGGATGAATCAAGAGATTTCGCAGCTTGAGCAAGCCAACGCGGCGTTGGAAAAGGAAATTCATCTGGTGAAGCATGATCCCTTTACGCTTGAGAAATTGGCTAGAGAACGTTTAGGGTACGTGAAGAAAGGGGAGGTCGTGTATCAATTGGTGGAGGCACAATAACAGGCCCATGAACGTGTATGCGCTGAGTGTCGCTGAAGGCCAAATCGTCATTGGAGGGAATCGTAAATGGGTAGATGATGTGAATTTGACCCGCTAATCCTTCCTGAGTATTTATCTCTTCCACCTCCTGTTTTCTTGAAATACCGCTTATGAAATTTGGAACAATGGCTATCGTGGGCTGCCCGAATGTTGGCAAGTCCACGCTTGTGAATACCCTCGTTAAACAAAAAATTGCAATCGTGTCGAATAAACCGCAAACGACGCGATCACGTATTCTTGGCGTTGCGCATTTTCCTGAAGGGCAGTTAGCCCTTTTGGATACACCGGGGTTACATCGGGCCTGGCATCGGCTGAATAAACGCATGGTGCGTGCGGCATTAGATACGGTGCATGAGGCGGATCTGCTGGCGGTCATGGTTGATGGGCGGAGGATGCCTGGAACTGGAGATCGGATTGTGATTCAACAAATATTTTCCATGCCTGATCGGCCTAAAGATATGCCAATTTTCTTGTTGGTCAATAAAGTCGATGTCATCAGTAAACCCAAGGTGCTGCCGGTGATTGATGCCTATCAGTCGTTAGGAGATTGGGCGGAGATTATTCCCATGTCTGCGAAAACGGGGATAAACGTGGATCGATTACGGGAACTCGTGTTTGCACGATTTTCTGAGCAAGAGGGTGGAGCCTATGGGGATGACTTCGTGACGGATCAATCATTGCGACGATTAGCCGCGGAAACCGTTCGGGAAAAAGTCTTGGAACAAACTCAGGCGGAATTGCCGTATGCCGTGGCGGTCACCATTGATGAGTTTCTGGAACAGGGCAAGCTGTTTTCAATTGCGGCATCTATTTTGGTGGAACGGTCTGGCCAAAAGGCGATTGTCATTGGTAAGGGTGGGGCGCGTCTCAAAGAAATTGGAACGGCAGCACGACTTGACCTTGAAAAAGAAATGGGCGTGAAGGTATTTCTCGACCTGCATGTGAAGGTCAAGGAAGCCTGGCGCGATAATGAAAGCTTGCTTGTCGATTTGGGATATTAAAAAAGAGATGATCGAACCAGCCAAAATGACAGAGCAGCCAGTCGGAGAGGGAGCCAAGGTCGAGGTTCCCGCTTTGGAGCATGGCCATCAAAGCAAATTTGATGTGGTCTTGCTCTCAGTGCGTCGTTTGCTCAAGCGGGGAGCGATTGCAAATTTGGCGAACCTGATCAATCGGTTACATCCTGCCGATATCTCTCGAGTCATCGTACATTTAGACACCCCGCAAGAACGTCGAACTATTTTTGAATTAGTGAAAGGCATTGCTGAGCAAGGGCAGGTTGTCAGTGAGCTCAGTAAAGAAATGATTCCCCAGATCTTGGAAGATCAAAATGCTGCTGAAATTGCCTGGATGATTCGCTCCGTACCGGCGGATGACGTGGCCTATATCTTGGGTGTGCTCCCTGAGGGGCGTGCGCAAGACATCTTAACATTGATGAAGGCTGAAGAATCGCAAGAAGTCGTCAATTTGATGGCCTATCCTAAAGGTACGGCTGGGAGCATCATGACCACCGAGTTTCTGGCTCTTCCTGAAGATACCACCGCGCAGGAGGCCATCCAGCGATTGCAACAAGCCACCAAGGCTGAGACGGTATTTTATATCTATGCGACCGACGCAGAGGGAAAGCTCACGGGGGTGGTGTCTTTGCGAGAACTTCTCGTCGTGGCTCCCACGGCCCCATTGAACAGCATGCTTATGCGAGATGTGCTCAGCGTGACGGTTGATACTGATCAGGAGGAAGTGGCTCGACAAGTGGCCAACTATAATCTCTTGGCCATCCCTGTGTTAGTCGATGATGGACGATTGGTGGGGATCATTACCGTCGATGATATCGTGGACGTGATCCGAGAAGAAGACACGAAAGATATGTTAAAGATGGCCGGCGCTGCGGAGGAAGATGCGGAGATGCATACAACCAGCCTGCAAGCGGTTGGACATCGCCTCCCCTGGTTATTTACGAATTTAGTGGGAAGTCTTGCATCAGGGGTCATTTTGTGGTGGTTTCGTTTTACGATTCAAGAAGTCGTCGCGATTATCACGTTTATTCCGGTCATTGCCGCGATGAGTGGGAACCTTGGCTTGCAATCATCAACACTTATTATACGAGGGTTGGCCACGGGGCGTGTGGAGTTGAGTGATATTTGGAAAGTCGTCTTTCGTGAATTGCGGATTGGATTGTTCCTGGGGATTATTTGCGGAACCTTATTATTGATTACAGGATGGGTCTGGCAAGGCAGTGGATTTTTAGGTCTCGTGGTTGGGGTTTCGATCCTCCTCACGTTTCTTATCTCCGCAAGCATGGCTACGGTCACGCCGCTGTTGTTAAAAAAGTTTAAGATCGATCCCGCTGTGGCAGCCGGTCCGTTTATTACCACCGCCATGGATATCACTGGAGTCACGATTTATCTTGGGCTGGCAACCCTGATGTTGGAGTACATTCGGTAGCAGGACGTTGGAGGCGTCTGCCTGCGGCTCTGCTGGACGAACCATTTTGAACATCCTGTAAAATTCTTATGGCACATATCACAACTGAAGCCATAGCACTCAAGAGCATACGATGGGGAGAGTCTGATCGCATCGTGACGTTTTTTTCCTACAAACTTGGGAAGGTACGAGGGATTGCGCGGGAAGCGCGAAAAATGAAAAATCGTTTTGGTGGAGCGCTCGAACCATTCACTTCCGTGAACCTCACGTTGTTTGACAAGCGCAGCGATAACCTTGCCTCAATCACTGCGATAAATATTTTGGAGAACTTCTCTGGGTTACGCGAAGATCTCGAGCGAATATCCGCAGCCTCTCGAATGGTATCTCTAGTTGAAGCTATTACCGCCGATCGCGATCCAAGCCACCAACTCTTTTTCATACTCCGAGAGGGACTGCGAGCTTTGGTTGAGTCGGAGGATCATTCCTTGACCACCCTCATTTTCCAGATTCATGTGCTCACACATACCGGGTTCCGTCCGCAGGTTGATCACTGTGCCTCGTGCGGTAAGGATTTTGGACCGTGGCTCCCACGGTTTTCCCCATCGGCTGGAGGTCTCTTATGTCAGGGGTGCAATCAAGCGAGTTGGGATTATTGTTTAGAGATGTCCCCTGGCAGTGTCGCCTTTGTGCAGCAAGCACGTCGCATGCGGTTTGCCGTAGCCCTGCGCCTTAAAGCCGAAGGTCAGATGCGGCGCGAGCTAGAAGATATTATTGACACGTATGCCAGAGCTGTGGTCGGTAAACGTTTGCCAGCCATTGATTTTCTGGCGGCTGAACCGTTAGCGGTGTATGGGATGGCGAAGGAAAAATCTGTGGTGGAGAAAGCGTAAATAAAATGAGTGACGAGACTATCCAACCCAAAGATATGAATTGGATCGAGAAGGGTGTCTTCGGTGTCGAGTGGAGTGATGGCCATGCAGGTGTCTATCCCATTCGATATTTACGGCTTCATTGCCCTTGTGCGGCGTGCACTGATGAATGGACGGGCGAACTCAAACTTAAAGATGAAGATGTGCCGATGCTCATGATTGTCAAAGACATTGAACAGGTTGGCAACTACGCTTTGCGGTTCATTTGGAGTGATGGCCACGATACGGGGTTGTATTCTTTTGGCAATCTTCGAAAGATCTGCCAATGTGATATCTGCGTGCCGAATAAAGAGCCAGAAGTGAAAAAGAAACTGTCTGAACGCCGATTGATGTAATCTGCTTTTTGATCCTTCCCCTTTGTAAGGGGAAGTGGTTAGAGATTTTCTCCGATCAAAATCTTCCAAAGTATTCATTCAAAATCCTAGCCAAAAAATTATCGTAGCAGGGTTTCGCCCCTGCAGACGAGGTTCTTTTGTTTCGGCAAAAGGACCCAAAACCATTTCCGCCCGTGCGCGGCCCCTCTGGGGTACCTCCACCTCCGCCCCGAATAAGATGGCTCGGAAACTCGGTACGCTCAGGCAGTCCTCGCCAAAAAAGTCGATTCGGGACTCCGGCTCCGTCGCGCCCAACGTGGAGAGAAAAGACATACTATGTTCAAATGATTCAGATTGAAAGATGGTAGCTGCAATTTACGAGGACTAATTGTCGCTTACTTGTACTGCCTTGCTCGACCTTTGGTGGGAATATTTATGGTTCAGGGCATTAACGAAACTTTCATAATTACCCTCCAGAATAGATGATCGAGGTAAAATATGTGCCATGTTTTCTCCGACGTAAATAAAGGTGTGGTCTTTAGTCGAAACGATTTTTCCAATTCCCTGCCAAGTTACATTGTGTTCATTGAAATCGGTTCTTTCAACGATGCCAGATTCTGTTAGGTCTAGTTCGTGTTCCCCTAATATTCCTTTTCCTGAACCTTCATCTAAATAATTAGTGAAATGTTTGATGAAAGAGCGCCGGTAAGAGTTTGGATAAAGATGGAAATTCGCGGCAGCAAATAAAAACCCTAGTGCAACAAATATCGGTGTTCTCCAGAAAAGTTCAAAGATACAAAACACAATGAAAATCCCGGCAGTCGTTCGCCATCTCTTATTAGACATGACTTGATAAGTATAGGCAGAGTTAGCATAGAAGTGTTCACCAAAAGCTAGGAAGTCATTTCTTACGATGTCATATCGTATTTTCATGTCTTATCCTTCGGTGTGATTTAACATTGGCTTTATTTTAGATTTGTGTCGTACGTGCAATGGATAAGAAAAGCCCCTTAAGTATTGGCCTAGAGAATTAAAGTCTGGTTTTGCACTTTACCGTCTATAGCGGGGACCCGTGGTTTGGTGTTCGTATTCGGTGAAGAGGCGCTTGGTTTCGGGGTGGATGGCAAAGCCTTTGCCGTGGGTGATGTCTTTGGTGCGGAAGAGGGGTGAGAGTGTGCCTGAGGGGTCGAGGTAGGTTGCCCGAAGGGGGACGGATCGATTGCGATGATGGATGAGATGGCAGGGGACGGTTCGGATTGAGGTGATCCATGCGGCGATTTCATCGGGGTTGCCAATTGAAGCAGAGAGTAAGAGCAGTCGTGATTGTGACGGGCAAAAGATAATCGTTTCTTCCCACACCACGCCGCGTTCGGGGTCGGCGATGAATTGTGATTCGTCCAAAATGACTAAGCCTAAGGTATCGATTCGCAAATCGATTTCTCCACCCGCTGCATCGTAGAGTAAATTCCGAAGAATCTCCGTGGTCATGATGAGGATGGGCGCTTGCGGATTATCCCGACGATCGCCGGTGAGGATGCCAACCTGATCGGGCCCGAAGATTTGGGAGAACTCAGTGAGTTTCGTATTGGATAACGCCTTGAGCGGTGATGTGTAAATAACGGTTTGATCGGCTTCGATCGCCCGACGCATGGCTTCGACGGCTACATAGGTTTTGCCGCTGCCCGTTGGCACACTGACGATGACATCGTTGGTGGCTAATTGTTCTATGGCTTCTTCCTGCCAAGGGTCAGGCTTAAAGGTTTTGGCAATTGGCACTCCAATGCCTTCCAGCAACTCTTCCGTAGAAGTGGCTGGCTCAAGTGGATGGTCGATCGCACGGTGTGTTGGTGGCGCTGGAGCTTTTACTTTGGGTGGTGCCGCTTGCGCTTTCGATCGTGCTGGTCGTTTGGCTAGCTTGGGTGGCGGTCCCTCCTGAATCATGGCTTCCAGGTCAGCTACCAGTCGAGCTCGATGGTTCGGTGGAAAGTCAAGCAACGTTTGGATGATGCGGTGTTTGCCCATCCGAAAGAAGCGCGGCACTCGTCCCTTGGCTAATCGATGGAGAAGCCTCACGGGTTGATCGTAGAGCAGTCGGGAAAGTTCGTCGTGTGTCATAGTTTCCATGTGTTTATTTTCCCTGAAAGCTAGAGGGGACGAAAAGAGGCCATTTGATTTACGGCAATTCCTCCAACACATCTCTCCGCATGAGATCCATGGCTTTGTCCGAAACCTCAGCGAGGCTGGGGTGCGTGGCTTTTAAGCTATACACTTGTGACAGATATTCTAAGGTGCGGGCGAGTAGGCGATAGATGTCCCCTTCAGCCATCGACGTCATGCGAATCAATTGACTCCACGGAAGATTTTGATCGGCTACCCATACCTCGGCGACGGCGGCAATGTCTGAGCGCAGAAGTGGTGGATCTTCGTAGGCCTCTAAGGAATGCGCCACAGTCCGCACTTGTTTCAACACAGAACCCAGTCCGGAGCTACGTCTGGGGTAAGAACCAGGACGGTCGTCGTCAATAGCAATGCTTGCCAACACACCGGTGAGCAGCGCGGGTTCAATGCCATCGAAGGCTTCCATGCGAATGAGTTCTGTGATGAGTAAGGAGTGATTGATCCGAATGTGCCGTGCCCATTCCCCATCGGAGGTCAGTTGGCAGCTGGGGGTGAGATACCCAAATTTTTGTAACACTTCAATGTGTTGCTGAAATCGGTGCCATAGTTCTGTGCGAAGTGTATGAATCGTTTTCGTCAGCCGAAGTCCTTCTTGGCGAAGGCGCAATGCCGGGGCATGATCTTTTCGACAGGCATGACGTGAGGGACAGGCGGGGCATGGAAATTCATCGTTCAATGTTTCGGTGAGGACTGAATTCTCTTCTGAAGAATCCTCTTCCGAAGAGTTCTCTTCCACTCTGATAGGTAATGGCCGGACCCGCGTTGGTAACTCTTCTAACATTTGAATGGCGTGGTCAAGGCTTGCAGCGTTGCACCAGGGGAATGATTTTATTTCCACTAGATCAATGATCTGGTCAACGACCTCGGTGACTGATCCGGCTGGGTATTCAACAATACGCCCTCGACTGCGGAGAACCGTCAGCATGGCATGGGCTTGGCCGCGACTTCGATATTGTCGCAGCACAATGGCTCTTTCGCGCGAGAGAGCTACCACTCGGCCAGGAGTGAGAAATGAGAGCCGTGCATTGACTTCAGCCGTTTCATGAGGGATTTTGACGAAACGATGAGATCGCCGTCGTTTGGCCAATTCAAAGGATTGCCATTGGGTAATCCAATCTGCGCATTCTCGTTGGCCATAGTCGGTTAACTCCTGATCTATGCCATCGAGTTTGGTTTCAAACGTGTTGGCTCGTTGGTTGAGCTGAAACTGCGCAAAACTTTTTTCCAAGATTGGTTGAATGTGATCGATCGTATGAGCTTTCAATAAATTCAGGACCATGGGATAGGAAGTTACGAATTGACTGTCGATTGGTTCGGGGTTTCCCGTTAATCCCTTGGCGATGTGGCCGATATCGATATAGGGGGACGGCGTAATCACGACAAAGCCCACGAAGTCTTTGCCTCGTCGTCCACCGCGGCCGGCTAGCTGTTGAATTTCACTCACGGTGAGTTCCATAAAGTCCTTAGCCTTCCGCACACTTGATTGGGTGATGACGACTGTCCGTGCGGGAAAGTCGACTCCGGCGGCTAAGGTGGTGGTGGCGAACACGGCATCCAAGCATCCCTTGCGCATCAGTTCCTCAATGGCAATTTTCCAGGAGGGTAGGTGCCCGGCATGATGAGCCGCCACGCCATATTGTTCCACAATTGGAATAAAAGGGTGATGGGCGATACTGGGGTATTCTTCAATAATGGGTTCCAGGACTTTTTTGATCGCGGCCATTCGCTTTGTTGGAATGGGGACGTGGCGATGCTCAAAGCTATCAATGGCTTCGTCACACGCCCGACGTGAGGTGAAAAACACAATAGCTGGTGTGAGCTGTTTGTTTCGAAGAACTTGAATGAGGTCGACTGGGTGTATGGCAGGAGGCATGAATAGAAGAAAATATTAACAATATCTGACAGGAAGTACAAAGATTACTATGTAATTTTTGACCAAATCTTGTAACGGATATGCGGAGTTAGATAAATTCTAGTGGGTAATAGCTAGGGTTGTTTCCCTAGTTAAGTTCCCCAGCTCTTTGACCGATAAGAAACCCCAAGGGGGGAGGGTTTCACAAAATGGAAGTGGTTGTACGAGGGCATAAAGAAGCTACCGTTGTTGATCTTCATGGTCGACTAGATGCCTCGGCCCGATGGAATTTTAAAGCCATCATTACCCAATGTTGTCGGACTGAACAAGAACATCTGGTCATTAATCTCCAGTCCCTTACCTTTATCGATAGTGCGGGGCTAGGTTTCTTAGTGTTGGCCTATGTGCAATTTACCGGTCTTCATCGCCGAATGAGTTGGGTCCAGCCACGTGGGAATGTCAAAGCCCTCCTCGAAAACCTTGATCTGCCATCTATGGTTCCTATTTACGAAACTGAACAGGAAGCCTTTGAATCTACCCTTGCTTAACGAAGTTCCTCTTTAAAGTTTCCCTGAATCTTGCTCAACTGAATTTAACAACGCCCACGGATGAATCTTGTTAGACTCCAACCAGATGTTCTGGGAATCGAGGGCTTTTCCCAATTTGTCTCAACGTAGAAATCACTCGTTGAGGATGTCCCCAATCACTCCACAGCACTCCCTTCACTTCGATCACGGCAATACGATCTGGGACTTTTTGCAAAAGATCACATGAAAAGTTTCGTTTGGGCATTTGCTGATAAATAAGCTCAAGAATATGGCCTTCCTGAGACGTGCCAATCGCCCGACTTAATTTGTCAAAGAGGGGCATCAGTTCTGGGAGACAACGCCAACCTAATTCCCACAACGTACTCGCTTTACCAGCCATGACAAAGGTATTCCAGAGAGCTCCGGATCGCTGCGCCTGCAAGGCCTCAGAGAGAGTGGGTTTCTCTAAAAATGCTTCAACGGCTCGGACAGGGAATCCTGCCATATGATCCAGTTCCTGTGCTGGCTTGATCCACCCATATTGTAATTCGGTGTGATCAGGAGCAATCCCCAGTAGCACCAACCGGTCTGGGAAGCGCTGCGCGGTCCAAGTGGCTTGTTGCACGGCATCGACAAATGGCGCTTCGGGGAAAATGAAATGATCCGAGGGGTAAACCGTCACGACGGCATGTGGTGAACGAGTGCGAATGTACGTGAGTGGGAGGAAAATGCCGGCGGCGGTATCACGATTTTCAGGTTGGATGATGACCGTGCCAGAGGCACGATGCCCAAATTGGGGAAGAGCATATTCCCCATGCGTGCGGGCAATGACGGTGACGGTATGATCTGGAAAGGAAACTTGCTGCGCCCGATCAAGCGTATGTTGGAACATCGTGCGCGTTCCAACAAAGGCGCAATACTGCTTTGGTAAGGCCTGGCCCAACCATTGCTGGACCATGGGCGTGAGGCGCGTCCCTTCGCCTCCCGCCAGGATAATTGACCACACTTGTCCATTCCTGCTGACAGGTGATTGCATGTTGTGACCCTCCTTGGTCGTTCTCGAAACTCAGTGGTGGCACAAAGCTCATGCCAGCCTCCATGGCCCCCGAGAAATCACGACACAATCGACGTGTTTCCCTGGAAAACCTCGTGATGTTGAAACACATGAAGAATGAGTAAGAGATAAGGACGGTCTGCATAAATCGAATAATGGATCGTGAGAATCAATAAACCCTGTTTTAAAAAATCGGATGATCTTTCAAGACCTAAATTTTGTCAAGATAAAAATGCTGAGGGAAAGGTACGTAAGTTGATCTCATGAAGGGTTTTTAACTGTATGACCTCAAAGTATAGTATTCGGTTATTCCAGGACTTCTAAATATTGTGGATTAGAGAAATGTTAAAAAAGTTACGTGAGCGGGTTATTTAGGAGGGCGCTTGCCGAATGTGAGGAGGTTTTTGAGTGTTTCACGGGTGGCGGAATACCGAGGGGCGGGGGAGAGGGTAGCCTGTTCAATCTCCTCTTCTGATTCAATAGTGATGCTTGGCGATTTGGAGTACGGCAAGAGTTGTGTTGGGATCGCGCTCCGATGACCGGTGAGTAAAAAACTCATCGTGCAAGTGATGGCGGCATAGGGAGCAAGCCCCGGGCCAAATAATTCCATGGCTAAAACGATTCCCGTGATGGGCGTATTGGTGGCGCCCGCTAAGAGACTGACCACGCCGAGGGCGGCAAATGTGGCAAGATCGACGTGAAGCCATTGGGCAAATATTGAACCAAGGGAGGAGCCCACAAAAAAGATGGGCAGGATAATGCCGCCACTTCCGCCAAAGTTTAAGGTAATGCTGGTGGCGAGTGTCTTGACAAGAAACGAATACCATACCACTGATTCACCCTTGAGGTTTTGGGAAACGGTACTCCACCCCAATCCCAAAAAATCACTGGATGAAAAGAAAGCAAGGGTGGCTAAACCCAATCCGCCCACGAGCCCCATCATCATCCAATTGGGACGAACCAAGTTGGCCACGTCTTTCCCTCGATTGAGTATTTCAATAAACAGCAAGGCGCCAAGTCCAAAGACGATCCCAGCCAGACCGATGATCGCAAAAAATGGGAGGGTGAGAGGCGGGATAGGGAGAGGAGTAAACTGAAAGTAATCAATGCCCCAAGCTGAGGCCACATAGTAGCCGACAAAAGCCGAGGTCACGCTAGGCAGGAGCACACCATAATACAGTCGTCCAATATATAACGCTTCTGCGGCAAAGACGGCACCGGCGACTGGGGTGCCTAGTACTGCGGAAAATCCCGCACTGATTCCGCAAATGACCAGGCGTTTGCGATCAATTTCATCCAATCGAAACAAGACCGAAAGGACGGAGCACAACCCGCTGCCGATTTGGGCACAGGGACCGATGTTGCCGGCTGACCCTCCAGAGGCGATCGTCGCAATGGTCGCGAATAATTTGGTCGGGATAACCCACCCATTCATTAATCCATCTCGTCGGTGAATGGCTTGAATGACCCGTTCCGTTCCATGCCCTTGGGCTTCTGGAGACACCTTGGTTGTGAGCCATGCCGAGAGCATGAGCCCAACGGGCAAGAGGGCAATGGCGTAGGGGAGCTGTGCTGTCAGTGCAAGTGTGCCTTGAAGAAAGAAGAGAAATAGGGCCGTTGATGTTCCAACTATAATGCCAACGGCACTGCCCAAGACAAACCACTTTACGATGCTGCCCAAAAGAATAAAAAATTCGGTTGAACGTTTCATAGGAAAGAGATCGGGCTTACACTCGATGGGAATTCCTGGTCATGCCTCATAGGGTTATTGGGAAGGGATAATGTTTTCGATGGTTCTATAGTAATGTGTGAGAGTTTGACACGATTTTGAGCCTAGTGCTAGCGTCAACTTTGTAGATTGGATTCTGTACGAACAATGCGTGATGCCAAGTTGTCTGGCTATCCAAGCCGTGTGGTCCTGCCGCATCCTCTTTCCTTAGTTCTTCTTTCATTGCACCATGAGTCAATTCACGCGACAAATTGATGCCGGTCAGTTACGGGTGCTGCGATCATGACGCCAATGATGAAATCGACCCCTGTATTTCTCATCCTGTGTGGCGTCGGGTTGTGTTCATTCATGAGTTACAACCTTGTCCGCATGCCGGCGTTAGCGCCTTTCGCCGAATCCTTAGGCGCAGGCCCAGTGGCTGTGGGCTTTATTGTGGCCGCGTCCACGCTCACCGGAGTGTTCCTCAAATTGCCGATGGGGGCGCTCTCGGATGTGGTGAGTCGCCGCCGACTGATGCTGGTGGGGGTCTTGGCGTTTGCGCTTCCACCCTTTGCCTATCCTTGGGTAACGGACCTCGAGGTACTCGCGGTTCTACGGGTGATTCATGGATTAGCCACCGCAGTGTTTACCCCTTTGGTTCTGGCGTCCGTAGCGTCGATGTATCCACTGAGCCGTGGAGCAGCCTTGGGATGGTATACATCTGCAGCCCAGGGTGGAGCATTATTGGGGCCAATGTTAGGCGGGTGGTTGGTGGATACCGCAGGGTTCTCTCAGGCATTTTTGGCAGGAGGAGGGTTTGGCCTACTGGCGTTGGTTCTGTATGTGATCATTTTATTTTTGCACCCTGAAGGGACGCCTGTCACTCAAAAGGATTCCCGTGAAGTGTGGTCGAATTTGCGACAAGGATTGAAAGCCGTGATTGGTCATGCGCAAATGCTGGCGACCAGTGGAGCCGAAGCCGCGAAGATGATGGCCAATGGTACGCTCATGGCGTTCTTGCCATTATATGGGTTGTCGATTGGATTGAGTTTGACGGAAGGCGGTATGTTATTTGGGATTCAGGGCTTGACGTCGTTTTTGTCAAAACCTGTGATGGGCCGAGTGTCGGATCAAGTGGGGCGACGTCCGTTAATTACTCTTGGCCTGGTGATTTGTGGTGTGACCATCATGAGCATTCCCCATGTCACCCAGCTTTGGTCGTTGTTATTGCTGGCTGCAGGATTTGGGTTTGGAGAAGCGGTGATCACCTCCTCTTCAGCGGCATTAATCGCGGATCTTGCGGCACCGGAGCAGGTGGGGGCAGGCATGGGATTGCGGGGCACGATCATGGATATAGGGCATGCCGGTGGCCCGATCCTGGCGGGTGTGCTTGTGGCCACAATCAGTTATACTGGGGCCTTCACAGTCATGGGAGTGTTTCAGTTTTTGGCTGCATGGGGGTTTTGGGTGATGTCATTTCGGCAGACAACCCTGGAACCGGGATCAGGAAAGCATTCGTAAAGGAAGGATTGGGCGAGATGGAAGAGGCCGTGACTACAGCCGATTTCTTAATTGGAGGGTTCGCAGCAGCCGGAGTGGTGGTGTTAGTGGTGGTGTTTATCTGGGTTGTGAAGATCGTCTTCATAGATAAAAATAAAAAGGAACATCGGGATGTTTAGCGGAATTGTCGAAGAAATGGGGGTGGTCAAAACTTTTGACCGAAACCTCACTGGTGCTCGGCTTTCAATTTTTGCAGAGACGACCTTAGAAGATCTGAAGCTTGGGGAAAGTGTAAGTGTTTCCGGTGTCTGTTTAACTGCGGCGGATGTCAATGATCGCGACTTCGTGGTCGATGTATCCATCGAAACGCTGAATGTGACAAATCTTGGATTTCTTGCCGTCGGCGCGGCGGTCAATCTTGAGCGAGCCATGAAATTGAATGAGCGAATCGGTGGACATTTAGTGTCTGGACATGTTGATGGTGTGGGGATTTTGCGCGATCGCCAACAAGATGGCAATGCGATGCTCCTGACATTTGAAGTGCCTGATTCTATTCTTCGCTACTGTATTCAAAAAGGTTCTCTCACTATAGATGGGGTGAGTTTGACCCTCAATGAGGTCACAGATAAGTCGGTATCCGTCGCCATTATTCCTCACACGGTCAAGGTTACGACGTTGGGTCTCAAGCAGCCTGGAGATTCTGTGAACTTGGAGCCTGACCTCATTGGCAAATATGTCGAACGCCTCATGCAAAATGCTGGGCAACTTCCGCCCAAACCAGACACTGTGATCGACCGAGAGTATTTGCAAAAGCGTGGGTTGCTCTAGCCTTTGTAAGGATAATTATTTTACTCATTTCTTTTTCCCCTACCTTCTTTCCCATGAAAAAACTTTCTGTTCCCATGCGTGCCTTATTTTTTGCGATGTCTGTTGCAGTAGCCATCCCTCTTGGGCTGTGGCTCATTGTGCAATTCTACGAATGGAGTTGTGCCACGTTGGTCACCTGCGAGCCCATGGCGAGGCCGTCGGAAGCTGAGATGAAGAAGCTTGATAAACAGAGAGATACCCTGGGGAAGAGGTCCTACTACCCCATGGGAAAAAATCCGTAGTTGAAAATTCCTTCCTGTTTTTTTGAACGGATGTGAGAATGCTTACTTGGAGGTTGCTTCATCCCGTTCCACCTATTTGGTGATAATCCAGTTGTTCGTCAATAGAAGTTGAAATAGTATGGTGGCTGAAACCCATTTTTCAGCCTCTTCTTTAGGATTGTGATCTCACCTATCTAATGAAGGGGGTGAAGGTGGGAGCCCCAAGTGATAGAATCAGGGTAGTCCAAGCTCGTTGGGCTTCATGAATGTTTCAAAATCAAAAGCATGGAGAGGAATACAGAAAAGCTAGTGGAACAGAAATCCGGTCAGGCCATCGTTTTTACCCTGTTAGCCATGTTGCTGACTTGGGGCCAAGTCAACCAGGCCGACGTTGCTCAGGCTGCCGGGTCGGACTTGCAGATTGCCGTCGATCATGAACAACTGACGTTGCGCCTTCATGATGCGTCTTTAGTAGACGTGGTCGAGCGAGTGGCTCAAACCTTGTTTCTCACAAGTCATGTGGCTCCTGGCCTTGAGACGATGCTCGTGACCCTCACTGTGAAGGATGTGCCGTTTCGTCAGGGTTTAGCCCAATTGCTGGCGAATACCAATTTTGTGTTGACCGATCGAGACCTCTATGTGTGGCCGCGTGGCGAGTTCTCACAGAATGGAGAGTGGCGAGAACGAAAACACCAGGCTCCCCCAGATGAGCCTGCAGAACAACCTGAAACCTCCGAAGAGGAGTTGAAGCACCAAGCTATTTATGGTGACGATCCTGAAACGCGGACGACAGCCCTGGAATTGTTGACTGGCGAGGGTATCGAAAAGGCGATGTCTACTCTCGTCGAAGCATTAAAAGATCAGAGTCCCGAAGTTCGTGGAATGGCGTTGGAGTTATTAGGTGAATCCGAAGGTCCTATTCCCATCGATCAAATCTCGAAAATTGTCTCCAGCGATCCAAATCCCGAGCAACGTATGGAAGCGATCGTGGTGCTTGCTTCCCGTGACGAAGAAACCGCCCAGGCCGTTTTGCAACAAGCCTTACAAGATTCCGATCCAGAAGTCGTCGAACTTGCCAAAAGCATATTGCAAGATATTGAAGCGGATTTCGAGGATGACGAACCTCGGTAGAGTTTTTCTTTTGGCTCACTCCAGGGCAATGTGAATTCCTTTTTAAACTGAATAATGGGGTAGGCTCAATGAGCATGCGTTCGGGGTACATGCCGAAGGGGCTATGTTTATGCTCGATAGCAGCAATGAATTTGGTGGAGGTTAGAGATGGCGAAAGACTGTAAGTTTAGTGAGCTGGCGCCTACGGGGATTAAATGCACTGTCTGTAAGAAGGGGACCCTGGATCCAGTGCGAGGCCGTTTTGGTCCCATTTATAAATGCACGGTGAAAGGGTGTGGTTTTTATGTAGAAACATGCCCAACAGGGAAGAAATGCCAATTTCTTCGGGATGGAAAGAAATGTGGTGCTTTGATGGTTGAAGGCACAAAGACCATCCCTAATCGTTGTAGTGACAAAACCTGCCCAAACAGAAATCCTCACAAACTGGTAAAGTAAAGAGGGTGTTGTTTGGTAGTAAAAAATTTAATAATTTCAGAGGGGATTCTTGTGGAGGAAAATAATAGTCGAATCAGCGCCTTTATCATTGGCGCGTTTATGTTCTTGGGGTTGTCTGCGTTAGGCTATCTTCTGGGAAATGCCGCCATCGACTTTAAAGAATATGAGCGAGTAGTGAATGTGAAGGGATTGTCCGAACGGGAATATGAAGCTGATATTGTCATTTGGCCCATTCAATTTGCCGAGGCGAGTAATAACCTTGAGCAATTGTATGGAAAAATCGAATCGGTGAAATCCAAGATCCAAGTCTTTCTGGAAACCAACGGCATAAATCCAAGCGAAATCTCTTTTTCCTTTCCAGCGATCACCGATAAGTCTGCCCAACAATACGGCAACAGTGCAAAGCCGGAGTTTCGCTATACGGCATTGCAAACCGTCACGGTGTATTCAAAAAATGTTTCAGGCGTGAGGTCGGTGATGAGTGGGTTGCCGGAGCTAGGCAAACAAGGCATCGTATTCACGGTCGGCAACTATGAGACCCAGACCGAGTATATCTTTACCAGGCTCAACGAAGTGAAGCCTGAAATGATCGAGGAAGCCACAAGAAAAGCCAGAGAAGTCGCGCAAAAATTTGCCTCTGATTCTCAAAGCGCACTTGGGAAAATCAAGCGAGCCTCACAGGGCCAATTCAGCATTTACCCTCGCGATAAAAATAATCCCCATATCAAAAAGGTTCGTGTCGTCTCGACGGTTGAATACTACCTGTCTGATTAATCAACGACCCCCTGGTGTTTGTCCTTGGGGCAAGACCTCAGAGTGCACCTAATTATCCACCGGTCCGTTTAGGCTGACTCTCAAATAATAGGGTGTTGTTTTCTCGAAAAAGGGTTTCCATGCCTTTTCCGCTTGCTGTAATAATTTCTACCATCCCAAGACATTAAAGAGTTAGGTTGATCTTGCATGTGTAAGACTGCCGACGGGGTCCGTTTTCGTCGCGCGATCTCGCCCGATGGAATAGAAAACAAAAGGAGGATATAGCTCATGCGGTTTCGATCATTCACCAAACTATTACTTGGACTTATTCTGTTCTGCATTACGCAGCCGGCGTTGGCATTTGATTTTTCCGGATGGGATTCGCTGCTGAAAAAATATGTTGCACCGAAAACAATTGATGGAGTTCCGCTGAATGCGGTTGACTACAAAAAACTCGCCAAAGACCCCGAGTACAAGAAGCTGATAAAAGAGCTGGAAGCAGCCTCTTTGTCGGAATTAAAGACACCGAAGGAAAAACTCGTCTTTTGGATCAATGCCTATAACGTCATGGCTGCCAAAATGGTGGTAGACCATTACCCAGTAAAAAGCATCAAGGATGCCTCGAGTTTTTTTTCGAGTGTTTGGAAAAAAGAAGTGGGAAAGGTTGCTGGGAAAACCAGAACGTTAAATGAGATCGAGCATGAGATTCTCCGGAAAATGAGTGAACCACGTATTCATGTGGCTATTGTGTGTGCGTCGGTGAGTTGCCCAGACCTTCGGACAGAAGCCTATACCGCGGAAGACATTGATCATCAGTTGGATGAGCAGGTGACCTCTTTCCTCGCTAATTCCCAAAAAGGTCTTCGGTTGGATGAAGGAAAGAATACACTCTATCTCTCATCTATCTTTGATTGGTTCGATGATGATTTCGAAGCCAAGGGCGGGGTGATCAATTTCCTCGCGCCCTATGCCCCTGAATCTATCCGAGAAAAAATGAAATCAAAGAGCCTTAAAATTAAATACTTGGACTACAACTGGGGCTTGAATGAGTAATCGCGAAAGGAGGCACAGAGAACAATAAACATCAATGTTACGTGCACGAATTCGAATAGGACTCCAACTCCTCATTGGAGGAGTGATTGCTGCCTCGGCCATAGCCAAAGGTCTGGATGTGCCAGGTTTTGTGCAAGTCCTTCACACCTACCAAGCCTTCCCCGCAACGGTTCTCTTTCCTCTAGCCGGGGCCATTACGATTTCCGAATTCATCCTTGGCGTATGGATTCTCTGGGGACGTTACCTTCAAAGGAGCGCCACAGTCGCCGCACTGATGAATGTCGGCTATGCTTGTTGGATGACCCTCACTCTTCTTCGCGGGTTGCAGCTGCCCAACTGTGGATG
>JAJDBO010000052.1 GCA_029261305.1 Nitrospirales bacterium
GGAATGACCGCAAACCCAATCAACGCCGGCACCAACACCAACACCGGAGCCATACAAAACATAAACTTATTGGCACCCGCCGGAATGATGTCTTCCTTGAAAAATAGTTTGAGCCCGTCGGCGACTGGTTGCAGAATTCCATAGGGGCCAACTTCCATAGGGCCCATGCGATCTTGCATCCAGCTCAGCACCTTACGTTCCAATAGCGTGAGTACGGCCACGGTGAGTAAGACCAACCCCATGACCACACCGATTTGCGACAACGTGAGCGCCAATCTTATAGCGACTTCATTCACGGGTCTTCTCCTTCAGTAGTCTTATCAACATTTGAGTCACCAACAACATGTCTTTCCTCTGCACCAATCGCGAGATTTAACTCACCCGCATGGCTTGCACTTCAGTAGTTTTCCAACAGGGTACGTGATTCCGTTCATCCACAGTCAGACTAAATAAGGCTCGCAATTCTTGGTCAAAATGCTCAGGAAACCATGCCACGCCCAGTGGGATCCGATCAACCAACTTCACAGGAACGGTCACTTCCCCATGGACATTGGAAAGACGCAGACTGGCACCATCCTCCACACCCATCCGAGTAGCATCCTCAGGGTTCACATTGAGCACACCGACTTCTTGAATCTGGGTGAGGCCCTTGGATCGTGTACTAAACTTTCCAGAATGATAAATCGATTGTCCGAGCACGAGCGTCAAAGCGCCCTCACTTTTAGCAGCTTTTTGAGGAATGGTATATCGAGCCTCCACGTCCTCTTTGAATCCTTCACGAAGATACTGATCCAAAACAGCAGCGTTCACCACATGAGGCGTTGACGTGGGCCCCAACAATCCATATTGAGGAATGACGCCACGGATTTCTTTAAAGATTTCTTTGACTTCACCATATTCCATGGGTGAATTCATAACCACGGATAATGCCGAGAAAATTTCCCAATCAGGAAGACTTTCGCCAAGTGGGTCAAGGGATTTACGCACAGATTGGACAAAGCCTTCGGTATTCGTAAAGGTACCATCCTTTTCAACCGCCGAAGACGCGGGGAATACGACATGTGCCTTCTTCGCGGTTTCAGTCAGATAGAGTTCTTGGCAGACCAAACATTCGAGGGCGTCCAGTGCTTCAGACACCTTGGCATCAGCTGGCAAGGATTCTAGTGGATTTTCGCCAACAATAAACATCGCTTTCATGGTGCCCTGTCGAGCGCGATCGAACATCTCCAACATGGTGGCACCTGGCGTGGATGGCACATCACGTCCCCAGACTTTGGCCAACATGGTTTGTGTCGCCTGATCGTTCGCCTTGGCCGGGCCAGGAAGATACTCGGTCACGACTCCCATTTCGATAGCGCCTTGCTCATTATTTTCTTCAGCCAAGACACCAACCCCCGACCCTTCGATTCCGTGGTGTCCTGTAAGAATTAACAGGTCCAATAAATTCGTGACAATGCCCTCGCCACCAGTGGCACGGAGCACGCCCTGCCCAGCAAGTACCACCACACGTTCCGCCTGGCTAATCGTTTGGGCGGCCGCCTTACATTGTTCCAATGACAGCCCAATGGATTGTTCGATCTCTTGCCATGATATTTTCTCAACCGCCGCAACAATGGTTCTCGCATATTCAGAATTCTGTGCGGACACGCGCTCATTCACAAAATTCTGTTCGACCAGACCTTTGATCACGCCAAGGACAGCCGTATCAAAACACCCAGGCAACACGGTTAAATGATGGGTCGCCAATGTCGTGATATTACTGATAGTCGAGAAAGCGGGAATGGCGGTTTCAAGCGTGATAAGTTTAGCCCCATTCTTCTTGATTCCTTGTTTGATTTTTAACCCAGTGATGGGATTCGTTTCGGTGATGCTCGTGCCCACCAACACGACGACATCCGCCTCCACAATATCATCGAACGTGACCGCCCACCGATGAATACCTTGGACACGTTGAAAGGCTTTCACCCCGTTGATATAGCCATAGCGTGCGCTGCTATCGACGTTATTCGTCCCAATCACACCCCGCATGAATTTCTGAAAGGCGTAGAGTTCTTCATTTGTGCATCGTGCGGTGATTAACCCACCGATGGCATCGGCCCCATGAGCCGCCTGGATCTGAGCAAATTGATCAGCCGCTCTTTCAAGAGCTTCTTCCCAGGTCGCTTCCGCGAAAGAACCATCTGGCTGACGAATTAACGGACTCTTAATCCTATCCTCATGAACATTCGCGTGATACCCAAAGTACCCTCGAGCACAGAGATCGCCATCATTGCGTCCCGCACCCAAGGTGGAATTGACTTCGATCAAATCTTCATCTTTCCGCTGTACGGTCATCTGGCAACCATCGCCGCAAAAATTACAAATGGTTTCTGCGCGTTTCAACATCCATGGCCGAAAATCATACATCGACAACCGGCTCGTGATGGCCCCGACTGGGCAAATTTGAATGCACCCGCCACAGAAATCACATTCGAGTTCGTTTCCGGCCCAATGCGAAATCTTGGTCATGGTCCCGCGACCCACTGGAGCCAAGGCCTTGGCATCCATCACTTCATCGCAGTAACGCACGCACCGCATACAGGACACGCATCGATTCATCTGCGTTTCAATCAATGGACTGAGATGCTCTTTGGGAAACACGCGCTTGAGTTCGGCAAAACGGCTCCCTGTGGTGTATTCATGAGAGAAATCTTGTAAATCGCATCGGCCCCCTTGATCGCAGACCGGGCAATCAAGTGGATGGTTCCCCAGCAACAGCTCCAGAACGGACTTCCGTGCAGTTTCGACATGAGGAACAGACGAGCGTACGACCATTCCATCTGCCACTCGGGTACTACATGAGGTTTGCAATTTAGGGATTTTCTCAATCTCAACCAGACACATGCGGCAATTGGCATCGGGCTCAAGCTTCGGGTGATAACAAAAATGCGGAACCATCACGCCAACTTGCCGAGCCGCTTCAATGACGAGGGTTCCTTCGGGAACCTTAATGGATTTTCCATCAATAGTGACCGTGACCATTTTTTTTGTTTTCGTCGTAACCATAGGATTGTGACCTAAAGACTGAGAACCGGAATTTCTCTTTCTTTTCTGCTCGCTCGCAATGTTTCGGCTTCTTGAATCAATGCCTCATATTCATGACGCCAGTATTGCAATGTGCTCTGGACCGGAGCAATTTCCGCATCACCAAAGGCACAGACCGTTCGGCCACCAATGTTCTTGCAAATTTCTGAAAGTGTGTCGAGGTCTTCCCGTCTGCCCTGCTTATTCTGGATTCTCTGGAGAATTTGCACGATCCACGAACTGCCTTCGCGACAGGGTGTACATTTGCCACACGACTCATGGTAGAAAAACTCCATCAGCCGAAGAGCCGCCCACACCATACTTGTGCCCTCCTCCATCACCGTCACGCCACCGGAACCCGACATCGATCCAGCCATCGCCACAGATTCAAAATCCATAGCCACATCGATATGTTCTGGCGTCAAAAATGGTGCGGAGGCTCCACCAGGAATAAAAGCTTTCATGGGTTTATCGGACCGCATCCCGCCACCGAGTTCCTCGATTAAATCTCTAAACGTGGCATTCACCGGCAATTCATAATTTCCAGGGTTTTTGACATGTCCGCTAAGACAAAACACGCGTGTCCCCGTGCTCTTAGGTGGCGCGCCAATGGCAGCAAACCATTCTGGTCCACGATTCACAATGTGCGGAATGTTCGCTAAGGTTTCGACATTATTGACGACGGTCGGCTTTTGGTAGAGCCCATGCGTCGCCGGAAAGGGCGGTTTCACTCGCGGCTTCCCTCGCTTGCCTTCCAAAGATTCCAGCAATGCCGTTTCCTCTCCACAAATGTACGCTCCTGCTCCAGCGTGGACATACAGATTAATGGTGACGCCACTGCCATGCACATTCACACCCAAATGCCCAGCCTGTTTGGCGTCTTCAATCGCACGTTCTAAGACCTTGGCGCCAAAGCGGAATTCGCCGCGTATATAGATGTAGCCGATTTCTGCTCCGATGGTGTAACACGTAATCGCCATTCCCTCCAACATCTGGTGCGGATCACGTTCCATGAGCTGCCGGTCCTTGAAGGTCCCCGGCTCGCTTTCATCGGCATTACAACACAGGTATTTGGGACCTTGGTAATCTTTTGGGAGAAAACTCCACTTCACGCCCGTGGGGAACCCCGCGCCACCCCGACCACGAAGTCCAGATTTTTTCACCATCTCGACAATATCGTTCTGCGGCACCCCCGCAAGAACCTTCTTCAGCGCCTGATACCCGCCAGTGGCTTCGTAGTCGTGAAGCGACCCCGTATACTGAGGGTTGCTCATATTTTTAGTTAAAATCTTTTCAAACGGTTTCATATCAAATCACTCGTTTCAGATCATCGCGGTTCCGGCACCATAAACGGCCCGGTTTTCAACGAACAATCGCCGGTCTGTTTTAGATCTTCTAAGATCTGAGCAACTTTTTCTTCGGTTAAGCGCTCGTAGTAATCATCGTTGATTTGCATCATGGGCCCTGTGCCACAAGAGCCTAAACATTCCACGGCACTCAGCGTAAACATTTTATCTGCCGTCGTTTGGCCAACAGCGACACCAAGATGCGTTTGCAGCCACTCGATCAAATTATCTGCTCGAACCAACGCACACATTAACGAGCGACAGACCTGAATGTGAAACTTCCCAATGGGCTTAAGATTCAGCATCGTATAAAACGTGGCCGTCTCAAATACCTGCGGGGGAGTCAGATCCAAGATCTTGGCGATTTCTCTCATCGCCGATTGACTCACGTACCCCTCTTCCTTTTGAGCCAAATTCAACAACGGCAGCAACGCTGACCGCTTGATCGGATATCGACTAAGGAGATCGTCAATGTGTTCTTTATGTTTTTCTAACAGCATGATGTCTTCTCAAAAGCTTTGTGGCTCAACTTCATTCTTTTCACAAAATACGAGATGCGAAAGACACTTCACGATTTTCACCGATCGCATTCACCCATCACGATATCGTACGTACCAAAGATGGTAATAATGTCGGAGATTAAATACCCACGTGCCATAAAATCAAACGCGCCCATGTGCACAAACGATGGAGAGCGAATTTTCATTCGATAGGGCCTTGGTCCGCCATCACTAATTAAGAAGAATCCTAATTCTCCTTTGGGCACTTCCGTGGCGCAATATGTTTCCCCTTTGGGCGGCTTGAAGCCTTGGGTAAAAATAATGAAATGGTGAATCAAGCTCTCCATATCTCGCATAACCTTCGGCTTCGACGGCGGAATCACTTTCGGAAGGTCAGCGATAATTGGCCCCTCTGGCATTTGTTCAAGACATTGCTCAATAATTCGTGCGCTTTGCCGCATTTCCTCAACCCGAATCCAATACCGATCGTACGTGTCCCCATTTTTTCCAACCGGCACATCCCATTCGACTCGATCGTAGACACCATAAGGTTCCATCTTCCGGATATCATAGGAAACCCCTGACCCACGAAGGGATGGCCCAGTTAACCCAAAATTAATGGCGTCTTCCCCAGAAATCACCGCCACATCTTTGGTGCGTGAGATCCAAATGCGGTTCGTTTGAAGAAGGGTATCGTATTCTTTCATATGCTCGGGAAACGTCTTCAAAAACTCTTTGAGCGACTCAATGATTTCCGGAGTCAAATCACTATCGACACCACCAATACGATAATAATTCAACGTAAGCCTAGCACCACAGAGTTTCTCGAACATATCGAGTAACACTTCTCGTTCCCGAAATGTCCAAAAGAACACGGTCATTGCACCAATATCCAAAGCCTGAGTACCCAACCAAAATAAATGGCCAATGATGCGCTGCATTTCCGCAACAATCGTGCGCACATATTCGGCACGCTCAGGAATCTCAACACCAACAAGTTTTTCCACCGCACGTACGTACGCGTAGTTATTGGTCATCGCACAGGTATAGTCCAGGCGGTCGGTATGCGGAATCACCTGCATGTAGTGCAAGCCTTCAGCCAGTTTCTCCACTCCCCGATGCAGATAGCCCATGTCGGGAATGGCTTTGGAAACTCGCTCGCCATCGAGTTCCAGGACCACCCGCAACACTCCATGGGTGCTGGGATGTTGGGGCCCCATATTCAACAACATTTCGGTTTTGCGTTTCGAACTTCCTGGTTTGTCTCCGGCCATGAACATATGACGCTGATCATCAGGAATTTCTTCCTCAGACCACTCGCTTTCCGGCTCATCCAAACGTGGCAAGAATTCAAAACGACTCCGCCAGCCCTTACCCTCGGCTGGAAAATCTTTTCGTAAGGGATGCCCTTCATCATAGTCTTCCGGCAAAAGAATTCGCCGAAGATCAGGATGCCCCTCAAATTTGATTCCCATGAGGTCGTACACTTCACGTTCGAGGAATTCTGCACCCTTCCAAATAGGAGTCACAGTTCCAATGGTTGGCTCATCTTCAGTCACACGCGCTTTGAGCCGTATGCGAGTACTATGGGGTAAAGACAAAAAATGATAGATCACTTCAAAGCGTTCAACATCATCCGGGTAATCTGCGGAACAAATATCCGTGATATGGTCGAAGGCCATCCCAGGGTCATCATGCAGGTACCGTGCAATCTCTAGAATATCTTTCGCACGCACCTTGGCGGAGAGGTCCCCTCGCTTTTCATCCTCGGTCACGGACAACACTGCGGAAGGAAATTTCGCTTGCAATGATTCAAGTACGCGATGCATAAATTTCGTGATCCGTTATTTTAC
>JAJDBO010000053.1 GCA_029261305.1 Nitrospirales bacterium
ATAGAAGAATGTATCATTCTCGATGGTACGGTCGTGGGACCGAAGGCCCGCTTACGTCGCGTGATTTCCGACCGCTTTAATCTCATACCGCCTGGAACTGAATTGGGGCATGACCAACTCCGAGATAATAATATGCGGTACTCCGTCGATAAATCAGGCCTAATTGTCATTCCTCGCGGACAATCCTATGGGGGTCGAGCTGTTCCCCAGATTCCAAACTGATAGCTGGATCGCTACTGATTCGGTACTACACATCGCCAGCCGAACCTCGAAACTCATGTCACCCTTTCTCTTCACACATCGTGTGCAGATGTCCTCCACACAAGTGAGGGAGACCAGATAACCATGCCTCGTGTTCCCTGCTCGACCTACCGACTGCAGTTGAATCAACATTTCACGTTTCAGGATGCCGCGAGCATCATCCCCTATCTCCGAGACTTAGGCATCTCGGATTGTTATACGTCTCCCTATTTGCAATCGACACCAGGCAGCCTCCATGGCTATGACGTGGTCGACCCCACCCGGTTGAACTCCGAAATTGGCTCTCCTGATGATTACCAGGTGTTTGTGCAAGCTCTCACGCAACAGAGCATGGGCCATATTTTGGATATCGTGCCCAACCACATGAATATCGGTGGCCCATGGAATGCCTGGTGGCAGGACGTGTTGGAAAATGGGCCAAGCTCTCAGTATGCCGACTTCTTCGATATAAACTGGCACCCCGTCAAACCAGAGTTACACAACAAGGTTCTCTTGCCCATCCTTGGAGATCAATATGGCATTGTCCTGGAAAACGGCGAGATCACCTTGTCCTATCAAGACGGGCAATTTGCCTTCGACTACTATGAGCACCAACTACCGATCGATCCGAGTACCTGCGTACTCATCTTGAGTTTCCGCCTTGAAGACCTCATGGAGCAACAGGATTCGACCCAGGATGATATTCAAGAACTCCAAAGCATCATTACCGCCCTTTCAAATTTACCCAATCGCAATGAACGCAATGCCCATCACACCGCTGAACGCCATCGTGAGAAGGAAGTCATCAAGCGCCGGTTAACAGCGCTCATGGAAGGCAGTCCACTCATTGCAGATTTTCTGAAAGACAATATTCAACATCTAAATGGGACACCAGGAAATCCGCGAAGTTTCGATGCTCTTGATACCCTGCTAACAGACCAAGCCTATCGTCTGGCCTTTTGGCGAGTTGCCTCTGAGGAAATTAATTATCGACGGTTTTTTGATATCAACCAGCTAGCCGCCATTCGAGTTGAACAACCAGAGGTTTTTCAACAGACCCATGAGTTTATCTTTTCACTTATAAAAGCAGGAACGGTAAGTGGGCTCCGCATCGATCACGTGGATGGATTATATGATCCAAGAAAATACCTTCAGCAATGGCAAGAATGGGCGCAGAAAGAACTAGGGCTCCCAGTCGATCGTCATGGACGAGCCCTCTTCATTGTCGTAGAAAAAATCTTAGGCAAGGGGGAAACCCTCTCGGAAGAATGGCCAATTTTTGGGACCACCGGATATGAATTTCTTGGCCTATTGAATAACCTGTTCATCGATCCCTTTCATAAGCGAGGTCTTGATTCCGTCTATACCCGGTTCACTAAAAACCCTACCCCCTTTGAAGAGTTGGCGTATCAGTGTAAAAAGTTAATTATGAGCAGTTCCATGTCGAGCGAGCTCAATACCCTTGGACATCAACTCAATCAACTCTCCGAGCAAAATCGTCAATCCCGAGATTTTACACTCAATAGTTTGACCCATGCCCTACGCGAAATCATCGCCTGTTTTCCAGTGTACCGGACCTATGTGACTCCAGACCCAAGAGAACCGATTTCCGACCGAGATCGGGCATATATTCGCCTGGCGGTCATACAAGCGAAACGAAAAAATCCTACCACCAACAGTCACGTCTTCGATTTCATTCAAGAGCTGTTAGTAAAAAACCCAACTGATAACACTCACCTGCAATGGTCAGAAGTCCACCCCTTTGTCATGAAGTTCCAACAAACCACCAGTCCGGTCACCGCCAAGGGTGTGGAAGATACGGCGTGCTATCAGTACAATCGCCTCATCTCACTCAATGAAGTTGGCGGGGAGCCCTCACAATTTGGCACCCCAATATCCGCATTTCATGAGCGAATGCGAGAACGGCAACACCTCTGGCCATCCAGCCTCTCGGCCACATCCACGCACGATACGAAGCGTAGTGAAGATGTCCGTGCGCGCATTCATGTGCTCTCGGAAATGCCAAAAGAATGGAAAACCTGTATCGGCCGGTGGCATCGCCTAAACAAGAAAAAAAAGACCCGTCTGGACGGCCAAGAAGTCCCCAGTCGTAACGAAGAATATCTACTCTATCAAACCCTTATTGGAGCCTGGCCATTTGCCCAACTGCGTTCGCCAGAATACGAGGATTTTCGGCAACGCATGGAACAGTACATGGTCAAAGCCATCAAAGAAGCTAAAACCCATTCCAGTTGGATCAATCCCAATGAAACTTATGAAGAAGCCGTGTGTTCATATGTGCGGAAAATCCTCGATCCTAGACAGTCCTCGTTGTTTCTTGGAGATTTTATCCCCTTTCAAGAACACATTGCGCGCTATGGAATGTATAATGCTCTTACGCAGCTCGTCTTAAAAATTTCGGCTCCTGGCATTCCCGATTTCTACCAAGGAACAGAATTATGGGATTTTAGTTTGGTGGACCCCGACAACCGGCGAACGGTGGATTATTCCCAACGGCAACAACTCCTCACGCAACTGGAAACTGAGGAGAAAGAACCGCCCGAAGATTTCTTTCGCATGCTGTTGAGAAATTATTCCGACGGACGAATCAAACTCTATACGATGCGGACCTTACTCAGGTTTCGATGCCAACACCCAAACCTCTTCCAGAATGGGGAATACCAGCCACTTGAAACTCTTGGCGAAAAGCGGCAACATCTATGTGCATTTCAACGAACCTGGGAGGGGCAGACGATTGTTGTGGTGGTGCCAAGACTTTTGCATCATGTCATTCCGAATTCAGAAGAACCTGCACTTGGTGAGTCAATTTGGGGTGATACCATGATCGCATTTCCTGAACACGCCCCTGCAGCCCGTTATCAAAATATCTTAACCAAAGAAATACTTTCGACCGAATCAATTGAAGAATCACAAACTTTGCCAGCAGCAAGAATTTTCAACCAATTGCCGATAGCCATGATGGAGCAATTACCATGACTCGTTTTTCATCCGACTCAACTGGGCCGACGCATCAAGCCTCACATACAGATTCCGATTCTCCAGAAGAAGCCCTCGGGTGGGAGGGACACGTCAATGTCCCTGGGTCACCCGCATGGACAAAACTCTTGGGCAACTGGCCAGAGCTTCGGACCGGACTCGCCTTTAGTATGGTGTTCGTGGTGGGAGCGGTCGTTGGAGGAACAGTGGCGCTGTTAGTTGGTTGCAATCGCTCCAAATCAGGAAGCTAATATTCGTCGAACAAAGGAGAGCATTATGGAACAAGACTATTCATCGGATGATTCATGCTGGGTGACCACGTTTGTGTTTATTTCAGGATTAATCTTGGGCGCTGGTGCCGCCATTCTTATGGCCCCCGAGCCTGGGTCCTCCCTCCGTGGACGATTAGCCAAAGGTGCAAAGACTGCTCAAGAAGAATTTGCGGATGTCGCCAATGAAACCAAGGATGCCTTTCGGTCTATCTCCCAAGACACCCAACGCACAGTCAAGCAAGCCGCATCCAGGATTACCAATGCCGTCGAAGCCACCAAGCAAGCCGTGATCGCCGACGAGGAGGAAAAACCCTCTACGCCTTTTAACCCACCAGGATCAGACAAAGGTACGTTTAACTGAAGTGGGTTTTTAGGGGAATGCAAAAAATATTTAATCCTGGCTCGTGACCGAACCCGCGAAGAGGTGCGAGCCAATGATTATTCATTCGTCCCTGACGATCTTTCAATCGATCACACCCTACAACCCTGTACCTATTTACAGCTCGGCGAATCTTACCCAGTGTTTGATCACTTAAAGGAATATGAACGTGAAAGTTCTGTTGCTCAGTAACGAATATCCTCCCTATTCCTATGGCGGTGCAGGTGTCCATGTGGAATACCTCAGTAAGGAACTCGCAAAACTTATTCCCGTTGAAGTTCGGTGTTTTGGTGACCAATCTCTGGTTCAGGAGAACCTTCAGGTCAGAGGGTTTACGCTCGACACGACTGATTTTGGATGTCCTAAGTCTTTGGTGTCAGTATTTGGTGCGATTCAGAGGGGACTTGATTTTAACTCTTCTGGGATCGAGGCCGATCTTGTGCATTGTCATACCTGGTATACGCATATGGGGGGAATCTTAGCCAAATTAAATTATGGCATTCCCCTGGTCATTACGACTCATTCTTTGGAACCTTTGCGCCCATGGAAACGGGAACAGTTGGGTGGAGGATATGATTTCTCCCTCTGGGTTGAACGGACCGCTTTAGAAATGGCCGATGCCGTGATCGCTGTTTCCGAGGGAACGAAACAAGATATCCTGAAGCATTTTCATATTTCCGAAGAAAAGATCAAAATCATTCACAATGGCATTGACCCCATTGAATATCAAAAACAAACCTCGACTCAAGCCCTCCTCCGATATGGTGTGGATCCCACCAAACCCTACGTGTTGTTTGTCGGGAGAATTACCCGTCAAAAAGGGATCATCCATCTAGTGCAGGCAATCCAGCATTTAGATCCAGACTTCCAGGTAATCCTTTGTGCAGGGGCACCAGATACTGCTGAAATCGAAAAGGAAATGGAGACGGCGGTGAATGAAGTCTCTGCACACCGAGCCGGGGTGATCTGGATTTCTGAAATGCTCGACAAGCCTAGCATCATTGAAATGTATTCCCATGCTGCGGTTTTCTGCTGTCCTTCAATCTATGAACCATTTGGAATTATTAACCTGGAAGCCATGGCTTGCGAGACTGCGGTGGTAGCTTCAGCAATTGGAGGAATTCCCGAAGTGGTCGTAGATGGAGAAACTGGCCTCCTTGTCCCTGTCCAACAAATGCAAGAGTCTCCTTTTACCCCTTTGGATCCTACAAAATTTTCTAAAGACTTGGCCATCGCCATTAACCAGTTAATGGCCGACAAGACCATGCGCCAACGGTTTGCGCAGGCTGGTCGCAAACGCGCCGAAAAATTGTTTAGTTGGTCTAGCATTGCCAAGGAAACCCAAGCACTTTATAACCAACTTGTGGGTTCCTCTTAAATTCCTCACTTACTCCTAAATCAGAAGACCTCTTTCCAGTTCAGGTGTTGCGGTTATACTTGATACCCTCGCCCGGCAATCCCCTATATCCTTGCACCCCCCAAAAAGAACACACCTTTACATTACCCAAACCGTGCATTGTTTATAAAAAAATGGCTTCACGTTTCTCCTAGAAAACCGAGAGAAAACGCGAAGCCATTCTTAAAAATGATTAGACAAGAGTCCTGGTCAAATGATCTGACCAGAGAGTCTATATTCCGAGGCTATTGCAGTCGAAGATGACCGCGACGATTTTGTTGCCAACAGGATTCTTCTGACTCATTGCACATGGGTCGTTCCTTGCCATAACTGACAATTTTAATTCGCGAAGGAGAAACTCCCAAATCCACAAGATAATCCCTGACCGCTTGAGCACGACGTTCACCCAATACCAAATTATAGTTGGTCGTCCCTCGTTCATCACAATGCCCTTCGATCAGAACACTGGAATCTCGGTACTTGGCATTGAGTAATTGTGTATTCGTTTGCAAGGTGGACACAGCATCTGCCCGAATGACATCTTGGTCAAAATCAAAATACACATGCCCTAATGCAACGCTACCATCACCTTGAGAACCGCCCAAGTCACTGTTGTTTAGGGGCTCCATAGTTTCATGAGCTTCCCCATGATGGGGGACGGCAACTTCTTCATCACCTGATCCAGAAGTCGCATCGTTTCCAGCCCCTGAAGTGGAAGATCCTGCATGATCACCCAGGTATGCTTGTGGGGGGCCTTCTGGAACAAAATCAGAAGGTTCAAGCGCACGGACAAATTGTTGGCCCTCATATCCACTTGGTCCAGGATCGACCACAGTTCCGGCACCCCCAGATTCCCCAGACTCCATGGATCCATTACTATAAGCGATATCAGCACCATCCCGCAGATAAGCCTGGGGGGGTGATTCAGGACCAAAAGAAGACCCAGGGCTTCTATTGCCAGAGGGATACTCCGTCATCCAATCAGAACGATGAGATCCGCCTGATTGTGAACCTGTATCACCTCCGTCTATCGTGCCCGTAGACGTTCCAGAACCACCTCCGTTTGAATCGGCAAGAACACTAGTTCCGGAATAATCCCCTCCGCTACTTCCATCACGAAGAGTAGGAGATGGGGGACCTTCAGGATTTACGCTAGAGAATGCGGGGCCAGAACCAGTTGATGATCCGGAACCCGACCCACTGCCAACCGACAACGATCCTTCACTCATTCCTTGACCAGCGAGAGGAATCCCTCCTTGCTCACTGCCCGAACCAGTCCCAGAACCTTGTGAACCGGAAGCTTGCGCGAGGGTGGCCAATTCCTCTGCACTCATCACTTCAGCATGTTTCGTGGTTTCACACCCAGTGAGGAACATCAACATGGCTACCGCCGCAACTCCAAGGGCAGTAGAACCTTTCACTTTACTCATACACCGAACTCCTTTCGTCTATGACCCATTCACCGGGACACGATTGGCAAACCCATGAAATGACATGCCACTGTGGTTCATGATTCACCGCCAATATAGATAACAAGGCCCTTCCCACTCATTCTCATTGAAGAAGCAGAGACCACCACATATAGATATTTATGTGTATTTATTAATCAATAATGCAAAATTGTCAACGAATGAATGTGATTCCAGCAAAATCGCTAAGATATCGGGGCCCTGCCTTGACTGAAGAATTTTCAGGCCAGTATGATTTGAACCCTTCCCGTTGCCCGCGTGATTTCCGCCAACTATCGACAATATAACGAGCGAGCGCACGAGATCGTACGATCGGATTGAGCATGATTACGGTTCAACACATTACCAAACGTTACGGTACTCACGTAGCCATTGAAAACGTGACCTTCGAGGTCAAACAAGGTGAAATCCTTGGGTTTCTTGGACCAAATGGCGCTGGAAAGACCACCACCATGCGCATTATTACCTGCTTCATGCCCCCCAGTGAGGGGACGGTAGAAGTGGCGGGATTTGACTGCTTTGAACACCCACAGGAAGTCAAACAACGCATTGGGTATTTGCCGGAATCACCTCCTTTGTATCAAGAACTCACGGTAACGGAATATTTAGCCTTTGTCGGACAGCTCAAACGTCTATCCGCATCCCGGGTTTCGAGTCGCATGGCTCACGTGATTGAACAACTGGGCCT
>JAJDBO010000054.1 GCA_029261305.1 Nitrospirales bacterium
GTGGATTCATCGATTGTTGAGACTCTGCGCGAAAGAATGACCATGGGGTGTGTACACGTGTCTAACTCTTCTAGTTTTCAACCAGGACAAAAAGTTCGAATTCATGAGGGACCATTGCAAGGCTTTGAGGCGGTGTTTGAAAGTGAAATGAGTGATCGCCAACGAGTCACCTTGCTGTTAAAGACGGTCGCCTATCAAGCTCGAGTCATTGTTCCGGTGACTCAAATCGCAACTCTCTAAAAAATCATATTTGCGTCCAGGCTCGTTTAGCGAGGATGAACGGACCTAGGGGTGTGGTGTTTTCCTGACGCAAGGATGAAGTCATCTTGTTCTGAGATTTCCAGTTATGCTCGCCAAAAAGTTTTCCGGTTCGTAAAGAACGTTAAGATACAGGAAATGGAATCCGATGGTACAGATAACAAGTGTACAGTTCTTATAGAATCTCCCATTGATGAGGAGTGTATTAACCCTCTTCCTCATATTCTTTGAGCCATTGGGGCTCGGAGATTCTGATTTATGATGAAATCACAATCATGGTTTTGTGATTAGTGGGAGCTGGTGATGCACCAGAATGGCGGCAGCTTGCCCAGTGAATTTCATAAGCAGTAAATCTTCCTTATCCTGTGTTCATACGAGTTTCAACGTTAAAGTATTGACTCATCCCAAATTTCCGAGTCTGTTTTGATTTTGAAGAGTAGAAAATTGTTACCCCTCCCTAGCTGTGTATCTTCTTAGGTCATTTTTTTTATAGAACCTTGTGGATGAAACGTTCTCTCTTAACATTATCTCGATCTTCCTATGATGTCGCGATTATTGGAGGGGGAATTTATGGCGCCAGTGTGGCTCGTGAGGCTGCGTCACGTGGGTTGAAGGTGGCCTTAGTCGAACAGGGGGACTTTGGAAATGCGACTTCAGCCAATAGTCATAAAATCATTCATGGAGGGTTGCGGTATTTGCAACATGGAGACTTTCGAAGAATGAGGGAATCCATACGGGAGCGAAGTGCTTTTATGAGGATTGCCCCACATTTGGTTTTCCCTATGCCTTTTTTAATTCCACTCTATAAGAACAAAGGCAAAGGCAAAGGGATGTTTTTGGGAGCACTCACTTTAAATGACATCATTGGCTTTGACCGAAATAACAAATTGCCATTAGACAAACACCTTCCCAATGGGCATCTACTTTCAAAAGAAGAATGCATCGAACGATGCCCATGTCTTGCGCATCCAGATCTGACGGGGGGGGCCATGTATTACGATAGCCAGATGTATAATCCCAACCGTTTCATCTTGGCGTTGTTGCATTCGGCCTGTTCAGAAGGGGCGGATGTGGCTAATTACGTTAGAGTTACTGGATTTCTTCGCAGGGGGAATGCCGTTACAGCTCTCTCGGTGATAGATGAAACTACCTCTCAAAGATTTGAGATTGAAGCGTCTATGGTGGTGAATTGTGCAGGACCATGGGTCGCGTCGATCCTTAATTCCTGTGGGGTTCAAGAGCGCCACTCTGATTCAAGACTCACGAAGGCCATGGTTCTTGTCACCCGATCAATCATCGAAGGGGTGGGAGTAGGGTTTCCCAGTACGAAGACCTTTCAAGATAAAGATGCTCTCATTGATAAAGGGTACCGTTACTTTTTTGCCACCCCATGGCGAGATTGTTCCCTTGTTGGAACTTTTCAACAATCCTTTGACGGCAATCCCAACGATTGGAAAGTTGAAAGAACCGAGGTTGATTGGTTTCTTCGCCAAATCCAGGAGGCCTTTCCTGCTGCAGGTTTGATTACGAAAGATGTACGTTTTGTTTACGCAGGGCTTCTGCCACAAGAGGATGTGACGGCTCCAGGTAGGCACCCCTCGCAGGGTCAAGTGGTCAAACAGTTTCAAATCCGTGACCACGCGCAAGAGGATGGGATACACAATCTCTTCTCTGTGATGGGAGTGAAATATACAACGGCACGTGGGGTTGCAGAAGAAACGGTAAATAGGGTGGTCCAACGGATGGGAAAATCTCATCAGAAAAGTCACACCAGGGAAAACCCAGTGGACGGCGGAGATATAGATAATTTTCCAAAATTTTTAGAACAGGCTGTCCAGGACGAATCCTTTCCAGTCTTGGAAAGTGCCCGGCATCAGTTGGTAAAAAACTATGGCACCAGATTCCAGAAAGTTTTGGATTATGGCAGACAGAATTCGTCATGGTGGGAGTCTCTGAGTACGGGAGGCAACGTGATTGGTGCGGAAGTTATTCACGGTATTCGTGAAGAAATGGCTCAACATGTGGACGATGTGGTCTTTCGCAGAACAGAACTCGGAACCGCAGGTTTCCCAGGCCAGCCGGCAATATCTCAAGTGGCGAATATGATGAGGCACGAATTAAATTGGAGTGCCCAAAGAACATCAGAGGAATTACAGCGTGTGTCCTCAAGGTTTTCGAATGCTATCCCCGACTTTGAAGCAGCAATGGAGCCGGTATGCGCATTCTCGTAATTGCCCCTACACCATTTTTTGCTGATCGGGGATGTCATGTTCGGATTCTAGGAGAGATCCAGGCGTTACAAGAACTTGGTCATGAAATCAAGTTGTGTACGTACCATTTGGGGAACGACATCGATGGGATTGATTCAATCCGTACTGCAAACATGCCCTGGTATCAAAAGCTATCCGCAGGCCCGTCCGTCCATAAGATTTATATCGATGCGCTGTTGCTTGCCAAGGTGGCGTCTACTTGCCGAACCTTTCGTCCTGATGTGCTTCATGCCCATCTACACGAGGGGATTACCATAGGGAAAGTCGTGAGTAAATGGTATGGCATACCCATGGTGGCGGATTTGCAGGGAAGCTTAACGGAGGAGATCCTTGATCACAAATTTATTCCACCGTGGGGGTGGTTAGTTGGGATGGTGAGATGGATTGAGAAGAAAGTGAACGAAATGCCCGTTCATTTGATTGCCAGTTCAACTCCAACAGCAACTCTTGTGAAAAAGAAGTTTGGTATTGACGAATCCAGGATTACTGCACTTGGGGATGGGGTAGATTTGAAGGTGTTCTCACGTCAAGAAAAAGATCCTGTCCTAATGAAGCAGTTGGGCATTTCAATAAATGATCCAGTTGTCGTGTTTATTGGCGTCCTCACGTCGTACCAGGGAATCGATTTGTTGCTGGAGGCCATTCCCAAAGTTCTTGCGCAGCTTCCCAATACCAAATTCTTGTGCGTGGGATTTCCGGAAGACGCCTATAAGGAGAAAGCCAAACATTTAGGGTTAGAGGCATCAGCTTTATTCCCTGGGAAAATTCCTTATGCGGAAGCGGCGCGCTATTTGTCGTTAGGGCATGTGGCTATCTCTCCCAAAATATCTTCTACAGAGGCCAATCTTAAATTGTTTGGATATATGGCGATGGGACTGCCAACGGTGGTCTTCGATAATCCCATTAATAGAGAAATTTTAGAAGACTTAGGGGTGTATGCTCAGAATGGAAATGTTCAATCTCTGGCCGAGTCTTTGGTCCGGGTATTGGGGGATGAAAATCTGAGGAAACAATTAGGAACCCAAAGTCATCAAAAAGCGGTGGATTGCTATTCCTGGAGAGCGGTTGGAGAGCAATTGGCCAATCTGTATGCCCAGGTCATTCGGGATAAAGAAATTTCTTGAAGGTAGAAAGGATGGAGTCATGAAGAAAAAAGCACTTGTAACCGGTGGCGCAGGATTTATTGGCTCTCATGTTACGGATGAACTAATTGCACGAGGTTGCGATGTCGTCGTCCTGGACGACCTAAGTGGGGGATTTATTGAAAATGTCCCGGAACAGGCCACCTTTGTAAACGGCACAATTTTGGATGAAAAATTAATCACCGCATTGTTTGAAGAGCATCGATTTAACCTGATATACCACCTAGCCGCCTATGCTGCCGAGGGGTTAAGTCATTTCATTAAGAGATTTAACTACAATAATAATTTGATCGGGAGCGTGAATTTAGTGAATGCGGCCGTGAATTATGAGGTTGAGTGTTTTGTGTTTACCTCTTCGATTGCGGTCTATGGGAAAAATCAATTGCCCATGACTGAGGACATGATTCCGTTACCAGAAGATTCCTATGGCATTGCGAAGTTAGCGGTTGAGCAGGAATTGAAGGTCAGCCATGAGATGTTTGGTTTAGACTATGTGGTATTTCGTCCGCACAATGTATTTGGCCCACGACAAAATATTGGAGATCGGTATCGTAATGTGGTCGGAATCTTTATGAATCAAATTATGCAAGATCAACCCATGACGATCTTTGGTGATGGAGAGCAGAGTCGAGCATTTACTTCCATTGAGGACGTGGCTCCGATTATTGCGGATTCACCTTTTAACCCCAAGGCCTTGAATGAAGTGTTCAATATCGGCGCGGATACACCTTATTCTGTGAATCATTTGGCGCAGGTGGTGAACTCGGTCATGGGGGGTACGGGAAGCATCAAATATCTCGATGCACGGAATGAAGTGCAGCATGCATTCTCTAGTCATGCTAAGCTTGAAAATGTTTTTGGATGCCCTGCCAAAATGTCTCTTGAGGAAGGTGTGAAGCAAATGGCAGTATGGGCGCAAGAAGTCGGTGCCAAAAAGAGTCAATTGTTTGGGGCCGTAGAAATCATGAAGAATATGCCCCAGAGCTGGAAACAAGAGTTGCTTCAACTTACTTAAATCTTCGGAAAATTGGAAAATGAAAAACACAGAAAATAGACGGATTTTAGTGACTGGTGGTGCGGGATTTTTAGGATCCCACCTTTGCGAGAAATTGCTGGAACGCGGACACGAAGTGCTGTGTGTGGATAACTTTTATACTGGGCGTCGGGCCAATGTGTCACACCTACTGAAGCATCCACTGTTTGAGATCCAGCGACATGATATTTCATTTCCGTTGTATGTGGAGGTAGATGAAATCTATAACCTGGCATGTCCAGCCTCACCAGTGCACTATCAATCCGATCCGGTTCAAACGACTAAAACCTCTGTTCATGGGGCAATTAACATGTTGGGTCTGGCCAAACGAGTGAAGGCCAAATTTTTACAAGCCTCAACGAGTGAAGTGTATGGCGATCCCTCGGTTCACCCTCAACCAGAATCCTACTGGGGAAACGTGAACCCTATAGGCATGCGGTCGTGTTATGACGAGGGAAAGCGATGTGCCGAGACCTTGTGTTTTGATTATCACCGCCAGTGTCAGGTGGAAATCAAAGTGGCGAGAATTTTTAACACGTTTGGTCCGCGCATGCATCCTAACGATGGGCGGGTGGTGAGCAATTTTATATTGCAAGCCCTCCAGAATGAACCGATAACAGTGTATGGGGAGGGGAGCCAAACCCGGAGTTTTTGCTATGTTGATGATCTCATTGAGGGATTGATGAGGTTGATGGAAACGGGATGCGAAGTCACTGGGCCTATTAATTTGGGGAACCCATCCGAATTTTCAGTTAAAGAGCTTGCCCTCATGGTGACGAAGCTGACGGGATCAAAATCAAAAATTGTATATGAACCCCTTCCTCAAGATGACCCAACTCAGCGAAGACCTGATATTACCTTGGCGCAATCGATATTGGGGTGGAAGCCTCAGGTCGATACGGAAGAAGGGTTAGTCAAAACGATTGAGTATTATCGGGGCATGCTCTCTCAATTATCTTGAAACATCAATGATCTATTTCAGCTTAGGTCAAGTGGTTTTCTCAATTTAGATTTGTGGAAGGTACGACTATGCGAATCCTTGTCACGGGCGGAACTGGTTTCACCGGCAGTCATCTAGTCAGACGTTTATTGTCAAAAGGCCATGAAGTTTTGGTGCTAGATTATCAAAAAGGCCTGTTTTATGACGAACTCAAGAGTAAAGGGGCGCAGATCGAATTAGGCGGGATTCTCCAGCGGGACCTGGTTGATCGAATGGTGAAAGACTGCGAGGTGGTTCAACACGTGGCTGCGGCTTTTCGTCAGTTGAATGTTCCTGACCAACATTATTGGGATGTCAATGTTGAAGGAACACGATATCTATTGGATGCAGCCCTCCGATATAAAGTTCGCAAGTTTGTCTATTGTAGTACGCAGGGTGTCCATGGACATATTTCGAACCCTCCCGGAAACGAACTCTCACCTATTGCCCCAGAAGATTATTATCAATTAACAAAATACGAAGGGGAAAAGGTTGTCGAACAATATGTTAAAGAGGGCCTTGATGCAGTGACTCTTCGTCCGACGGCCATTTACGGCCCTGGTGATCCTGGAAGATTTCAAATGCTATTTCGCATGGTCAAGAATGGAACATTTTTAATGTTTGGGGATGGTTCAACTTTTTACCACCCAGTCTATATTGACAATTTAGTGGATGCGATGGAATTGGCTTCCGAAAAAGATGGGCTGCAAGGAGAGGCGTATATTATCGCGGATGAACATTATTATTCGTTAAATGATCTAGTAGGCCATGTCGCCAAGGCTTTGAATCAGGATGTCAAGATTCGACACCTTCCCTTTCGCCCATTGTGGTTAGCGGCATTCGGGTGTGAATTGATATGTAAACCTTTGCGAATTACTCCCCCGATATTCCGACGCCGGGTTGATTGGTTCCGGCAAGTCAGAGCATTTGATATTGGAAAAGCCAAAAGAGACCTTGGGTATCAACCTCGAGTGGGTATCCAGGAAGGCTTAACACAGACGGGTAAGTGGTTATTGGCCGAAGGGCGTATTTAAAGCTTAGGACTCCTATGCCCTGCGGTATCTCTGGTGCGGGGTGCTCCTTTGGTTTCGGTGTGACAGTTGCTTCATCGTTACCGTACGTCTCGCATCATTTCTTTTTCCCTGCACCTCCCTATCGACATTTGATTTAAAGATGAATTGGGTCGTCCCTCGATCCTGAGAATTCCTTTCTAGCCACTTCATAAATTTTTCATTCGAATACTCACAACAAAATTATTGCTGTCTCAAGAGGAAAACTATGTGCGGGATTCTTGGTTTTACTTGGAAGGATGATCAATTAATTCGTCGTATGGGAAAGGTGATTTCCCATCGAGGTCCTGATCAATCTGGGGTATACCTGGACAACGATGTGTCCCTTGGCCATCAACGTCTAAGCATCATAGATTTATCTGAAAATGGTCGCCAACCTATGACCAATGAAGATGGGACAGTATGGGTCACATATAACGGGGAAATTTATAACTTTCGTGAATTGCGGGAGTTTCTTGAAGGGAAAGGGCACCGGTTCCGGAGCCACTGTGATACTGAAGTCATTGTGCATGCCTATGAGGAGTTTGGTCCAGAATGTGTTCGCCACTTTAATGGCATGTTTGCTTTTGCCATTTGGGACAAGAAAACCAAACAATTGACTCTGGCGCGGGATCGGATTGGGATTAAGCCTCTGTATTATTACCACCAAGGCAAGAGGTTAGTGTTTGCGTCAGAAATAAAGGCTATTCTGCAGGACTCCCAAATTGAACGAGAAATTGATCTCCAATCCTTAGTGCAATACTTGGGATTCGAATTCGTTCCATTTCCTCGTACGATGTTCCAAGGAATTCAAAAAATTCCGGCAGGGCATTATTTAGTCTATCAAAACGGGGAAGCCACATTAACGCAGTACTGGGATGTCCGATTTAAGGAAACGCATAAATCTCCTCGGGAGTACGAGGAACAGTTGCTTGATCTTCTCACCACCTCTGTTCGTAGACGTCTCATCAGCGATGTGCCCTTGGGGGTATTCCTATCCGGAGGATTAGATTCCAGTACCTTAGTGTCTCTCATGAAACGGTGCGGGATTGATCCTATTCAGACGTTTTCTATTGGGTACGATGATCCGTCATTTAGCGAATTAGATTATGCGCGGAGTATGGCGAATGCTGTGGGTTCGATTCAGAGAGAAATTATTGTCAAACCCATTTCTCCTGAATTAATTGAGGAGGCAGCCTGGCATTTAGATGAACCTATGACCGATCTCTCGGCCACGGCTTTTTACCTCATCTGCAAAAAGGCCAAGGAATATGCAACCGTGTGCTTGAGTGGCGAAGGTGGTGATGAAGTTTTGGTGGGGTATGATCGATTCAAAGCCAGTAAGGCTCATAGTTTTTATGCGAAGATCCCTGCCTGGATTCGAAAAGGTATGGTGGGCCCGTTAATCAATGCATTGCCAGACCAGTCCCAAAAGAAAGGGGCAGTCAATATTCTCAAGCGTTTTATCCAAGGGGGATTGTTGCCGGAAGATGGTGGGCATATGCGATGGCAGTATTTTGGTCAATCCATCCAAGAGGAAGGCTTGCTTGCGGATCAATACCGATCGGCTGTGAATGTAAATCCTTTTGCTCCGGTTCAGGCTGTTCGTCAGCATTGCAATTCTCCACATCAGATGGACCAAGAAATTTACGTTGACCTCAAATTTATCATGGCCGAGAGCCTTCTGATGAAAGTCGACAAAATGAGCATGGCTCATAGTTTAGAGGTGAGAGTGCCATTTTTAGATCATGAATTCGTCGATTTCTGTGGGACGATCCCAAGCTCTCTGAAGCTAGATGGATTCAAAACCAAGGCAGTGTTTCGGTCGGCAATGAAGGGGATTTTACCTGAGGATATTCGACGGCGGGGTAAGCAAGGCTACAGTATTCCAATCAAAAACTGGCTTCGGGTTGAGCTCAAAGATTATATGCATGATGTGTTGCGCGATTCTGTTCTTATTCGAAACTTTTTCAAGCCCGCGCAAGTGGAGAAAATGGTGAATCAGCATCTGGCCTCCACCCACAATCGAAACCATGAGATCTGGGCATTATTGAATTTAGCTGTTTGGCATCGTTTGTATATTGAAAAAGGTAGTGAATCTCGTTTGGCCTCTGCACTGTAGAGGTATCTAATGGGCCATTTCCCGTGGAGTAACGTGTGGGGCATGCACCTATAAGTGAACACGATCAAACGAAGCCCTTTGGACTGTTGGTAGCTTTTGCAATGGACACCGACCGAGCCCCGGGCTATTAACGAAGGAGAAGAGGACGCGATGGTTATTCTAGGTATTACAGACGGACAAATTAGTGGTGCGGCCATAATTCGCGACGGACAGATTCTTGCCGCTGTGAATGAAGAACGGTTAGTCCGAATGAAACAGGCTAGAGGGTT
>JAJDBO010000055.1 GCA_029261305.1 Nitrospirales bacterium
GGCAAAGAAAATTGAAACGTACGTCAGTGATGTACTGAATGATTTTGATGCCGAGGTGAACGACAATCGTCAACTGGCGGATGTAGAAAGTTATATAGGCTATTTGATGACGACGTTTGATTCATTGTGCATTTTGGATACGGGGAAAAAAGACTCAAATAAAGATTGGAGTTTATTTCGGTATTTATTGAGCGATCATCTCCCTGTTATGGTAGAAATTCCTTCGATCGCTTGCATGAATTTAATGCCTCTTGATTAGTCCGAATAGGGACCGGTCACGAGAACAAACCCACGTAAGGCATCACGAAGGTTATGGATTTCAACACGTTATCAAAAAAAGTACATGCTGGCCTGGCCAATGGGATGTGGACGCTGTCAGCAATAAATCTTGCGGATGGCCCACTAGGAAATTTTCTCGCGACAGGCTTCCCAGATGGTGTGATGTTGACTCAAGCTCAAGTAAAGAGCTCTCCGACGAATATTATCGCTACAGGTACCATGACATGCGGTCCTGTCACTATTTCAGTAGCAGCAGACTTCTCCATAGTCGACAATCAAGAACACCTCAAGCTCACGTTCAACAATTTCAATGGACCATTTTCTTTGGCTCAATGGATAGATGGACTGAAAAGCACATTGCTGGGCGATCTTTGGTGGGATCAGCACGATTTGACCATCAGCATCGATTCAAGTGCTCCGACCTTGTTGGGCACAAAGGACATTACAGACTATCTTGGTGATTCCTTTACACTCATGAAAGGGCCATTCCTCGCATACAATCTGCAGCTCAGCGGCACGCCTGTTTCCTCAGATGCTGTTGAGTTCTTTTCTTTTTGGAGTGCCCCAGCCCTTGAGCTAACCGGCTTGATCACCCTAGTTGGTCAAGCGCCACTGGTGGTGTTGAATACCCACACTCCCCTCTCCGCATCCTTTCAACATGCCACCACGACCAATGGGAAAACCCCTCCGCCATTGGGCCTGAGTTGTATGTTGCAATTTGTTTCAGTGGCCGCTGTCAATCTTGGCAGCACGGCGGTGAATACGCCGTCAAATGGATATGCGATTGTCAGCACAAAATTTTCTGACCTTTTGGCTTATGCCTATGTGCCAAGTCTCGCACCAGTGCATCTCCGTTTTGTCTTGCAGCCCAATAAAGCCGGGGGAACAGATATTGCCACGTTGTTGAAGGATTCCTTCCCCTCTTTTTCATTGAGCACTCTGATTTCGAAAAATTTCCCTTATTTGCAAGACCTTGTCTTTGAATCCCTAGAAATTGAGATTTTTCGTCCCCTCAACACACTCTCTGGCCTTGACCTCCAGGTGAGTTTGCCAGCGGACACGGAATGGAACCTTCTTCCAAAGAAACTTTCCTTGAAACATATCGCAGCTCGGTTAAGTGTCGCCAACCCCTTGGAGCCTGATTATCGGTGCACTAATCTGTGGCTGTCATCCGAAGGCGATATTTTCGAGAAAAAATTCAATGCGCAGGTCGAACTCTTTTCGTTGAAATTTAGTTTATCCATGCAGGCCAATCAGAGCATTGAATTGGCTTCAATTTTCAAAGAGGTTTTGGGTACAGACCTTTCGCAAGGCCTGAATCTTTCGTGCATCGGGTTATCTATAGGAGGAAGCCCTAAGGGACTGTCCTTTTTTAGTGGCACATTAAGTATGGACAGTCGCGCAGCCTTTTTATCAACCTTCGCCAAGTCCTTTTCAACTATCCAACTCCCGAGTGTATCGGTCAGTGATTTCGACGTCAGTTTTCATTCGGGGGACAAGGAAAACGATTTCGATTTTGATTTCATAATTGATGGTCTCTGGCATTTAGGTATTGGAGGCTTGAGCCTTGACATTGAAGAAGTCGATATTCAGTTAACCCGTACGCAGGGTGAGCTGGGCGGTGAAATTTCTGGCTTGATCAACATTGCGGGAGAACCATTTTCAATATCCGCCTCCCATGCCTCACCTGCTGGTGGCTGGCAGTTTAGTGGTAATAGCGGGTCGCAAAGTATTAGCCTAACCCATTTTGTGACAGGACTGCTTCACTCGTTCAATGTAACACTTCCGGCAGCCGTCCCAGACCTCACACTCCAGAACCTGTATGTGTCGTTTGACACGCACACCGGATCGTTTCAGTTCAAAGGCGATACATCAGTTCCAGGCAAAGTGTCTTTGGGACACACTGTCTTTGATGTCGATACCACCGTGGACATTCAGATCGACCAGGATGCGCAATCCGGAAAGCATACCTTCACTGGTTCTTTTGAAGGCAATCTGATGATCGGCAAAGCCGAGTTCAAGGTCAGTTATGAGATGGGGAAAGATGTCCACACGTTTAATGCGAGCTGGGAAAGTACGAATGATTCGACATTGGGGTTCAATGATTTGGCTGACGCACTTGGCATTACAGTCCCGAAAACCTTCTCTCCTCAGAAAGACTGGGACAAGGCGCTGAAAAAATTGGACCTTGGTCTAGAAAACGCCGTCTTTGTATACCAGGTTGATCAAGACACCTTCATCCTATCTGGAAAATCTAAACACTATGGCCAGGCCTTTTTTGTGGCGAGTAAGCCGCCGGAAGAGGATTCGTGGCAATTCGTGTTCGGTGTGGAGATGCCCCAGACATTGCAGCTTTCAAAAATTCCGGTGATTGGCGATACACTCAAGCCGGTCGATTTCCTGACGCTCACGAACAGCTGCATCATTCTCAGCTCTGGAGAATTTCAACACTTCACCATCCCTTCGTTGCCAACGTTAAGTGCCGACAACAACGCTCAACCGATCACCCCCATGCTTGAAGGGGCTCAGCTCAATCTGAGTTCCGGGGTCTCGTTTGCCACCACGATTGATTTTAAGAGTTCAAAAAACGAGGTGGTGGAGAAGGTGAATTCTCTTCTTGGGCGGGATGAATTGGTTATGCAGGTGACCATTGAAAAAAACCAATTCTTTCTCGCAGCAACCCTCGATGGCAGTATCGGCATTCCGACCGGAGTCAGTTCTCCGTTGACGCTGTCTGATCCTTCGGTGAAAATCGATTTCATCTCTGGGCCACCTACCCAAGTCACATTTCAAATCAGTGGTTCCTTTCCCTTCCATATTGATCACCGCAACCTTCTTGCGACCGGAGACTTAAGCATTAACGAGACCCAAGTCCAAGCCACATTTGGCATTGAAGACAAATCAGGCAAAGGGCTGCCCAATCCCATGGGATTAAAAGGCGTTCATCTCGATACACTCGATGTGGAGATGGGCATATTCTTTGAACCCCCAGGCCTTGACCTGGGTCTTGAAGGGCAATTCCATATTGGAGAAGCGACAAAACCTTCCAACGATACATCAAAGGAGAAATCAAAAGATAAATCGAAGGATACCACTGATGATATTTCTGATGATAAATTCGCCTTCGTCATGGAAATTGTCGAGGAAGTGCCGAATCCGTTGTACCTTTCTTTCCACCTCGCTGAGATCGATATGTCCACGGCCATCACAGCGTTTACGGATAACCCGGCACCCGACGTCCCATTTTTCAACAAGCTCTCAGCCACGGATGTGTCCTTCCACTGGGCCGAAAGCATGGTGGTGCTCCCCGATGGCACCATTGCGCAACCAGGGTTTGGGTTCAATGGGAATTTTTCCATACTCGGATTTACCGCCCATGCGGCGCTCGAAGTCGATGCCCAAGAAGGCATCTCTGGAAATGCCGAAATGGCTCCGCTCCGCCTTCCCAACCTTTCTGGTATCCCTGTAGTACTCAGCCTTATCGGCGATGGCAAGGGGGTCAGCGTCAAGACAGACGGCAATGACACCCCAATCAGCAATCAGCAGATCATTCGACCAAGTCCCGACCCTTCTCTGACGACATCTCCTCACAAAATCATTATCCCCCCCGGCGGACCCATGTTCAGCTTTCATAGCAGGCGCTTCCCCTACATTTCAGGAAATTGGAAAGTTTCTTTCTTTGACCTCGCGAGTGAAGCGGTCACTGTGGCTATTGGCGCTAACGGAGGAACATTTTCCCTCAGGTACGATCTTGGATCGATTGCCGTTTTTGACATGCACTGTACGCTCAAAGAATCGCTTCCTTCTCTCCCTACTGATTTTAGCGCCCAAGCGGATTGTGTGGTCGGGGTTAACACGCAGGTCGGCCCCATCATTCCACATCTTTCCTTTACCACGATTCATCTGGATGTCGAGGTCGATTGCGAGTTAGACATTCACATCACGCCAAAAGATTTCAGCATGACGATCATAGGCCATTTTGAATTCGAGGGAATTGATCTTGATGTCCCAGATCTGACTCTCAATGTCGCACCCTCCTCTTTGGCTGAATTGCCAGAAATCATGACGAAACACATCGTGAAAGAAGCGGAAACGATCTTCAAGGACCTCTTCAATGAGGGGATGCTCATCCTAAAGGACGTAGGCAAGGAAATCGCGAAAATCGGCGAAAAGGCCGGAGAAGAAATCGCCGACGTGGGAAAAGCCGCCGCACAGGTGACAGAAGAAGCAGGACAGGAAGCTGTAAAACTCGGCAAAGAGGCCACACAAGTTGCCACAGAGGCGGCGCATGAAGTCGCGAGAATTGGCCAGGCTGCTGACAAAGCCTTCGACACGGCGACAGACACGGCAAAGAAAATTGGGGAGGATGCCATCGCGGCCGTTAACGAAATTGGACGTGAAGTAGTTGCGGCGATCGGCCAACTCACGGGTGAAGCGGAAGCGGTGGCTCGGCAAATCGGTGCGGAAGCCGTGAGGGTTGCCGGACAAATTGGGCAAGAAGCTAATGTGATCTTTGGCACAGTCAAACAGTTGGCTGACGCCGCCGCTGCAGCCGCAAGAAAGATCGCCAATGCAGCAAGAAGTGCTTGGCACCACGTCAGTCATTATTAAAGAGGGATTCTCGGATCACAAAGGAACGGGTATGGCAACAGATCAGGAACAAGGCTTTCTCCAGTTTGATGGCAAAACAAATCATGTGGCCATCACGCTCCAACAACCGACGTTGTACAACAATGACTTCACCATTGAAGTGTGGTTTCAAGCCGAGGCTTTTCCTCCAGGTGCAGAGTGTATCCTCGTCTGTTTGGATCCTGACAGCAAGACTGCAAATCCCGGTGCCTGTCTGGGTATCAAAGATGGGAAGGCTTTCACTCGCTTAGGAACAAACGAGGTCATTGGCACACAGACCATTTCACTCAAAACATGGTGTTCCATTGTCTGGCGTGTTGGTCACTTCCTCGACCGCCAGGATGTCTTTATCAACGGAGCCTTGGATGCATCGGGCTCCGTAGCACTTGCCACGAGTACGCCCACGAAACCCTCTCAGGCAGAAACGACCACAGTCACGACATTGGGATGTGGCAAGGGTTGTGCTTATTTCAAAGGACTGATTGGCGAAGTCCGCATCTGGAATATGACTCGTAATCAGTTACACATTAAGGGCGGGATGAACCGGTGCTTAGGAGGCCATGAACCAGGCCTCGTGGCCTATTATGGAACACGCGATCAAGATGCGACGGTATTAAAAAACCTCTCAGCGAGTGGTGCCGGGAACAATGGCACCATCAGCGGAGCTCAATGGACTATCCCTCTCTCGCTGACAGCCACTGAGTTACCCTTTCGGCAACCTTACACCCCCCCAGCGCAAGCTGGTGAGACATTCAACTTTTTATCCAAAATCCGCCAACATGCCGCCAATCTTCTTGGCCAGGCCAGGGCAGGGTTTGAATCGATGTATTTTGTCTCCGGCGGTGAGATAGCCACACTCGCTCCGGACGGACACAGTGAGAACATGGCCTCGTCTCTCTACAACAAGGAATCGATCCTCACGTTCAATTCCCTTTTTGATCATGACTATAATAAGCCTGAGGCAAGAAAAGATCCCAGCTTCGTCATCGGCTCTCTTGATATTCCGGTCGTACCCTTCACCTTCGAGATTTGGATCAAAATGGCCGCCACCCAATTTGATTACAATTCTACAATTATCTCAACGCCGGCTTATCTGCTCCGCTTTATGTGTACCCCTTCTAGAAGTAAACCAGGACATCCCACCTTGCCCCAATACGATTTTAACCTGATTGATCCAGCAACCCAAAGGGCAACCTATGCGGTAGCAATTGCCCTGGAGTCTCCCATCCGACAGGACCAGTGGAATCACCTGGCCTTTACGTTCGGTACCGACCAATCATCTCAGGCGTTTCTAAATGGTAAATTATATACCACGAGGAAACTTCCCACCCCCTTTCCAACCATGTCTGGCCTTCAAAGGTGGGGAGTTGGTAACTCGGATCCTAATCAAGCCTTTACCGGGGAAATTGCTCAGATGAGCATTTGGAACCACATACGCACGCCAGAACAAATTTTGACAGATATGCACCAAATGCCAAGTAAGGATGGCCCAGGTCTTTCCCTGTGGTGGTCGTGGGACGACTGGCCGGGTAGGTCCCCTAAGGACCTGGGCACACGTCCTGACCTGTCTTTAATCCATGGGGACATACCTCGTTCAATCAAATGGACTCCGTTAACTACACCACGTGTCGCAACTGATCTCGTGCTAGATCCATTAGCAAGAAAGGTGTATTGGGTTCGTTCGGTTTACCCTTTTCAAGTCAATGTTTCCAGCATAGATGGCAATTTGTGGGACGCAGGGAGCACATCCTTCCAAACACTGTTCCACAACGACACCCAGCCCATCACCTCGGTGGCCATCGATCCAGCGCAAAAACAGATCTATTGGATACAAGGTACGGGACAGCTGATGCGGGGCGCGATGAATGGGACTGGAACGCCAGCAATGGTGCTTGATATTTCAGCACCCTCCAAAGAGAGTTTCTGGCAACTCGATCTCGACCTCGACTCCAATACGAAACGCATTTATTGGACGAACGACAGCAGCATTTGGCGTTGCCAACTGGATGGGTCTGCTCCAGAAATGGTGATATCTGGGGCCGATGCGCCTTTCCCCATAGATCTGGCCGTGGAAGGCCCGAATGACCAGGAGACCTCTGGCGCCGTGTACTGGATTGATAAAGCATTGAAGATGATTCGCCGGGCAGACCTGGATGGCCAGAACGCGACCGATCTCTATACCGTCCCGCAACCCATGCGTGGATTAGCATTGGATGTGGGCTCACATAAAATCTATTGGTTGGAACTCGAGGACAACGCGGCACAGAGACAATTTACCAACATCACGGCTTCCGGTGACCACGTGTATGCCATAAACATCTCTGACCAGGCCGTGTATCAATACGTGGCTCCTCCTCAACAAGGGATACCCGCTGGCCAAAACAACGAAACATGGGCAACCGTCCACAAGAAGCTCCGCTTAATCAACCAAGAGAAGATGGTGTATCACTATGCGGGGTCACTCCAAGATTGGAAACCCATCGGGGGCAAGGCGACTATGCTTGTGACTTCCAGTAGCGCCCTCTACCGTCTGCAACCAGATTCTACCATTGGGCAATACCATTCAACGTCCAACCAGTGGACCCAAATCGGGGCTAACGCCACGATGCTCGTGACCCTCGACACCGACCTCTACTGCCTGCACTCCGATGCCACTATTTGGCAATACCATTCAACGTCCAACCAGCGGACCCAAATCGGAACTAACGCCACGATGCTTGTGACTCTGGGGACGACTCTCTTTTGCTTGCACCCTGATGCCACCATTTGGCAATACAATTCGAAGCCCAACGATTGGACCCATGTTGGAGACCGTGCCACCGTGCTGGTTGCTGCAGCCAGCCACCTCTATTGCCTGAGCACCGATGCCACCATTTGGCAATATCATTCGAAACCAAACGATTGGGGAAA
>JAJDBO010000056.1 GCA_029261305.1 Nitrospirales bacterium
GTTTCAGGGTCTGCCCCAACAAAACCATCAAAAACATAAAGTTCCTTGTTATCAACAAAGTTTTTCATCTTCTCTAAGAGTTTCTCAAATTTGCCAGTTGGAAATTGGTGATTAATTTTACCCCAATCAATGGTATCATGGGTTTTATCATCAAATACAATAAATCGGTCATCAGGGGATCGGCCGGTATATTTTCCAGTATTGACTGAAAGTGAGCCTGTTGAATTTACTACACCCTCTTTTTGCTCAACTGCAATTAATACCATATCCTCAACACTGAGATTTCTGTGGACTTTGGATGGATTGATTCCAAACTCTTTTAGCTGGGAAGAGAATTTGTCAGTAACTGCATTACCTACGACTTGGGTCAGAGGATTTGGCCTCCAAAAATAATTCTATCAATCCCAGGTGAGTTCATGAGATATCGATCCGCCCAAAGTTTCCTTATTATCTTTTTCTTATAGAAAATTATTTTTTTGTCTAGGAACGTATTTATTCCAAAATTCAAGACTCAAATTGATGCCTATCAACAAGGACAAGATTGCAAAGAGACAGGAAGTAAAAGAACACAATCCAGACTTTGTAAGACCAGAAAGCTGGCGTTATGTTAGACTACAGACTAACTGGAGAAAACCAAAAGGTATCGATCATCATCAGAGAAAACAAAAAAGCAGAGGTCGTCCAGGACTTGTCAAAGTCGGATATGGAGGACCAAAAGAAGCAAGAGGATTACATCCATCAGGATATACAGATAACTTAGTATTCAATTTATCAGACTTGGAAAAACTAGATCCAAAAAAAGACGGAGTTAGATTCGGACACAGTGTTGGAACTAGAAAAAGAAAGGAAATCATTGTAAAAGCAATTGAAAAGAAATTCAAAATTTTTAATGCGAGAGTGAGTGTAATTGGTAGTAAATCTTAACGCAAAGAAAAGACTCGCAGCTAGAGTCACAGGAGTTGGAATTCACAGAATTAAATTTGATACTGATCATCTAGACGATATTGCAGATGCAATTACTAGAGAAAACATCCGTAGTCTTATCACTGCAAATACAATCAAGATTAAACCATTTGTTGGAACATCTAGAGGTAGAGCACAATTCAAAAAAGAGCAGAGAAAGAAAAGAGGTACAACTCAAGGATCAAAACAAGGTCGGAAAGGTGCCAGAGTTGGCAAAAAAGAAGTTTATGTTGCCAAAGTTCGTTCATTGAGAAGATTACTAAAGATTGCAAAAGACAGAAAGGATTTAACAAATCCAGAATTCTGGGAACTTTACAAAAAAGTAGGTGGCAATACTGTTAGAAACAAAGCACATCTCAGACTACTCATGGATGAAATCAAAGAAAAGAGAAAAGACTAGAATCGATAAACTGTATTTTCTAAATTCATAATTTTACCATTCTTAATCTCAATGCCTTCATTGCTGAGCATCTTTGTTTTGATATGCTCCCCATATGCATAGCCTCCAATTTTGCCTGTAGACATTACAACTCTATGACATGGAATGATTACAGGATATGGATTTTTGTTCATAATGTTTCCAACAATTCTCTGTCCGTTTTTTAATCCAACGGCCTTTGCAAGTTCTCCATACGTTGTGATTTGTCCTTTAGGAACTTCTAGTAATTTTTTGTAAATCTTTTGTTCAAGATTCAAAGTCGAATAACCTCAAGATTAGTGGATTCAAGCAAATCAAGTACTTTTTGTTTCTCAGAGCCCAATCCTCTCCAATCCAATAATGCAACAGTTGCCATTTTGTTTTGAGATAAAATATGAGAGAATAGTTCTGTGTCAAGATTCTCTAATGCATGCTTTGGAATTACAGTTCCAAGTGCATATTTTCCATTTAACAATTCATCTGTAAACTTTGAAGGATAGTGAGTCCCACCAAAGCAAATAGCTACTGGGTTTTGAGGAATTGGTTGAGATATTACCTGATGGACTAGTAATGAAACAGAGTGACACAGTGATTCATCAGTCCATTGTTTTTCAGTTGTTCCAATCTCTATGAATATTGATGGTTTTTTCAATGCAGTTGGACCATGATGTGTGGCCTCTATAGTAATTTGAAAATCTGAAAACTTTGATTGGTTTTTCTTTAATGTTTGAAGATATGCTTTTTGAAGATCAGGGTGAGGAACTGCAACTTGTCTGTCATTTCCTCCAAACTTTGCTTGGGAGAAATTTCCCGTACTGTGACAAGTCAATGCCAACTGTCCGGACTCTGCTGCATGCTTTGAGAGAAAAACAAATCCATCATAATCATATTTTTCTTCTAGCCAATCAGCTGAAATTGCAGGGGTTGGAATGATTAGTAAATCATAATATTTTCCACGAAAAACATCACCGTCTTTGGTCATTTCCTTTGAAAGAAATTTTGCCATATTGTGGCCAGCTGGGTCATCTTGATACGCAATTAGTAGTTCCATGAGATAAGGAATATAAGGACACCCTATTAATTTCCACCAATGAACCCTAGGCAGACTTTGAAGAACATGGCAAATACCATGAAAATGGCTAAAAAACCAGACAAAGATGAGTATCAACAGCACTTGAGATTAGTAATATTAGGAATAGCAGGAGTTGGTCTTATCGGGTTTACAATTCAATTTGTCTTTTCAGTGATTACATTTGGAAGATAAGAATGTCTGAAGAAGAAA
>JAJDBO010000057.1 GCA_029261305.1 Nitrospirales bacterium
TCCGCGAAAAATACACTCTGAAAGGCCCGGTATGTCAGTCGATATTGAGCAATACCTCAAAGAAAAACAGCAGCTCGTTGACCGATATTTAGAAGCGCACCTTCCGCCGGAAGGTACTTCCCCTGCAGTGCTGCATGAGTCCATTCGATATAGTCTTTTAGCGGGCGGCAAACGCATTCGACCCATTTTGACGATTGCTGCTGCCGAGGCCATTGGGCATTCTCCTGCTTCGGTACTTCCTGTGGCCTGTGCCTTTGAATTTATTCACACCTACTCCCTGATTCATGATGATTTGCCAGCCATGGATAATGATGATTTTCGTCGAGGGAAGCCGACCAATCATAAGGTCTATGGCGATGGCATGGCGATTTTAGCCGGGGATGGATTGCAAACCATGGCGTTTGAGTGGTGCAGCCGTGCGGATTTGGTGAATGATGTTGAGCCCTTTGTGTTGGTTCAAATTATTGCGGAACTGGCGTTGGGGTCAGGGAATGATGGCATGGTGGGTGGACAGGTGATGGACATTCAAGCTGAAAATCAACAAGTGGAATTGGGGGAATTGCAAAATATTCACGCGCATAAAACTGGTAAGCTTATTCGTGCTTCGGTGCGAGCTGGGGCTTTGTTAGCTGGTGCCAATTTTACTCAATTCAACCAGCTGACGGGTTATGCTGAAGACATTGGTTTAGCGTTTCAAATTGCCGATGATGTGTTGAACGTGACGGGTACGCGCGAGGAACTTGGGAAAGATGCCAACACAGATGCCGAACGTGGCAAGCAAACCTATCCTTCGTTTTATGGTTTGGAGGGTGCGAAAAAACTCGCTCAGGAATGTGCGGATCGCGCGATAGGTCGCCTTGGCAGCTTTGGGGAAAAGGCTGAGCCATTACGAGGCATTGCGCAGTATACTGTGAGCCGTCGGAAATAGCCGGCTTCGACCAATTTCGATTTCAAGGTTCATCTTTCCTATAATTTTCTTTCAACATTTTTTTCAAAGTGTGATCTTATGAAAGCCTTAGTCACAGGGGCCACAGGATTTATTGGATCGGCGGTCGCACGTGCGCTGATTGCTGGTGGTACCGAGGTGCGAGTTCTTGTTCGCTCTGGGACAGATCTTCGAGCGTTGGATGGGTTGCCGGTGGAATCGGTGCAGGGCGATTTATGCGATGTGGCGTCTTTGCGAGCGGCTCTGGCTGGCTGCCAGCACTTGTATCATGTGGCGGCTCATTATGCGTTATGGGCTCGCGATCCCTCCGTGTTTTATACAGTCAATGTGGATGGGACGAAGGCGCTGATGAAGGCGGCTCAGGATGTCGGAATTGAACGTATTGTCTACACGAGCTCTGTCGCCGCTCTGGGAGTTCCCGAACCGGGTGGCGTGGCGAATGAGGAAACTCAATCTTCTTTGGAACACATGATTGGGGATTATAAGCGGTCGAAGTATTTGGCTGAGCAGGAAGTGCTTAAGTTGGCGAAAGCCGGGTTGCCCGTGGTGATTGTGAATCCTTCGGCTCCGATTGGGGTGTTTGATGTGAAACCCACGCCCACCGGACAAATTGTGGTGGACTTTATGAAGGGGCGAATTCCTGCCTATATGGAAACCGGTATGAATTTAACCGACGTCGAAGATGTGGCGGTAGGGCATTTGCGTGCGATGGAGCGTGGTCGAATTGGGGAGCGGTATATCCTAGGCAATCGCAACCTGATGCTTCGCGATATTTTTGAGATGTTGAGTGCGATCACCGGTGTGAGGGCGCCGACAATTAAGCTGCCCCGTGGATTCGTGTTGCCGTTGGCGTATATCAATCAATGGATCGCCGATTATGTGACCCATCAAACCCCGCGGATTCCGCTTGAAGGAGTGCGGATGGCCAAGTACTTGATGCATTATGATTGCTCGAAAGCTGTTCGGGAACTGGGCTTACCTCAGACGCCGGTGGAAGTGGCGCTAGAAAAGGCGGTGAGGTGGTTTCGGGATCATGGCTACGCGTGATTCGCGATGCGTTAAGCCTGAATCGTTACCTGGAGAAGCCATCCGTGTCTTTTACGTTTTACTCATCACCCTTTAAACTTCACGACTCTTTTTTCATTTATTACCCATGAAATAACTTTCCTGTGGATATATTCCTTCTCTTTCTGAAAACAATTTTGCTGCGGCCGTATGTGTTTTTCTTCCTGGCGGTGTCGTTATTTGCGGCGTCGAGATTTTTGGGTTGGAAACGTACGTATTGGATGTTTGGTATCACTTGGCTTACAGCTTTTGTGTGTGAGTTTTTATCCACTCGGATTGGATTCCCATTTGGCGATTATTATTACACGGCATCGACGGTAGGCGAGGAATTATATATTTTCAATATTCCGTTTATGGATTCCTTGTCGTTTACGTTCCTCCTGTACGCAAGTTATTGTCTGGCTTTGCTGTTTGTCATGCCGTTTCAAAATGCTTCTCAACCTTTTGGGAAGCATCTTGTGCTGCGAGGGGCACTTTCTTGGCCAGTGATTTGTCTGACTTGCCTGTTTTTTATGTTCATCGATATCGTGATTGATCCTGTTGCGCTTCAGGGAGGACGTTGGTTTTTAGGGCAAATTTATGGATATCCCGATCCTGGTGTGTATTTTGGGGTGCCGCTTGCCAATTTCATTGGATGGTTTATCGTTGGGCTGATCGCCATGATCGGTTATCGTGCCGTTGATAAAAGCCAGGGGGTTCTGCCTCGGCTTCCTGAAACCGTTCCTGCCCGGGAAGTGATGTTGGGTGTTGGTCTGTATTACGGCGTGCTCCTGTTTAACCTCGGTGTGACCTTTTGGATTGGCGAGCCATTGATGGGCTTGGCGGGGTGTTTTATTTATATCCCCATTACGGTGTTTGTATGGTTGAAGCTTTCCGGACGTCTTCCAGTTTCCATTTAAATCTAAGATGACCGTCCCTGAAAGGGTTTAAAAACTTATTTCTTGCCACTTCATGCTTGTCTCAAGGTATGGGCATGGGTAAGATGACAAAGACCACCAATACTTTCTCTAGAAACTCACGGATATTTTAATAAAGATGCGATTTATTCCAAGGGATTAGGCTCAGGCCATGCGAGGATTTATTCTTCGGTTTATCGTGACAGGCGTTGCAGTGTTGGTTGCGAGTGAAATGATTCCAGGCATTCGAATTGACTCTTTGACCGCGGGAATCGTGGGCGCCATTGTCCTGGCGTTGTTGAATGCGCTGGTTCGGCCCATTCTGTATTTGTTGTCTGCCCCATTTATTGTTGTCACGTTGGGGCTCTTTATGCTGGTCATCAATGGTTTTCTGTTGGAGGTGGTTTCCTTTTTAGTCAAGGGATTCCACGTCGAGGGGTTTTGGCCAGCGGTTGGTGGTGCCGTGATCATTAGCCTGGTCAGTGGCCTCATGAATCTGTTTGTGTCGGAGCGTGGGCATGTTGAGGTAGCGACCTCCCACCATCGCGAAAGAAAAATTCGGCATATCAATTGAAATAAGCCTTCCACGCCTATAGAATCCGCTGACGGGAAATACCAACAACATTATGCGCAAAACTCCTGCTCCTAAACCTACGCCAGTTTCGAAACAGACAACACTTCAACGAATTCTCACGACTGTGGTGAATGACTTGGGGATGGATTCGACTGTCGCTATCTTGAATCACGCCGATGGTCCTTTGACCCCTCAGGTCACACGAGGGTTCTCGGATCGTGAGGTCCAGGCCGCTCTGCGGGCTCTATCTGGCAACGTACTGAATCCCGAGAAAAGCAATGGTCGGGCTAATGGGGCTGATCTTAAAGGAGGCCTACGCCTTCGCGTCGTGGCTCCAAGTTCCAAAAACCTCCTGGCGGTGCCCCTGAACGATGGGTCGCAAATGTATGGGGTTGTGGTGTTGGGCAAGCGCGAGGGGAGTTCTTTTTCCAAAAAAGATCGTGTTTCGATTGATTCTGTCAGGGACAGTATTACCAAGCAGTTGCGTGAAGCTCACCTTTTTGACGGGACTGTCATTCTTCATCAACCCAAAGTGGTACAGGAGCCGGCTCCAGCTCCATCTCCAAAAGTTGAAACAGAGCCTCAACAAGCCGCTCAGGCGAGGACGTTTACCTCCCCGCGGGTGCAAGAAAAGATTGCTGAACTCTTGACCGAGACCCAAACCACCATTCCTTTTGATCGAGGCTGGGTGACATTGTACGATCCTCTGGCTGCCTCCCTAGAAGTGCTTGGTGGTCTAGCAGGCCATAAGAAAGAACTTCTCCCTGGGCAAAATTTATCGTTAAATGAATCCGCTTCCGGTTGGACGGTTCGGCATCGTAAGCCCCGTATTGATCATAACTTGGCTTCAACTCAGGGGCGGTTCCAAGACTACAAACAACTCTATCGTGAAAAGTTTCGATGCACCCTGGTTGTCCCTTTCTTTGTGAGAGGCCGGGTGGGTGGGACCGTGACCATTTCTTCAAAAACTGCTGATCAATATGAGGCCGCAGAGTCAGAATCACGAAAACTTGGAACGGTGACGACTCAATTGGCACAAATGTTTGAAGATCCGGTTTATAACCTTTCTGTCTTTTCAGCTCCACCAGCTATCGAAAAGCCTTCAACCGATCCTTCTGCTCCTCCCCCTGCTCCATCTGAGCCTGCGATACGGCGTCAAGAGCGTCAGTCTGCCTTAAATGAGGTCAGTTCATTTTTGGCTGCGGAAATTCGTGAACCTATGGGCTTTATTCGCGCGCAGCTGGAGGAAGTCACAGGAGAAGGGACTTTGGATTTCGAATCTCAAACTCGCGTGGAAGCTGCCATGCGTGACATGATACGCATGGAAAGCCTGCTGCATGAAATTTTGGACTTTACCAAACCGCTAGAACTGGATCGACGTCCCTGCCGTATCCCCAATTTGATTGAGGAATCCCTTGCCCTGATTGCGACGGATTTGAAGGTCAATCGCATTGAAGTGACGAAGGATTTTCCTGCACGGCTTGCTCAAGTGCGGTGGGATATGGACAAAATGCGGCATGTGTTTTTAAGCATATTCAAAAATGCTCTGGAGGCGATGTCTCCCGGAGGAAACATTCGTGTTTCTGCCGCGCCGCACCGGGGCCGTCAACCAGAAATCATCGTGCGGATTCAAAATGATGGGGCTCCTATCCCTGAAGAACTCGTTGAAAAGGTGTTTGAGCCCTATTTTACAACGAAATGGTCAGGAACAGGGCTCGGCTTAGCGACGGTGAAAAAGATTGTTGAAGAGCACCAGGGACGCATTTCCATAGAAAGCCACCCTGAAGAGGGCACAACATTAGAACTTAGATTTCCTGCCCTTCGTCCCAAAGTGCCCTATCGCCGGCGTGGCGGGCCGCCAAGAAGGCCTCCTCGGCGTTCCGCAGAGTAAATTATGGTGTTTTTGAACAATTGGTTACTTTTAAGAGGATGCTTGACACTCCCTAGGGAAAATGAATAAGATCCACCCTTCTTTTTGGAATGAGATCAGATTTTTCACGTCCTTATCGGCTATAACCTGTATTAACAAAGGAGCGCACTTATGAAAGCTACTCGCCTTCTTCTCGT
>JAJDBO010000058.1 GCA_029261305.1 Nitrospirales bacterium
GACACCAGAGAAGTTTGATTTTATTGTAGCATGGGATAGCATCTTCCACTTGCCCTTGAGGATGCAAAAGCCTGTTGTTTCTAAGCTCTGTCAGCTTTTAGCCAAAAATGGTGTGTTGATCTATACCTTTGGCAATGCTCAAGGTGAACATACTGATCAATGGCATCATGATACTTTTTATTACAGCTCCATTGGTATTAATGAAAATATGAAACTGCTTATCTCAAACGGCTTGTCCATTCTGCACCTCGAGCTGGATCAGCATCCGGAAATACATGTGTATGTTATTGCCACAAAGATTTAGCCTGCCCCCCAAAAGATCTGAGGGTTAGGGTTTGACTTCATTCCTTTTCAGTATCAAGTAAGGGACTGCTAGATGACAATCAAGTCTTATCTAGACTGATATCCATCGTTTCTTTACTGCGCGGCCTCGATCATTCCATTTCTCTTTTCTCTCCCACATTAGGTCCAGGCAAGCTATCATCCTGAATCAAATTGTCGGCAAGGACCATTTAAGAAAATGGAATCGATACAAACCTATATGCCCCACGCGGGGGCTCTCATGAACCCCCGCACACCATCACATTTGTTGAGGCATGACGATTAGGCAGAAACAGCTTCTTTAAATACGTGCACATCGCGTTGTGGGAAGGGGATAGTGATCCCTTCACGATCAAAGGTGAGCTTGAGTTGTTCATGCATATGAAAGTAGACATCCCAATAATGGTCGGGATGGACCCAAGGCCTGACGACAAAATTCACTGAGCTATCCCCATGCTCGGAGACATAGACATCAGGGGGAGGATTTTTCAGAATCCGTTCATCTGCGGCGATCACCCCTTGAATAACCTCTTTCGCCTTCAGCACATCATCGCCATACCCAATGCCAAAGGTCATATCAATGCGGCGTTGGGACTCGGCATTTAAATTGGTAATGCATCCATTCGATAATGGCCCATTCGGGACAATGACCCGTCGGTTATCCACTGTGGTAATGATCGTCACAAAGATTTGGATTTCTTTGACGACCCCCAAAAATCCCTGTGCTTCAATCAAATCTCCCACTTTGAACGGTCGAAAAAAGAGAATCAGTACCCCACCGGCAAAATTCGCGAGACTACCCTGGAGTGCGAGGCCCACGGCCAACCCCGCTGCACCCATCATCGCGATAAATGAGGTCGTTTCGATCCCGATCATCGAGGCGACGCTAATCAACAGCAGTGCCTTGAGTAGGATGCCCACCATATTCGCCAAGAACCCTCGCAATGTCACTTCAATATTGTTTCGTTCCATCGTATGCTCGACGACATTGACGACACGTTTCACGAGCCACCAGCCGATCAGCAATGTCATGATCGCGAGCAACAAGTTTGGCCCATACCTGAGCACAAGATCGCGTGCCCATCCGGTTGTGTGATCTAATTGGTCCATCATAGAACTCCTCGTATATGGTGAGTAAAAAGGCGATGGGGATAGAAGGAGAGGGGTAGGTCTTGAAATACCATACCCCTCATGCCCGCCCTCTTCTCTCCTGGCCCTGAAGCATTTTGTTTGGAAAGGGAAGAGGGGTCAAGTTGAGGTGGCCCGGGATTGACAGACACCTGAAAACAAAAACAGGGTTGCCCGATGAGGTTGCAGATGGGTCAACGATAAATCCTCTGAAAATTGAGGGAGGCGGACTTGATGGATGACAGGCTAGAAAACGTGCCTGAACCTCTTCGCGAACAACCATTCGCTCCGAAAAAAAGTTCCTGGCAATTTTTCAGTTAACGTGCCCGGAGTGGTCGATGCTGCCGTGACCGTGTTGCGGCACGTTGGGTTCGGCTTGCCTGTTCAATTTTTCGTCGCGTGAGGAAGTTTTTTGTAAACCGGAAGAGGGTTTCGGGTGACTGGTAGGATCTGATTCTCACGGTAGAGTCTTGCATCCAATGCTTGAGGTCTTTGGCCGGAGTGTGTTCACTGATCATAGCCGGAAGGGAAAATCCGGCGCTGCCAGGCCGCCAAAATTCGGAACGAATAGGCAGCGGGTCGCTGCCGGGGAAAATCCTTATGCCTTGCTGCTTGGCATGTATGAACTGCACAGGGTACGGCAGAAATCTTGGCCGACCGCTGTTGTCTCCTAAAAAAAACTCCTCAGACTTTTGTGTCAGCAAAAACTCCGTCAGAATCGTTCCTCGTTCCCCCGCCCATGTTGACATTCTCCACGGGACCATGGGTAAGCCTCCACTATGGCGAATAGCTTCGACCGTGGTGGCCAAACTCGCACCATCTGGAAACACCGTTTCGGCCAGAAGTGCCGAGACTTCAAACTGTTCTTTTGTGAGAATCTGCCGTCCTGCGACAATCACAAGTTCATCCCCTCGATGCGATTGCAGAATGAGCGAGGACTTTTCTTCCGTCCGGCATACGGTCCACGCATCCCATGATCCATTTCGAATCGGCTCCCCTTTGTCCGCCATTTTGGCAAGCCAATCGAACCAATCGGCACCCTGAGATTCAGATAACAGGAGGACCCCACCAAACTCTGTGAGGTCATGTTCATAGGCTTGTGCGGCAAAGTTCACACATGCGGCATCAAAAAACTTGTGCAGCGGGAAGCAGGAGTGAATATGCACATGCGGATCAACAAACGTCCGCATTTTGTTCATCAGTAGTGGTTGGCTATTCTGTTGCATGGCTATGATTCACCTCAATCATCTCTTCGGCGTTTACCATCTCTTTATTTAGGCAGCACTACGTATCTATGCTATTGCCCGAGGCCAGGTCCTTTTTGAGGGCAAGTCTTACCCTGGCATAATTGCTTATCATCCCACACTCGGGCACAATCCTTTTCAATTTTAATAGAAGTTATCTTTTGCGAGGAGAAGGAGTTTTACCACGATGTCTCAATTAATTAATCGAATGATACGGGCAGCCAAACTCGATGCACAGGTGTATGAAGAAGTGGAAGCCGACAAGAGTGCAATGCCCCAAGCCATGGGGGTGGTGGTGTTTTCGAGCGTCGCTGGAGGAATTGGGTTCATGCAGGACACTGGGTTCATGGGGTTGGTGCTCGGAGCGGTCTTGTCCTTGCTTGGTTGGTATATCTGGGCGTTTTTGACTTACTTTATTGGCACAAAACTTCTGCCCGAACCCCAAACCTCCGCTAATATGGGGGAGCTACTTCGAACGATCGGGTTTTCGAGTGCCCCAGGCTTGATCCGTGTGTTTGGCCTCATCCCAGGGTTAGGCATTGCGGTCAATCTCATAGCCACGGTTTGGATGCTCGTCGCCATGGTGGTTGCCGTGCGCCAAGCCTTGGATTATCACAGCACCTACCGCGCCATAGGAGTTTGCCTTATAGGATGGATTGTTCAGGCCGTGTTGATTGGGGCGATTCTTGCGATGACGGGTGG
>JAJDBO010000059.1 GCA_029261305.1 Nitrospirales bacterium
TCCAGGAAAGGGACCGGAGGAACTGCGTGATGTGGCCATGGTGGAACTGTTATATGCCACTGGGTTGCGAGTGTCAGAACTGATTAATGTTGATCTGGCCAAAGTAAATGTGGAAGTGGGACATGTGTTAGCCACAGGCAAGAGAGACAAACAACGGGTGGTACCCATGGGGGAGGCTGCCCGAAAGAAAATTGAACAGTACTGCCAGGAAGCCCGACCGTTGTTGCTGAAGCAGAATAATTCTTCTGCCCTGTTTGTGACTCGTCGGGGAACCGCGATGACACGACAAAGTTTTTGGATCATCCTACGAAGGCGAGCTCTTCGGGCGGGAATTACCAAACGAATTTCTCCACACATGTTGCGCCATTCGTTTGCAACACACCTTCTCGATCATGGTGCCGATTTACGCGCAGTCCAAATGATGCTCGGTCATGCCGATATTGCCACGACACAAATTTATACGCATGTGGAGCAACGGCGCCTCAAGGAAATGCATACCGCGCATTTTCCAAGGACGCAGAGGCGTGGGGCGAAGGGAAAGGGTTGAAGTTGTGATGCGTCATCCGAAAAAAAACAAAGATGTTTATCCTTCCTAGGCTTCTCTAATTATCACACTGAGTTTTTGTTTTAGAATTTATTATGCAGGGTTTCCCCCCTGCAGACGAGGTCCTTTTGTTTCGGCAAAAGTGACCAAAACCATTTTTGCCTGTGCGCGACCCCAAGGGGGTCCCTGGTCCAGCGCCCCGAATCAAGATGGCGAGGGAACTCGCTTCGAGGTGCAAAGCCACCTCTCCACTCAAACAGCCCTCGCCGAGAGGTGGGATTCGGGGCACTGGCCCAGTCCCTCCCAACGCAGGAGAGGAAAGGGGGAGCAGCTTCCTTTTTGATTGATCCATGTCCATTGGTTTAGAGCGGTTTGTGACATCGAAACAGTGGAAGTTTTGCTTTTTAGGTTTTTCATTCTGTGGTATCCCGCCTTCGGATGCGGCGGAGCCGTAACCCCGAATCGACTTTTTGGCGAGAGCTGTTTGAGCAGAGCGGGTTCTCTCGCCATCTTATTCGGGGCGTAGGCGGAGGCACCCTTCCGAGCCTGTTCTGAACAGGCTCGGAAGTGACGCAGACGGGCGGACATGGTTTTGGGTCCTTTTGCCGAAACAAAAGGACCTCGTCTGCAGGGGCGAAACCCTGCCAGCAATGAGTTGCATTGAAAAAATCCTCTGTGGCAGATTTAGCCTATTATATTCGTGTGCAGGAATTGATCCCTAAAGGAGGATGACGATGAGGATGAAGAAAAAGGTCCATTATGTGAGAGGGGTCTTTCAGTGCGCTCAATGCGCTCAAACCTTTGTTCAGGAAAATTGGATTGAGGAATTTCGTGTTCGATGTCATAAATGTTCCAACCGTGGAGGGTTGACCCATGTGTCGGTTGAAGAACACATGGAAGAAGAAACCGAACGCTTCTAGTGCCTTGTCCCGTGGCTTAGGAGTTCCCTAAGCTTTGGGGTTCGGACCGGAACATATTTTCTCCAAAATTTTTAAACAACGGGGTGTGCGGAGTCGTTTTCTGATTTCCTGCAAATCATCCCAGATCACGCCAAAAGTTATTCCCCCCGGTGTATGTTTTGCGCGAGTGGTCGTCATGCAATCGAAATTCTTTTTTAGGCAGCTGTTTGCCTGTTGTGTATGGTTGATCCTCTTCGCTGTTGTCTCGCCCGTTCAGGCTGAACCCTCCGTTACGGTGCTAGTCGCCTATCATTCGGTTTCTGGTCATACTGAAAAAATGGCGCATGCGGTCGCTGAAGGGGTGCAATCCGTACCCGGAACTCGCGTGCGAGTGGAACGCGTGGAGAAGGTCACTGCCGAAGTCCTGTTTGCTGCCGATGCACTGGTCGTAGGGTCTCCGGTGTATTGGTCGAATATGGCAGGGGAAGTCAAAACATTTTTTGATAATTGGCAATTCAAGTTTGGAGTATGGCCAGATTTCAAGATGCGCAACAAAGTAGGCGCGGCATTTGCTACCGGCGGACAAGTGTCCAGCGGTAAAGAGGTCACCATGCTGACAATCTTGGCGGCGATGCTTGGCAATCAAATGATTGTGGTAAGTGGCGGTGGAGCGTTTGGTGCATCAGCGACCACAGAAGGGAAGAGCCCAGGGATTGATCAAGACGTATTGGCCGTTGCGCGTGCGGTGGGCCAACGGGTGGCCGAGGTGGCATGGATGGTGAAACGGGGCGGGGTGAATCAACTTAGGGCGCCAAAATAATGGTTGCGCGTTATGGGATTGAACATGAGTAACATGCCTGACATTAGTGATTATCAATGGCCCATCTATTGGGAACGTGAGTACACGACCGCGATTGCTCCAGAACGTCTGAAACTCGAGATGAACCCGCATCGTCCACTCATGACCAATATGCCCTTACCCGAACAGCGGGAATTGTCAGCCAGCGGGTACAAGGTGATTCCCGATGACTGTGGCCCGGTGCGAATGGTCAGCCAATATGGTTGGTTGATCAGGTGTCCCGTCGATTGCAAACTCCGTCGCACCAAAGATGGCTTTAAATGGCAAGCTCCGGAGATTAAATCGGAAGAGCGGTTGTTGGGATATAAATCGTTTTCCGGAATGTACGTGGATACGATTTTGAACAGCGGCTATGCGAAGCTGTGTTGCGGGATTCGATTCTACTATCCCAAACAAATCGGCATCATGCTCAAGGATATTCCCAATCATTTTTACCACTACCCGGAACGCACGTTTTCGGTGTGGGAGGGCATCAAATCCCAAGAATATAAACTCACTCCAAACCTCTACGACTTTTTGCCGGACTACGATGCGTTTGTGTCGAATGTGTTGCTGCAGTTGGACAAACCTACGACGCTCAAGCGTGGAGATCCGGTGGCTCTGGTGATCCCGGTTTTACTTCCCAAGCAATTTCGATTAGAAGAACTTACACCTGAACGAAAACAGGCTGAGTCTCAGAGCTAAAGACAATCTTTTTCCTGCGTACTTGCTCTGTTTTTTTCGAAGATCCTTAAGAAGTTTGCTTGTTTTCTTCTGACCATCATGGTTCTTCCGACCTTTCAAGAAGTGCAACATGCAGCAGCGGTCTTATGCGGTATTGTCCATAAAACGCCTATTCATACCTCCCAGCAACTCAATAGTATTTCTCAAGCCAGCGTGCATTTGAAGTGCGAAAACTTTCAACGAGTCGGGGCCTTCAAATTTCGAGGCGCGTACAATGCTGTAGCTCATCTGAAGTCTGAGAAGCCCGTTGTGGCGTTATCGTCTGGCAATCATGCACAGGGCATTGCCTTGGCCTGTCAATTGTTAGGGAAGGAAGCGCATCTTGTGATGCCTGAGCCGGTCAATCCGGTGAAGCGCGCGGCCGTTCAAGGATATGGTGGACTCGTTCATACGCCTGCTATTTCCCAAGAGGTGGAATCGTTTTCTAACGATCTCGTTCAGGCCCAACAGGGCGAATGGATTGAAGCCTTTAACGATCCGTTTGTTATTGCGGGGCAGGGAACAGCTGCGTTGGAATTGCTCGCTCAAGTGGAAGATCTCGATGTTATCATGGGCCCTATCGGTGGCGGAGGATTGTTATCTGGAACATGCCTGGCGGCTCATGGCGTCAACCCTCACATTCAGGTCTATGCCTGTGAACCCGCAGGGGCGTTGGATGCCATGTATTCTGTCAAAGAAAATCGAATCGTGCCTCAGGATTATCCGCAGACGATCGCGGAAGGGTTACGGACGAGTGTGGGAAATCTGACGCTTCCCATCTTACGCCAGCATCTTTCCGGGTTTTTCGTGGTGGAGGAACATGAAATTGTTGAGGCCATGCGGTTCATCTATGAACGGATGAAATTGATTATTGAACCAGCCAGTGCTGTTGCGGTGGCACCCTTGCTTCGACAGGAGCCAGAGTTACAAGGGAAGCGCGTGGGGGTGATTCTCTCTGGGGGTAACGTGGATGTATCTCAATTCGTTGCTGGGTTTTTGGAGTAGGCATCTTTAGTCAAGAAGTGAGAATGTCTAGTGTCTTCATTTAAGCGTAGAAGATTTCCAAAAGAACCTCTTCTTGGAGAGCCCAAGGCCACTAAGAAACGTGACCAATCGGCAGCGAAAAAGTTTGACCGCACATGGCGTCACTTGCAGGCTCTCTGTCCCGATCCTGATAGTCAACATCGATTGGCATGGCTCCAGCAGCAATTTGCGAAAAAGCAGCACGGGGCAATGGAATCGGCCCAAGCAGAAATTGATACCGC
>JAJDBO010000060.1 GCA_029261305.1 Nitrospirales bacterium
GTGTGTATGGTTGAGAAGGAAGTGTGGCTGGAGATTTTTATGCCTCCTCAAGTCGAGAAGGGGCTTATCATGACCAATGTTATGGAGAAGTATGAAGTGGTCATTGACGATGAGGAAATCGAAGAGACTTTGGATGCCAACATTCCACGTGGAAAAGCCTCGTTAAAGGCCGCTGTTCAAGAGTATAGGGATCACATTACTTTCATTAAGAAGTAATTCACGGTTCTTCGATTCGCTTTTTTTTGAAGCCTCTGCCATCTGGTAGAGGCTTTTTTTATTTGGTGTTCATCTCAGATGTTTAGGGTTCGTTATTCAAGGGTTCATTTCTATAGTCCGACAGTATGTATGAAGAGAACCGTTTTCCCATGGGAATGAGGAAATGTGTTGTATGAGATTTATCCTGAGATGACCGGACATGAAAACACAACGAGAGTATACACGAGCATGGCCAGCGATTGAGCCTCCTGAACTCAAGGGAGCCTATGTTGGATTTTGGGCCAGGTTTTTGGCTTCTCTTTTAGATACGATTCTCATCACCATCGTTACCTACCCATTTCTCATCGCCGCCTATGGGTGGGCCTATTTGAAATCCTGGATATTCGTCGAAGGCCCTTTTGATTTTATTCTCTCGTGGATGTTTCCTGCCGCAGGGATTATCGGGTTTTGGGTGTATTATTCAGCGACACCAGGGAAAATGGCCATCGGTGCCAAGATTGTGGATGCGGCGACAGGACAACAGCCGACTCAGTGGCAGCTGGCGAAACGGTATATGGGATATTTCTTTTCTTCGATATTTTTGTGTTGGGGATTTATTCATGTCGCGTTCAATCCCAGAAAGCAGGGATGGCACGACAAGTTTGCGAAGACCGTTGTCGTGTATAGCAAAAAGGTTCATCAACCTGAGGTGCCCACAAAACCCAAAGCCCTATTCCCCGCGACGAATCAATCCTTGCCTTTGCATGACTCACCTCCTGCCGCGGTAAAGAGACCGTGTAAAGAGGAAGTATTCATTGGAGCTTCACAGGAAGGGGCCTGACATTAAACTTTTGCCTTCTTTCAATTCCCAAGAGAGTTTGAAGGACGTCGGCTCAATCCCATGCGAAATCTTATTCCAAAAATGATGAATAGTGTGTTGGGAAAATTCGTGTATTCACTGGCCCTGGTGATTGTGTTGTGGGCGTGCGTGATGATTCCTTCTTTGGTCATGGCTGAGAATAACCCTGCGGCTTTGGCCGATGAGTTTTTTGCAAAAGGGCTTGGGTATTTTTGGGCAGAAGATATACCTCAACATTATGAAGAAGCATTTGTGTGGCTCTCGAAGGCCGCTGAATATGGGCATCCTCGAGCGCAAGCGATGCAGGCCGATATGCTGGCGAATGGGTTGGGGACTGTGATTGATCGCGAAAAGGCCTTTGCGTTGGCTAGCGATGCGGCAAGAAGTGGTGACATATTTGGAAAATTCCTCAATGGGAAATATTTTTATTGGGGGATCGGGACGGTCACGAATACAGAAAAAGCGAAAATGATATTTACACAAACATTTTTAGAATTAGAGCATCAAGCTGAATCTGGTGATGGTTTAGCTCAACATGGCTTAGGGTGGATGTATTCCACCTTTAGCAACGCAACGAAGGATTATCAGAAGGCATATCATTGGTATGAAAAAGCTGCGACTCAAGGATATGCCGTAGCGCAAAATAATTTAGCCATCATGTTTTGCAATGGTGAAGGTGTAAGACCGAACGAAAAAGCTAAAAATGTTTGGTATCGCCGAGCCGCTAAACAAGGCTATCCAATTGCTCAATATAACCTTGCCCTTTCGCTAGGCGCCGAAGGAGATCTTGAGGGAAAGTTTCGCCTGCTTTTGGAGTCCGCTGATAGGAATTATAGATCAGCTCAGGCCAAACTCGGTTGGATTTTTGAAGAGGGGATAGGGCGAACCGTTGATTTGAAAAGCGCAGTGGCTTTGTATCGGAAAGCTGCCGCCCAGGATCATCGATGGGCGCAAAATCATCTGGGACGGTTGTATCAGAAGGGAAAAGGCGTTCCCCAAGATTATCTAGAGGCCATGAAATGGTACCGAGTCGCTGCGGCGAAAGGGTATGCCAGTGGGATGGCCAATGTCGGTCATCTATTGGAAACTGGTCTCGGGGTGGAAAAGAATTATGTCGAAGCCCGCTCTTGGTATGAGCAAGGCGCTGAAAAAGGCAATACGTATTCCCAAGCTCGCCTCGGGTATTTATATATGAACGGGTTTGGCGTGGATCAAGATTATGATAAAGCCACTGCGTGGTTACAGAAGGCGGCTCGTGGGGGAAATGAGTGGGCTCGGTATGGAATCGGGCTCATCCATGAAAAACAGCGGCAATATTCCCAGGCGATTCGTTGGTATCTCTGGGCTGCAATTAAGGGGTATGATTTTGGTTTTAGGCGAGCGGTGTATTTGGTGGTGATGTACCCTGTGATTTCCCTTTCGACATAAGTGTGTGGAGTTATCGAGACCTTCCTGCCTTATTCGATTTCTTTCTCTTCTCCAGCGTTGTCATGACAAAGATTTGCGATCTGTTGCCAGTCGTCTAGCGGGAACAGGCTATGACTTGATTGCTCTGTGGCGTGAGCTTGTTTCCGAAGGGTTTCTACTCGATCTCCTGCCGTGGGATGTGTCGAGAGATAGCGCCACATCGGATCGAAATTTTTCTCACCATGTTGCTCCTTGAGATATTCAAAAAAACTCACCATGCCGTCTGGGTTAATTTTGGCTGCCAGTAACAGGGCCATGCCTTCCCGGTCAGCTTCTTCTTCAGCCGACCTGCTATAAGATAATGTTTGGAGCACATGTGCGCCTTCCAGCACAAAAGTCATGATCCCACTGACGTCTCCAGTCAGTGCTCCAATGATCAAACCAATCGTCATATTTTGTACGAGTAACCGCATCCCATGCCGCTGGAGGACATGTTGAATTTCATGGGCCAGCACGCCAGTGAGTTCTTCGGGAGTCTCCGTGTTTTCGAGTAGGCCGCGAAAAATAATGATATGTCCCCCGGGGAGAGCCATGGCATTAAGAATGGGTTTATCAACGATCGCCAGGCGAAACGTGTATGGGACCGTTTCTACGGTGGACACCAAGGCTTGGATCAATGTGTCGGCTTTCTCTAAGAGTTGTGGGTCTAAACACCGTGCCTCGGATGGTGCAATCTCTTCGACCAAAGCATCGCCTAGGTGTGTTTCCCAAGAGTAGGGAATGAGAGTCGTGAGCGGGCCAGAAAGAGCAGGGACGCCTTTGGCATACACAACCCAAATGAGTGGAATGGCGATGACCCCTGCGGCCATTGTGAGCCAGAGGCGACGAGTGCGAGTGCGAGGGTTATGAAGATGCTTGACGTCGTTGGGGGCCAGACCATGAAGGGCTGTTAAAAACTTGGCCTCGTGTATCACTAGGAGATCGTGGTGAGTATTTTTTCGTTCGAGTCGAACTTCTTCGCCTTCATAGTTCCCTTGGGTTTGGCGAATGTCTGCGTATGCCCAAAGAAGAGGCTGTTCGGAGATACCATGAATGCTGAGTCCCGTTGGGGTAATGACGATGAAGACTTGGTGGGCAATAGGGCTGTGGCCATCGAAGTATTGCCCATGCCACGTGGAAGACGCCGTCATGTGGGGTCCATGATTTCGTGGTGAAAGGTAGAGTCGATCAGGTCAGTGAAATATTCAGTCTTCCTGATAGGGAAAGGCGGTTATCCGAGATCAAATCCCGTATCAAAGAACCCAGCCAGTTCTTCTCCCATAGGTGAAGCCGTGTTGGCTTCTTGAACAACTTGCTTGAGATTCAATGGTCCTTGGAGTCCCACATGATAATACAAGAACTGCAAATTCCTGGTCTGAACCCAGGGCCAGGCCAGGCCTAACGTGAAGACCAAGAGGATTAGGTTCGTCAATTTCAATTCAAGCAAGTCTCTTCCCGTCATCGTCGCCTGAAAACGTGCGGACCCAAATGTGGTGTGACTCCACATATAGCGTTGCCGAGCAGCCTGGAACCAAAACCACACTCCAAGCACAAAGGGGACTACCATCGAGACAATCCCGACTGTCGTCCAAAACACGATGTCGATGACATGAGTCGGATCAACTTTTCCAGAGAGGAATGATGTGGCTAACAGCACAACCTCTGCGGTGACCAGACCGAGAATGAGCACGCGGAACGCTTTGAAATAAATGTTCCCTAATTCTTTTCCTTCACCGGTAAAGCCAAATGCGCGGCTTCCAAAATGAGTCCCTGACGAGAGAAAGGCCCGTTTCGCATTGTCGAAGACCGGGTAGTAGATTCCCAAGGTCAGAATGGAAAAGAGGGTGCCCTTGAGATAGAGAATTATAAAGTTTTTCGCGGAATGGCGGAATGAAAAGTAAATGCCCCGCCAGGTGGTTCGACTCATGCGATAGCGATGCGAGCCCACGATCGCAATGGGAAGAAAGCATAAGAGGAGCAGACCGGCGACGATGTTCACCCCCCATTGAAGGGCGGCATTGGATTGCAGCGCGCCTGCATAGTTGAGGGCGGTATAGGGAATACCAAAAATCGCCATGGCCTTCATCCATCCTTTGAACAATTCCCCTCCTGTTCCGTGGAAAGCTAAGCGAGCCCCGGCAAACCGTGTTTGACTATGGAGGTAGCGACGAATTTTCACCCGGCCCCAAAAGGAATACACTCCAAAGGTGAGTAGTGTCAGCAAGGTGTTCATCGTGAACATGCCAAACAGGGATCCCCCCGTGCCTGAGAAGAAGGGACGTCTGAATCGATCCGGGGCTTCTCCAGAATGTGGCGACGAGGCATCAGGAGCAGGAGGTTGTGGATCGGGTGGTGCGGAGTCCAAGTCCTGAGATACCGAAGCCGTGGATGCTTCTGCGGTTCCCATTGAAGCCTCGGAAGGCGGTGAGCCGTCTTGACCGTCTTTGGCTTCAGTGGCTGAGCGGCTTTGTTCTTCAATGGCCTGTTCGTCTTGAATGATTGCAGCGACGTCATCAGCGATTTCCATGGCTGCTTCAATAGAACTCTGAGCGGCGACGGCAGCCAAGGGAAGTTCAGGTGGTGGTTCTTTGGCAGCGGATGATGCCATCGATGCGGTGAGTAATTCTTCTGGAGAAGTCGACGCGGCTTCTGATTCTTCACCGATTCGTGTGGGTTTCCATTCAGCCGGTGGGCTTGTCTGAGCTTGTTTTTCCCCCTCGCTCGGCCAATTCATCTTTACAGAATTTCCAGAAGTAGGTTCGATGTCCGCCGAAGGAGTCTCCTCGAAGTGTTGAGCTTGGATAGGAGGTGGCTCGGGTTCCTCTTGTGCGGTCACGTTTTCAGCAGCGGTCTCAATGTGTTCTGGACGCGTATCGGATGAAGGTACTTGGGTCTGCTCTTCGAGGACTTCGGCCCAATCATTTTCCATGTCCTCATCAGAATCGAGATTTGAATCTAGTGATTCATTTAAAGCTGAGGCAGAAGCATCGGCTTGGGGTTCGATCTGTTCATCTGAAACCACGGTGGTGTCGAGATCCGGCGTGCTCTCTATCTGTTCCTGTTCTTCAAGTGCGGCGGCCCATTCATCAGCTAGGTCGGCTTCGGACGCGGGTGGTTCTTCTGCCACCATTTCTTGTGCTGGGGTTGCGGCTTCGTCAATGGCTTCGGGCGCATTGGCGGTTATCGCGGTGGCGGAATCTTCCTGCGTTTGTTCGGCCATAGCAGCAGCCCAGTCATTGTCCAGATCAGCTTCAGTTGTGGGCGTCTCTTCTGTGACGGCGGCTTGGGCCGGTGTTGAGGCGGCAGCTTCATCGATCGACTCAGGGGCATTGGAGGTCAGTACAGGGGCGGCGGTTTCTTCCTCGGTTTGTTCCGCTAACGCGGCGGCCCATTCATCGTCCAAGGAGGCTTCGGTTGCGGGCGTCTCTTCCGTGACGTCGGCTTGGGTTGGTGTAGCGGCGACAGCTTCATCAATGGCCTCAGGGGTATTGGAGGTCAGTACAGGGGCGGCGGCTTCTTCCTCGGTTTGTTCCGCTAAGGCGGCGGCCCATTCATCGTCCAAGGAGGCTTCGGTTGCGGGGGGCTCTTCCGTGACGTCGGCTTGGGATGGTGTGGAGGCGACAGCTTCATCGATGGCCTCAGGGGCATTGGAGGCCAGTACAGGGGAGGCGGCTTCTTCCTCGGTTTGTTCCGCTAAGGCGGCGGCCCATTCATCGTCCAAGGAGACTTCATCCGAAGTGGATAATTTTCCTTCGGTTGGATTTTCGCTGTCCTGTTTGGTGACGGGTGGTCGGTCAATATTTTCTGTGTCGGTACTCATATCTATCATCCTCAAGCTAGGCACAAGTCAATCGGTAAAGAGAAGGTCTCCGAATCTTCTATCGTTCTCCCTGGGTATTCGAAGTGCCATCTAGTTGTTCTCTTTCCTAAATTTTGTCGGTGTGTAGACAGCAAAGCTTAAAGGGAACTGCGTAGGAATCGAGGATGTTGATGACTGAGAGATTGAAAGTGTCGTGGCTTTTCTGTGGCGAAGGTGACGACAGTCCCTTCGTGAATTTCACGGTGTCGAGAAATTTTACGATTTCCAATTGATCCAAGCTCTGTACGTCAAGTGACGTATCTATCGTTATTTGAAAACAAAGACCAACATCCTTCACTCGCTAAGCCTGAATTTCTTAAAACCCGCGCTAGGTCAAGGGTTGCCGGTGTATTCCCCATTTATCTTTTTTAATTTTCAAGGTTCAGTCCCAAACAGAAAGTGATCCGCAACATCTTCGTTTCAGTGACAAGATTCAACGCTCATCAGTTTGCTGTTGGAAATTTTGACGGTGTCAACATCTGACGATTCTTAGACAATGCCGTGACATAAATTCATTTTCCTCACGATTCTGTTTCTTCTTGCGATGAGGGTGTAAAAAACTTTTACACTTTTGAAAAATAGGTGTGAACTCCTTGACAGGAATTCGACAGAATTTTTCATCACCTTTTGTAAACTTCTGTTTCAATCTTTTCGCTTCTTGAATCTTGCTGCACCCGCATTTCTTGTGGCACGGCCCTTGCTCAAGGTGTTTAGTATCAAAGGGAACATGCGGCCAACGACAGTTCATTTGATCATGGCAATACACAATGTCCCACAACTTTTACCATAATCTTTAATCTTTCAAGGAGGTTTTCAACATGATGCGTACAACAAAACATTTGGTTCTCAGTGGCTTACTGCTGATGGGTTTGACTTTTGCTGGGGTGTCCCAGGCGGGTGCGACGGCGAGTGCTAATGCGGGGATCGAGGCAAGCTTAACCATTACAGGGGACGGTATTGTCTCGGGGTATGTTGACGAGTCATTTGTTTTTGACGCTACAGAGGGTAGTGGCCAGATTGACACCCTCGTTTCTGGAGCGAGTAGTGCCGGGACGGGGCATGTTAGTGCAGGGGCCAATTCAGAGGTTTCCTCGGGACCACTCCCAGGTGTGGGTTTTGGGCTAGGGGTGGGGGTAGGTTCCATCTTTGTGGGCAATGATACGGGTTCTGCAATTGACCTCTCATATGAACTCTCCTATATTTTCGGTTTTGGGGGAACGGCGTCGACCAGTGCTGATTGGGCGGCTTCTGGGGTCGGTATGTTTGTGGTGATTAGCCCCTACGATTTTGTCTTTGATATGACTGGCATGGCCGATAGTCTTGGGGCCGATGGCCGTGATCTTGGTAACGTAAACTTAGACATTAATGGTGTGGAGATCATTCCCGTCTTGTTGGAATGGGACTGGACGCCAGGGCCTGGCGCCTACGGTTACAGAGATGGGGATTCGATCAGCGGAGGGTTTACTCTCGGCGCGTATGAAGCCATCAACGTGACTCTGATTGTTGGCGCGGCTTCGGAAGCTGGTACTGCTCCGGTGCCTGAACCAGCCAGTATGGTGTTGTTGGGTTCTGGCTTGGTGGGCTTAGTGGCCTGGCGCATGAAAAAGAAGCCAACTGTGTAATTGGCGAATGCCGCCAATTCCTAGGCAATCACTCAAAAGCCCCTCCCATTCGGGAGGGGCTTTTTTGTGTGAGAAGATATCATCGGTGTGACTCTCCGCGCTGACATAGGAAGTCCTAGGTAGAGAGAAGGAGCTCCGACATTTGTGGTTAATGAGGGATGCTGCTGACCTCCCTGTTGGCGAAGGTCATTGTGAGGAAGGAGGGTGGCGTGAAGCGTCTTCCCTTGAGGGTGTCGAAGGATTTAACACTGTGTGATGCGAGCCAATTAATCGCGTCTTTCCAGTGTTATATGGGGAATAGCGGATAAACGTTTTTGGTATGAAGGTTCAGGTGTGATGGACTGTCACAAAATTTTACATCGACTAGGGTGGCTCTAACCTGTTGAAAACCTGCCTGTATTTCTTGCCCTTCTCCCTTACCTCCCTGACACCTGTCAGATTACTTTACGATGGGCCGGTCCTGTTGCTTGGCCACTCAATCATTTTCTTGTCTCTCGTCGTTGACGATCTTTTCTTCTGATTCCATTTCACGTGAGTTTTTGTCCGTTGGTGTGCCCGTGTATTTACGGCACAGGCTTTGCTCAAGTTACTTCTACAAGGCCGGGAAGTTACCGGTCACTGCGGGTTGTCTTTCTCGCCCGCTGGCTTACACAATCATACAAGGAGGCAACGCCATGAACATGACATCAAAACACCCAAGGCCATTGACCTACGATGAAAAGAAAGCCGCCGAAGCCGCATTTCGCGGTGCTCAGTTTGATCCAAGTTGGTCAGAAGGTGCCCTGAAAATTTATGAAGGATTGCGTTTGGCTATGGTGCGCCGCAAGCATCAAGGCCTTGAAGATTTTGATGTGTCCAGAAATTAACACAGGGTGTACAATACGTTCCTGA
>JAJDBO010000007.1 GCA_029261305.1 Nitrospirales bacterium
TTTCTTCGCGAGGGACAGAACACCTGTGGCGACTTTTTCCTTACAGCTCTCCAGAGAAATTTTTTCTTCTTTCTGGATTCCATCGGTGACACATCCGAAGAGGAGAGCGAGGGGCAGGATGCCTACTATATACAACCAAAAAACAGAGGGATTTTTCATCATGAACGTTCTCCAGCTGAACTTGTGTCTATAGGCGGAACGGTTACTCTTCAAATTGCGAATCACATGAGCAGAGGTCAATGGAATACGGCTTGGGAAGGTAGAGAATCGGGCCTTGTTTAGATCATCATCGTGGGCGTATTTTACCTTCCCAATTAGGAAAGTCAATTTTGTGCCACTGGCCCTAGTCAACAGCATGAACATTTTTCCATTCATGAGGGCAATGCCTGCGGCGCCAATTTTATCGCATGATGTCATTGGGATTGGTATACTATGAACTGTGATTTTCATTGATCAGCCGATAAGGTATCTCGTCACGTGAACAGATCATACTCGATTTCTAGGTTCATCGTTCAATAAAGATAAAGCACGAAAAATTTCAAAACCCTCTGATCCTCATTTCTCTTGATGAAACACAACTATTTACAACCTCAGCCAATACCATGGTTTCGAAGGAGGCAGTTTCTCATCGGTCTCATGATCGTGGGCGCTCTTTTTTTGGTTGCCGGCATTTCTTTTCAACTCTTTTTTCCCAAACAGAAGAAAGTGGCGACGAATCTTCCATCGTCCTCTAGTGTGGCTGATGATGAGCGACAGGAATCCCTCAAGTTCCATGAATCACTTGAATCAATCGAACAATCTCGCCAGGACCCCTCATGGAATTTCATCGTAAAAAAAGGTAATCAGGCCACAGTGGAAACTATTCAGGACACGACAGCGGTGACACGCGTGAACATTACCCAAGTCGGAACTGGGAACAAATGGGATATTCAATTAAATTGGCAACCCTTGGTAGTGCGGGGCAATGAGTGGTATTCCTTGCGGTTTCGGGCTCGTGCTGATGATTTACGAAGCATGCGGGTACAGGTGACTCAAATGCAGGCACCCCATGAAAAGATCGGACGACATAAAACCATTCCTCTGATGAGGAAATGGCAGAATTATGAACTTGAGTTGTTGTCGACGATTGACGACACCCATGCCAAAGTTCAATTTGCCCTAGGTGCAACCGATGTGCCTGTAGAAATCGCCGACGTAAAATTACTCCAACTGTCTTATGGGGCGCCAAAGTGGAGGTTAAATTTAGCAGAAGCCACAGAAGCTGAGTTGGTTGTTCCTCCGATAAACTCTGAAGGCATTCGAGTGGCAATTTCCCAAACGGACTCAAAAAGAGCACGTCATATTCAACTGATTCAGAAACCTTTAACGATTCAGGCGAATGAGCACTATCGAATGACTTTTCAGGTGAAAGCAGATGCCCCTCGCCACATCACTGTAGGGATGAGCCAAACAGAATACCCTTGGGAAAGTCTTGGATTAGAACAGGAAATAGCGTTGACCTCAGAATGGCAAGATGTTGCCTTGGAGTTTGTCGGATCAAAAAGTGCTCGCCAATCTCAACTCTACTTTAATTTGGGGGGCAGCCTAGATGCGGTAGAAATTAAAGAGGTCAGTCTTCAACACCTCTTTTCCCGTACTCCCCTCTGGCACTTAGAGGTGAAAGACGGCAGCCATGCCGAATTGGTCAAAAAACCTGAAGATCCGGATCACCTGCAGGTAGCGATTTCCTTAGCTAATAGTGCCAGTCCGGAACATATTCAACTGACGCGTTGGCCTTTAGACGTCGAAGCCGAGGGACGCTACATGGTCCGATTCCAAGCACGTGCCCATGTTCCACGGTCAATGATTTTTGGTATCAGTACTACGTTGGAAGGAAACAGACACAATCTTGGCTTGAACACAAGAGTTGAGTTGACTCAACAATGGAAGGATGTTGAGAAAGAATTTGTCGCGACGAAGGCTGATGCCAATGCCCAACTTTATTTCGATCTCGGGGAAAGAGCCGTGTATGTGGATCTGGCAGCTGTGTCTATTGAACGCCTTGCTCATGGTCCTCGGACCTGGCGACTAATGGAGCAAGTGGGTAATAAAGCCAAACTGAAGTTTCTTCCTGAAGATCCAGAGGTCGTGCGGGTAATTCCTATGATGGCCAATACAGCGACTTCAGATGATATCCAACTACATCAGGGTCCCATCGTCCTTCAGGAAAATCATGTGTATACTCTCGGCTTTCGTGCTCGGGCGGATAACTCTCGTTCTATAAATCTTCGACTTCAGAAAATGGAAGGGAACACCATGGTGTCTCTGGGTATTCAGGGAAAGTTCCCCTTGACCCCAGAATGGCAGAACTTTGAAAAAGATTTTTTTACCACAGATACAATAGATCATGCTCATGTGTTAGTTGACCTTGGGGGGAGTTCGGAGGCCGTGGAAATAACAGCGGTGAAATTCTATCGAAAATCCGAAATCCTTCTTGGAAAATTTACACCTTCAAAAAATTCAATTCTCATAGATTCGGTTCTGACCTCAAAGGAATGATTGACGCTGGGTGTGATGCCCAAAGAGTTTTTTGGATGCAAGCGAATTGGGAATAACACTCACTGAGTGGTAGGCAGTTCTCTTTAGGCTCGGCGGATATATTGATGATTTCCCTCCACAGACAGCCAGTCTTGATTCATCTCATTGTGGCGGCTCGTCCTAATTTCATGAAGGTCGCCCCCTTGTATCATGAGTTGAAAAATCAGGATTGGTGCAAACTTGTTCTCGTCCATACCAATCAACATTATGACGCCAATATGTCTGAGACGTTTCTTGAGGACCTGGGACTGCCCTCACCAGATATTTCTCTTCAGGTAGGAAGCCATAGTCATGGGAAACAGACGGCCATGGTGCTTACACAATACGAAGCGGTGTGCATGGAGACTCTACCCGATTTAGTCATTGTGGTGGGAGACGTGAACTCTACGATGGCTTGCACCTTAGCCGCCAAAAAACTGAATCTGAACGTGGCTCACCTGGAAGCGGGGATTCGTAGTAGTGACCGAACCATGCCCGAAGAAATCAATCGACTTGTTACGGATGCCTTGGCTGATCTTTTATGGACCCCAACGGAAGGGGCCATGTCCAATCTAAAACGCGAAGGGATTGGGGGGGATCGAATCGAATTTGTTGGTAACATCATGATCGATTCGTTACTTATGCAGAAGGACCAGATCGAACGTCAAAATGCTCACGCCCATTTTGGCCTGAGACCTCGACATTATGGTGTGGTCACCCTGCATCGCCCATCAAATGTCGATGTTGATGAAACCTTGAAAACGATTCTGGCGAATCTTCAAGAGGTGAGTGGAAAAATCCCACTCATTTTCCCTGTCCACCCCAGAACCCATGCGCGATTAATGGAAAGCGGTCTATGGCCGAGGATCGAAGGCAGCAAAGGGATTAAGGCGATCGATCCCTGCGGTTATCGAGAATTCATGAGTTTGGTGATGCATGCGCGATTTGTTCTCACCGATTCGGGTGGAATTCAAGAAGAAACCACCTATCTTGGGATTCCATGCCTGACGTTACGAGACAATACCGAACGTCCGATCACCATTTCTGAAGGGACCAATCGTTTGATCGTTCCATCCGAAATCAATTCGGCGGTCAAAAAGGTGATGTCTGGACATTGGCCAATGGGGAAATGTCCAAAACTTTGGGATGGCCACACGGCCACTCGGGTGGTCCAGAGTATAAGAAAGTATTTCAATATTTAGGGGAGTTAGTTAGAAAGGTTAAACATTTCATCGCATCGTTCGTTTGGCTTCTAGGGGCTGACTTTATGGTCCACTTGTGATAGAAAACTACCGGTTCAGATTGTGTAGACTTTCTCATGTCATCGAGTCCCTTTTCCGGGCCAAGAGCGTCTCCTATCTTTTCCTAACATCCTTCAAGCGGAAGGGGAGTCTTGTAAATATATCTCACAAGAAAAATGCATTCCTTCCCCATGGCTACAAAAGAAGCAACCCCAATCTATGTCGGATGCGCCACCGATAACAATTATGCTCAGCATTGTGCTGTGGCATTATTTTCTTTATGCCAACATCACGCCAATATACCCCTTAAACTCTATATCCTCACTTCAGGCTTATTAAAAAGTAATCAGGAAAAAATTCAAGCTACGCTTGCACCGTTTCGGCATGCAGAGCTCTCCTTCCTAGAAGTCGATGAACGTCGGCTGTGGGAATTAGATAGTGGTTTTCAGGGGCGCCGAGGTAAGGCCAATTATTACCGCCTGTTCTTCCCAGAGCTTCTGAGTGGAATCACGGACAAACTCCTGTATCTTGATGTCGATCTTGTCGTCATTGATGGCCTCACCCCATTATGGAACACGAATATCGATGACTATTTTTTTGCTGCCGTCGAAAATCCTTGGCATGATTCCACAAAGAGACATGAAGGCGTGGGGCTTGCTCCCGATGCTTCCTACTTTAATTCAGGCATGATGTTGCTGAATTTGAGAAAACTGAATGGGATGGATTTAATTCAGCGTTTGGTAGAGACGAAAACTGATCCACGGTTACGTCTTATCCCTGGATCGGATATGGATCCGTTAAATTCAATATTCGAAAATGGCTGGTTAAAAGTCGATCCCAAATGGAACATCATTGGAACCCATGTCTTTTTGGCTACATTTTTTTCTGAGTCGGAAATGCCGTTGGCCGACTATCAATTTACAGATACTCCTCAGGCTATTTCCGCTGGCGTGACCGCTCCCGTGATCGTTCACTTTACAGGTCATCCCAAACCTTGGGAATCCGCCTGTACGCATCCTTATGCTGGATTGTATTGGAATTTTTTGCGACAAACCCCATGGCAGGATACCCGCCCGGTGAGAGGAAAGAAGAGGGTGTTTCTGCGTGAACACCTCATCAAAAGCCTCGTGTCTGTTCAACAATTCCTGCCGTTAGGAACCAAGAATTGGTTGGTAGAAAAAGCCTATAGAGTCCCCGAAATTCCCCAACTTGAATCCTAGAAGCGTGAGAATCGAAACAGGAGTGTGATCAACCCTGAGAGTTCCTTGGACCTCTCCCCAACCTCGATCTCCGCAAGTTATTTTTCCCTGCAACGTACCCTGGATCTGATGCCCTTCATCACGGTGATCATCCCATTTTTCAATTCCGAACAGTATATTGAGAAATGTATTCAGAGCCTTCTTGCTCAAGATTATCCAAAAGATAGTTATGAAATCATCATGATTAACAACAATTCATCAGATGCGTCGTCTGCCATCGTTCGACAGTATCCCCAGATCACATTATTGGAAGAACAGAAGCAGGGATCCTATGCCGCTCGGAATCGAGGGATTCGAGAAGCCAAGGGAGACATCATGGCGTTTACGGATTCTGATTGTGTGCCGGATGTCCATTGGCTTCAGCATATTGCCAACTCCATGCAATCTTTGAATACTGCAATTGTTCTTGGAAGTCGTCAACCAAACGCCAATTCTGTTGGCCTATCCTTATTGATGGCCTACGAGAATGTGAAAAAGGAATATGTGTGTCACTCCGAGATCAAAGAGCAGTATTTTGGTCATACGAATAATATGGCCGTTCGTCGAATATTATTTGACCAGTTGGGACCATTTTCCGATCGGGCCCGAGGGGCGGATACTATCTTTGTTCAGCATGCCGTGACCCAGTGTTCTTCAGACACCGTTCGGTATTGTGAAGAGATTACTGTGACTCATATGGAAATGAAGAGTCTCGGGACGTATTTTTCAAAAATGTTCATCCATGGGCGAAGTGCAGGGAAGCATAAAAAGATTACGCGTATACGGCATCCCAGAATTTTCCAGGTGGTACCCCTTCTTCAAAAAACGGTTCGCCAACATGGAAATCTCTTGGGAAGGTTTGTCTTTCTTGTTTCCCTCCTCACGGTGTCTCGGGTATGCTGGCAATTAGGAAAATGGAGTGCCGTGATTGCCTGTGAAGGATCTTCGAACAGCCGGTTGTCTGGGAAAAATGATAGTTCGACCTACCTTCTCCCTTAGTCATTCTTTCCAATTCCACAGAGTGACAAAGATACTCAGCGACCGAGGTCGTGTTCTTCGTAGGGCGTAAGTTTCACTATCAGCCAATTTTCCAAGAATTCACTCACCACCTGATGCCCAGCCTTCGTGAAATGATCTCGATACACCTGTATCCCGTCCTGATGTTTGGCCAAGAGGTTCTTCGAAGGATCTAGTAAAGGAATGTTCAATTCCTGACAGGCATTCACTAACCATCCTTTAAAGGTATTCTGCATTTGAGAGTCTTGAGACAGATACTTGGGTCCTTTAGGAACATAAAGGACCACAAATTGTTTTTTAGCTTCACGAATTTCGTTGGCCCATGCTTGTAACACGCGATACGCGATGTCTTGGGCGTGCACTCGAATATTTTCTGGCCATGTCACCGCGAGGTCATTGGAGTTCGGAATTTTATTGTGAGGGGATATGTTCAAATCCGGTCCTGTTTTTTCAGGAGAAGAGGGAATCTTCATTTGTTTGAGCAACGTCATACGCTGATTGATAATCTTGGCTAACATAGATTGGGTTTCAATAATTTGGCTCAGGTCATTGAAAAATGAGGATGTTGGCTTCACTGGTTTTTGATATGTTCTGACAATCGAAAATCCTGGTTCTGTGGTCGTTTTCTTGGCATAGGGGATGTTTTCTTTCTTTTTAATCCAGGAAATACTGTCCCCAATATCATTTTCAACAAACACATACACGATCAGATCAAGATCATAATGATAGGTCCATTTTTGAGAATTGAGATAAGATTGCACCGTGCCAAACCCAGATCGGCCAAACCCAAAATATTCCATAGGTCTATCAGATATGAGGAGTGGTAAGTTTCTGAAAAAATGTTGCTCGGATGGTACACTGAGACCTTCGACATAAGAATCCCCAAAGAAGCCAATTCGAAAAGCAAATGGTTTCTTTTTTTTATCATGATCTAGATCGATCCAACCCTCCCGATTGGAAGTATGGTTCACCAACCCATTTTTCTTGTTATAAATAATCTTTGAATTGGGCTTGAATCGATATCCCATATCAAGATCGTATAGGTACCCTGAGGAAAAAATTCCGGTCGGGGGAAATAATCTAAACCCAAATTCGGCCATTCCTAGGAGCATGCAAATTGAAGCCAACGAGACGCATCCACCAAAGGCCAGGGATTTCATTCCACGGGAGACCGTCTGTTTTGTATCTGCCATTATAAGTTGGAGGTCAGGGATTGCCTTTGATCGAGTTTGTTTTGAATGGGCACAGGGAAGTATTAGACCCCGAGTATTGATCTCTAGAAATTGACGAGTGAAGACTCCGCGAAAGACTGGCTAATCTTTGGCAGAGCTTTTAACAAGTGAACGAATCCCTTGTGAAATATTTAATCAGCTTTGAAGTTTATCTTCCATGCGATTCGCATGCGGGAAAGAAATTGTTGGAATGGGTTTTTCCAAGAATGAGCAAAGTTCAGGCCAACCATGGCCATGAAATAGATCAAGAAACAGGACGTCCTTTTCACGGCCATGAAAATATTGAGGGACCTCTGCATGGTGCTTGAGATAGATCTTCCGCTGGTCTTCCTCGTTATACACCCTCAATGAGGGAACATCCTTTTCCCCCTGCCGTATTCGAACTAAGCGATGTTCGATGGCCAATTTGCGAGAGACCAGCCAAGAAGGTAAATCTCGTACTGTCCAAATGAACTGAGAATCGGGATACTCCTCATCCAATTCCTGATACAAAGTCCAAATAGGATAATCCACAAAAGCATTGTAAGTCTCTAGAAGATCGGAGAGTAGTGGACGGCACAAATCTTTGTCTAATTTGACAGCGGCGGATATTTTTTTCGCATCGTGCAAGCAATTGTATCCAAGGTGGTTAAGGGCATTCTTCAGCGAGGTTGTTCCAGTTCTTCCCAGACCAATGCCAAAAATCATGCGTACCTCACAAACCTGCTCATGAACTTTTCAGGAATAAAGCATATCGATCGAGAAGCGAATGTTCTCATAGGTGCGCGTAAAGTCTTCTACCGTCCCGCCCACCGGGTCTTTAATATACAGGGAGAGTTTTGGGGAACACGAACCAAGGTAGAACAACTTTTTTTGGAGATCAGGAAACTGGCGTGAAATTTTTTCTTGGTTTTCTTGGTCAAAAAGAAAAATGATACTTGCTTGTTCCAATAGTTCTTTGGTGACGATTTGTGATCGATGCTCCTCTAAATTTATCTGGAAGGACTGAGCCGCTTCGATGGCTTCTGTTGGGCAGCTCCTTCCCTGCACAGGGAAGTATCCACAAGAGACAACTTGTACTGTTGGCGGACAGTGTTTTCGCGCATAGCCTTCGGCAAAAGGGCTGCGACAAATATTGCCTTTGCAGACAAACAGGATCTGTGTCGCGTTTCGCATATGAAAACGTATTGACCATTGATTAAATTTTTTAATCACCCTTCTCGGCCATGAGCCTTGCGTCAGGTATTTCGCGTTGGTCTTTTGAGCTTCAAGAAGAATATCTCGTACCTCCATGAGCCCGGGTTTGGTATCATCCCAAACAAACGTATCATTGCGTTCCCTCAACGATATCAGGTGCAGGGTTTCGTGAACGCCCTGAAAGATTGTCTGCACTTTCTCGGCTAAAGCTCTTTGTTGGCCAAACACATTATTTTTATACCACGCAACATCCTTTTTGGTATTCCGCCCATATAATCCCACTCGATATTTTTGAGGGAAGTCTCGCCGACCTTTTACGAGCAACTCATAGAGATAGAGAGGAAAATCTGCTCCCGCGGCCACGGCCAATGGTAAGGATCCCCAAAATCGCCCGTTTAATTCCACAAATATCCATTGCCCTGATTGGCGATTGAACTTAAATTCAACCATGGCTACTCCGGTATATTCCAAGGCCTCCATCAATACTTTTACATTGTGGTACATGGCAGAATGAAGGGGAACGGTCTTTCGATAGGAACTACCTCCTCCATGTTTTGGCTCATGAATCCTCTCGTGTTGTAATCCAACAAGAACATTGCCGTGATCCACCAGAACCTCAATACCGACCCCTATGCCACGAAAGTATTCTTGAACTTGGAATGGGCCATGCCTCAGAAAATCCTGGGAAACCATTTTAAAATGGTCAGGGTTTGAAGAGAATTTTACATATTGTTTTTGACGAAGGTTTTGAGGTGTAAAGGAGGATTTGGGTTTCATCACAAGGGGCCATTGCCAATCGCCTTCTATGATCTCTTGAATCTGACCCTCCTGGACCACGACCTGTTCTTTGGGAAGGTTGAGGCCCAATCTTTTGGCTATCTGGTTCATTTGAATTTTATCCATGGCCAATTCAAATGTACGATCGCTCAGCAAGTAAATGTTCCCAATGAGTTCCAAATCCATCCTATGCTGTTGGAGAGGGATCGAGGCTGGATCGCTGCAAGGAATGATTAGATCGAAACGCTCAGAATTCATGATAGAGATGAGCACGTGTTTCCAACAATGATCAGTTTCTGAATAGGCAGGAATATCATGGATACGTTTCACATATTTGGAAAATGAGATTACGGATTTAGGGATACACCACCCAAGATGAATCTCTATGTTGTTTCTTCCTAAGGATCGGACGACCGACAACCCACTTCGATCATCAACCCCTAGTAATAAAACTTTTTCCGATGAGGAACTCATATCGTTAAGACGGTCCTCTGGGGTGGAGGTGATCAGGCTTCATTCTCATTGTCTTGGAAAACTCTGAAAGGGTAGCCCCAACAAAGCTTTTGGCAATTTCATCAAACACACAATGGAGATCCTCATACAACGCTTCTATAGAAGATTCAGTCGGGAACGTGGGGCTTCCCTTCGGCATCAATTCCGAGGAATGCAACATAAATTCTATGTAGGGCCTTTCCCAACGACGACAGTGTTGCACGATGCGGATGAGATCCTGCAGGTTCCTGCCATTTGGGCGAAGCCTCAATACGGGAAAGGCTCGGCTCAACTTTTTCTTGTATTTGGGAAATCGGTCTAATAGTTTTTGCATGACTAAAAATAACGTTCGACCAGGCTGAATAATGGTCATTGGGATTTCAAGAATTGAAGAATTGCCGGAACGACTGATATTTTGGATGTCGAGGAAATAGGCTTGGTTCGGAAAATTCGTATAGTCAGTCCCCCCTGGACCTGAGGGATCCCCCAGATGGTGTTGATGGGAGGTCAAGGGCGTCACCGAACAATCTACCAAATAGCCATGTTGGGCAAGGATGTGAGCATAGGTTTCATTAAAACTCCATCGTCCTGCTCGATGGCTCGTCATCTTGGTTCCAAAGGTTTCCTCTAATATGTCCGTCATAATATGAATTTTTTGCTCCATAATATGCCGAGGGTACTCAATAAGGTAGGGATGGTAGGTAAAGTCATCTGATGTTAAATGGATAAGTGGAGGGGAATTCCAGGCGTGGAGGTGCATCCCAATTTCCCCCGTTCCCTGTTTTAATAAATCTTTTCCAAAATCTTGAAAATCTGGACAGATAGCCATTTCATAATTCGTGAGATAGGTAGGCTTGAATCCGTAAGACTCACAGAGGGTTTGAAACCGATGAAGATACTGGGCATTGTGGGTAGTAATGGTTTTGGTTCTCGCCCAAAGGTTGTCCCCTTCGGTGTCAATAGTGATGAGAAAATTCGGGGTGCTCTTTTGAGAGGATATCGAGCGATTTCTTTCTGGGAGGAGGGGCGAATGGCTACGCATGGCATTCATCTCGTTCATGCTTTCAATCGACTCCAAGTCTTAGCGTTTCGAATAATCTTGAAAGACTATAAAGCTGTGTATGGTACTCGGTCCTAGGAAATGAGTGTTGGCCTGTCAGATTGTCCTCGATCATTCGGGAAGTATATACAGTCTTCAAATTTCCCCTCATACACTCCCAATTGTTCTAAAGCCGCTCGATACCGGGATTCTCCATACACGATTTCTGCAAAGAGTAGTGGGATCTTCAAGTGCTTTGGTTCAACCGTCCCAATTTGTTCATAGGGCCATCGGGAAGGAGCCTTTACAAAGGGAAGCAAAAAATCTAAGGCCCTTTGAAGGCTACCGCCTTTCCATGCTTTGTAATGCCAAAGATCTATTCCAAGCTGATTTCCAAGAACCGCAAGCTGGAAAAATTTTCTTAGATTGTGGGTGGAGTAGTCCCAGCTTTTGGACCGACTGAGTTCAAAGGGTTGCATGCCATCTGCGGTAATCTGACTACCGATTCTTTTTTCAACGGAATGAGCCAAGATATTCCTTGCCACCTGGGTTTTTCCACAAAATAATGCTCCGCTAGCAACATGGAGGTCGTAAGAAGTCCCATGATTATTGTTGGCCGAACACTCAGCCTTGCCGTGTTGGTGAGACAGCAACCAATCAATATACTCTGAAAACCATGCGACCAAAGCCTCGTGTCTTTCAGGCGGCCAGGCTGTTGATCCTTCTAGTAGGCCAACGGCGTCCACCAGATATATCAAACTGGTTCCATCGATGATTCCGGTTCCTCGACCTTCCGAACGTCCTGGAATGGCCTGGGCATAGCGAAGATTCGGATTCATTCGTGTCGAGGAATCCAAAAAAAACACCTGTAGTAGGCTCGCGGCTTTATGACTGAATGCCTCATCATGGGTTAAAAAATAGGCGAGGCCTAAGGTAGACACCGCCTGAATCATGTTATGAAGGGTCCTTCGATCGGAGATGGATTCACTATCTGGATTGGCCAGGCCATCTTTTCGGATAAAAGGTAACCCATCGAGAGAGCTTGGGTTCGGCCACCAGTATTGTCCGGTGCTAAAGTAATCCTGCTTGTCCCCACTAGGTGGTGTATGGTTTTTATGAACAATGGTAAAAGCCTCTTGAGCTATCAGGGTATTGGATTTTTGTAAAAGATCCGTAATGTTTTCCTTGAATCTGGGATTTCCTGATGCCCATACTTTCTTGATCTCTAATAGTCTCCGTGGGTTTATTAAAAAGACACGTGGTCTTGATACTTCAAGAAATGGTTCTTCCAACTTCAATTGAGGAAAAGATACCTTTTCCATCCATTTCTCAGGAAATTTTGTAATTCTAGATATCCAGGAAAACATATTCACTATAGGATCACCGTCAATTCATACATTCTTTCAGCTATAAAATGAAATAGAGATCATGAAAGGTTTTAGTTGAGTCAGGTCTTGCGCGTTTCCACAAAAGGCATGTGGGAAGTTTCGTCATGAGAGCTGCTTAGGCATGTGGTAGCGAAGATGTCTTCCGAGATTTTCTGAACCCATGAATCCGTCCCGATTGAAGGGCTAAATAATACCAGGCATCAAAACGGTTTTTGTATTGAGAAGAAAAGGTTGTGCGTAGACAATTTCTCAAGAGTTCACCCCATTTTTTCCACATCTTCGATCACAATAGTTTTACGATAGATAGAGGGTTTCCGACAGCGAAATAAAGAGTCCAGCGTTCGCCGAAGTAAATCCGGTCTGCCTGCGGTTGGAATGACCACAATGAGAGAAGAAGCCATGGTGCCGCCTAAAAAGTCTGTGCTCCCTTGGAAGGTATCGTTGGGATTTTCAGAGATTTCAATCTCTATATTTTATTGATCACTATCTGCAATCGGGTAGTGATCAATAATTACATTACCGTCAAATGTCTCAATCATTTTTTGAAAGAGTGAGAGAGGGATGGTGGGGAGATTTCCAAGCTCCCCAAATCCGTCCTGATGTTTTGGCCAAATTAAACCGGGCATCGAAATGGACCTTGGAATCAGAGTTGAGAGTCGTGCGTATGAATTTCCCTAACAATTTTAGCCAAGTGACCAACAGCCAAGTTCGAATTCCCCAAACCCTTCTCCCAGGCTTTGTATCAAAATATCCTGAACTGACTCCTCGTCGATAGGCTCGTTGAAGCGTCCATTGGCGAGAACACCGAATCCTAGGAATAAAATGCCAAACCATGGCGTTGGGAATATAGACTTGTTGGACTCCATAGTCGAAAAGGCGAATGTGCATATCAGATTCTTGCCCCGTGCTTTTGATGGCGGAGCCAGGTCCGACATCCGTGTTAAACCCACCGAGACAGAGAAGATCATTCCCAAAGGCTGCCCAATTAAAACCGAGAAACGGTTGTAATTTTTCTTGAATGATATTTTCTGGTCCAGATCCCAAACTGAGTCCAATAGCCGATGAGGGTAAATATGTTTTGAGCCATGCCGGAGGTGGCTGTTCATAATCTACCCCTGTTGGCCCTCCGTAAAATTGTCCGCCTTCAACTCCGGTGGCAGCTTCAGCATAGGCACACAGAGTTTCCGGATGGATACGGACATCATCATCCGTAAAATAAATGAGAGAGTCTCGTGCCATTTCAAGTACGGTATTCAGGGCATGGCTTTTATTGCCAAGGGGTTCATAAAAGTATTGTGTGGCGAGCGAGGCCTGATAAGCCTTCGCAATATCTTCTGCCCCTGCCCTTGTCCCATTTTCGATGACTAGAGTCTTTCTAAAAATCGATGGTTTCCGACAGTGGGATAACGATTCCAGCGTTCGCCGAAGTAAATCGGGTCTGCCCGCAGTTGGTATGACTACAATGAGAGAAGAAGCCATGGTATGGCCTTCATAATCGGGACAAGAACAGAAAGACGTTGACAGTTGAATAGAGTATGAGAAACTACCCTGAATAAGATTTTTATTCAATCTTGATCAAAAGCTCTGCCCATAGACGGCGCCTTTCCCTTTTTCAATGGGAACGGCATTCCTAAGATTGTCGAGTGGCAAAAACATTGTCCAGGCTTCTGGTTTAGTGTCACACCTGGTGAGTTTTTGATCGCAGGAGATATACCGTGAATATTAGCCATGTCTGACACAGTTCGGATAAAAGAATTTTACAAGTTTATTCAAGGTGCACGTTGGGCCTTGAACATTATCCGGGAAAACCATTCCTCGTTTGTGGGAGGCTTGGCCATGACCACATTGGTGTGTGGTGTATTCCCTGCAGCCTCTGCGCTGGTGATTAAAGGATTAATCGATGCCGTCATTGAAGTGAATAACCAACAAGTTCAAACCATGAATTCCATTATTCCTTGGATTGTGGCGGGAATGGGGATCATGATCATTGAAGCGGTCAGTCGACTATTGCATAAATATTTGATGAGGAAATTGGGCGATGACATGAACATCGTGATTAATTGTAAAATCATGAATCATGCATCACAACTTGATTTAATATGTTTTGAGAACCCTCGCTTTCAAGATCTCTTCCATCAAGCTCGGAAAGGTTCTGCCCCACATTTCACCAAATTTGTGGCAGATTCGTTTAACCTTTCCAAGCATTTCATTCAGGTAGTGTCTCTCGTAGGCATTTTGGTCATCATCGAACCATGGGTGATTCCGATATTAGCACCCATTACCATGATGCACCTCTGGTTTCAATGGAATCTCATGAAAGGACAATTTTCAGATGAGAAAGGCCGGGCAAGGAATCATCGTTGGGCCCAGTACTTTACGAGCTTATTGACCAATCAGACGACCATGCCGGAAATCAAACTTCTCGGGTTGGCCCCGGTCCTGGTCCGAAAATTTCGTTCGATTTTTACGGATTTTCGAAATCAGAAAGTCCGGAGGTATTTTACTGAATTTATCGGAGGATCCTTTTTTGCGGTTTTCATGGGCATCGCGATTTTTGGCATCTTTTTGAGAGTGGTCCATCAGGCCGTTGGGGGAGTCTTAACCGTAGGAGATATTGCCATTTTTGGATTGGCAGGCATGCGGCTTGGCGGGGCGTTAGAGTCATTGGTATTGCAGAGTGCACGTGGGTTAGCCAATCTTCTGTATATTGCCAATCTTCAAGAGTTTCTCAAGGTCAAACCGGAAATGAAATCCTTGCACGGGTTGGTTCCCTCGTCCTCTAGGGGAGCCATTGAATTTCGGAATGTCTCGTTCACCTATCCGGGGGCCGAACTGCCGACTTTGACCAATATCACGTTCCACATTGAACCGGGTGAAACTATTGCCTTGGTTGGAAGAAACGGCGGAGGAAAAACGACTCTTGTGAAACTCTTGGCTCGATTGTATGACCCTGAGGAAGGCAATATTTTTTATGATGGAGTCGATCTGCGAAATTTATCCCTGTCTTATTACCACAGCCAAATTGCTTTTCTTTTTCAAGGAACCAGAGTGTTCGAAGCCACGGCGTTGGATAATATGGCATTTGGCGATTGGCCACGTCTAAAGGGCGAACGAGATCATATCCAAGATCTTGCCCATCAGATTGGGGTCGATACATTAATCGAGAACATGCCTAACGGATATGACACCCATCTTGGTCGGCAATTCGGAGAATTCGATGTTTCGGGAGGACAATCCCAAAGCATTGCGCTGGCACGGGTCATTGCACGCAATGCCCACATTCAGATTCTAGATGAACCCACGTCTCATCTTGATGCCAAAACCGAATATGAATTGTTTCGTTACATTCAGGAACAGGCAAAAAGTAAAACCACCATTCTGGTCTCTCACCGTTCTTCGACGGTGCAAATGGCCGATAAAATTTTTATGATTGATCACGGCCAAATCGTGGAACAAGGAACCCACCAAGAACTTCTCGCTCTCCATGGTCAGTATGAGCGGTTATTCGGATCTCAACAGAAACGAGTGGTTCATCATGGGGCAAACCCTACCATTTCCTCAATCTAGCTCCCGTACTCAAAATTTACATTAGATTAGATTCTACAGAAGAGCGCAGGTTCCCTACCAAGTCTCTCCACACTTTTTGACGGGTGACTCATGTGTCGCTCATATTCCTGTGAACCACGATGTCTTAAAAATGGTAAATTTTCCGTGTGTTTTATTCGCAGTTCTTTTATGATGACCAACGACAATAGGGGCTCGATCCATTTCAGAGTGAATAAGTTTCAAGATAGTCTCGACGCTATGGGAATCATCTCGTGATCATAGGTGTCGAAAAGAAATTCGCGCTATGAGAGAAATACATAATTTAGAGATTCATCTGGTTCATGGTTGTAATCTCACTTGCGAAAGCTGTTCACATTATTCCAACCAGGGTCATAAGGGCACATTGTCCTTGGAAGAGGCTGACTCTTGGATGAAGCGATGGAGCCACAGAGTACGGCCTAAGATCTTTTCTCTTGTGGGAGGTGAACCAACGATTCATCCCAATCTTCCCGAATTTCTTTTGCTGGCAAGGAAAAACTGGCCTGACGCCAAAATACGACTCGTGACGAATGGCTTCTTTCTCCACCGCCATCCATCCTTGCCATTAATGATGCAACGTGCCGGTAACGTCACCTTACAACTCTCCATTCACCACGATGGCGAGCAATTTCGTGAAAAACACCAACCGATCGGGAAACTGTTAGGGCGGTGGGAGTCAGAATACGGGATTCAGGTGGCATATAACGAAACCTTCAAAAATTGGACTCGGCGGTATAAAGGGTTTGGGTCGGAAATGGAGCCGTATAATGACAAGCAGCCGAGGAAAAGTTGGGAGAACTGCCGTGCGAAGTTCTGCCGCCAACTGTTTGAAGGGAAAATTTGGAAATGCGGACCGCTAGCCTATTTGAAAGTCCAAGATTCTCGCCATTCCCTGTCTGATTTATGGCGGCCTTATATGCAGTATCAACCTCTACACGCTGACTGCACGCAAGTAGAGTTAGAACATTTTTTTGACTTGGAAGAGGAATCCTTTTGTAGCATGTGCCCAGCGAATCCCGAACGCTTTGAATTGCCCGATCCCTTGGTCTCCAAGAATTTAGTTATCGCTTCATCTGAATAAGAATCGGTCTATGGTTGAGGAGAACGATTTTATGGTCTGACCATCATTTCTTCGATTTTTCCATTCTCTCATGCTTCAAGGGTTACATTGAGGCGAGCTGATCCCCCTTCATCAATGAACATCTGGTGCCAGAGTTCTAACATAAGAAGATTCCACAGCTGTTTATGCCTGAGCCGAGTTCCGGAAACATGGTCATCGAGTAATTGAGTGACTACATCTTTATGGAAATATCCTCGATTTATAGCGCGAGAGGAAAGAAGGGTATCATACGCCATCTCACGAAGGTCTTTCTTAAACCAGTGGTCAATGGGAACCGTAAACCCCATTTTGGGCCGATGAAGAATTTTCTGAGGTAACATATCTTGTGCCCCCTGCTTGAGGATATATTTTGAAATGGGCCCTCGTAATTTCATATGAGAGGGAAGGCTGGCACAGAATTCCATAACTTCATGATCAAGAAAGGGAGCTCGGCTTTCCAGGCCGTAGGCCATGGTGGCAATATCCATTTTTACCAGGATGTCATTAGGCAGGTATGTGCGGACATCCACATCTAAACTGGCATCTAGAGAGTCTGGAGCATCTGACTGTCTAAAGGCCTCGACAAAATAGTCTGTAGAATTGGTCCATTTGGTTTCTCGAAGAAATTCTTCAGTGCAAATCTGCTGTTTGAGTTTCGGGAAAAAATGACAGTTCTCATGAGCATAAATTCTTTCGTGGACATTCCCTCGATCTGCCAAAGATTTCCTGGTTTTTCCGAATAGTTGATGTGAGTTTTTGTATTCTGTCAGTCGATCGCTTATTCGAAAAAGAGACCTCCCAAAAATCCTATACAACCAATCTTTGTTTCGGCGTGCTTGATCGACATGATATCGCCGGTACCCCGCCAAATTTTCATCCCCGCCATCTCCATTCAGCGTGACGGTGACATGTTGTCGCGCCAACTGACTTAAGTAGAAGGTTGGGAGCGCGGATGAATCCGCAAAGGGTTCATTGTGATGCCAGACGAGTTTTGGAATGATCTCTGTGGCACGTGGAGCAATCACAAACTCTTCATGAGTGGTGGCATATCGATTGGCCATTTTTCTCGCGAAGGGCAATTCATTGAGTCCTTCCTGTTCGAAACCTATAGAGAACGTCTTGAGAGGCTGGACTCCTAATTGTGCCATCAGTGCCAAGATAACACTGGAATCCACGCCTCCGCTCAAAAAAACACCAAGTGGTACATCACTGACTAAACGGCTTTTCACGGCCCGCTTGAGTTTGACAAGTAGTTCCCCCTGGGCGTCTTCCTCGGAACCAGAAAAAGTATTCTTATAGGAAAGGTTCCAATATCGTTCCTTGGTTACATTGCCATTTTTGATGATGAGGTAATGAGCGGGATCAAGTTTGTGTACACCTTGAAAGGCGGAATTGGGTGAAGGCACATATTGATAAGACAAATAGTGTGAAATTGCTTCGAGATTGACCTCCGCTTTAAAGCTTGGGTCGGCTAAAAAGGATTTCGGTTCAGAAGCAAAGGCGATTCCGTGGTGATCCATCCAGTAAAATAATGGCTTCTTCCCCACTCGATCGCGGGCTAAGAAGAGTGTGTGCTCTTTGGTATCCCATATAGCAAAGGCAAACATGCCATGTAAAAATTGTAAACATTGAACTCCAAAGTGACGGTAGGCGGTTAATACGACTTCGGTATCACTGTTCGATCGAAAGTGATATCCATAGGACTTAAGAAAGCTTCGCAATTCCTGGAAATTGTACACCTCTCCATTATAGGTAATACAAAACCCACCATCATCACTCACCATAGGTTGGTGAGCGGCAGGCGTTAAATCAATAATGGCCAGGCGGCGATGTCCAAATCCCAATGACCCATCCGTGTAGACACCTTCCCCATCTGGGCCCCGATGAGCAACTAATTTACACATACGTTCAAGAAGTCGTGTCTCGACAGGGGCGCTAGAAAGGAAGTTATATCGGCCAACAATTCCACACATCGTGTGAATCCATACTGGTTAGGTGCCAAATGAGGGCCTATTGTAGTTCTTCCTTCAAGATCATGAAAGACGTCTGGAGAAATCTTACCGTGGGAACTCAAAGTCTAAAGGTGAGGCATCCTCGTTTTTATGGAAAAAGGGTAAGGGGTATTTCTTTCCAGTATGCTGGATCACGGATTTTGCTTCTTCCTTCTGTTTGTACTATGGTCTGGCCAATTTAGATGAGGGAGCGTGGATTTCCCCAAACGCTCTGTGCGTGAAGTCCAAGGAAAGACTAGTCCACTCTTTACATTCCTTTTCCTCAACCTCGAGGGCTCATGGATCTCCGATCGACTTACCTAGAAATTTCCATGGATCAAAGGGATGAAGCGTTTGCCCAAGGGTACCAGAAACGCCATTTTTTCCCCCACCGAGTGTTTTTTTTACCCAAATGCGGCCCTGATGGGTTCAAACAAGCCAAAGCCATGGTAGGAAAGTCTGACCTCAATTCGTGTTGGGAAATTGTCTTGTATGCCATTAGCCCTGTCATCGACGAATTTCCTCAAACACTCTTTTTTGATTCTGAAATTTTGTATCACCAACAACAGTTTGGCCAACGAGGACAAATTGCTACGGTCAACCTTTTTATCGACAATGATCGTCTGTATACCATGAATCATCAATCCGACCTGGTTCAACGGATTTCCAGACGCCGACATTTGAAGACTCGCGTGGAAACCGTGTTCAAGGGTTGGAATCTCATGTTGTGGAATGCCATTTTGAATTTTGCCTTGGAGAGAGGGCTGAAACAGATTTATTCTCCCACCGCTGAGTATGCCATGCTGAATACGGATAAGAAGCGAACGGTTCAACGAGAAATGTTTGACCGACTCTACAATCGGGATGTGCATAGACTTTTTAATCCAGTGAAACAAGGGAACTGGTGGCGTGTTGATGTCAATGAGTATCGTCATAGGAATATCCAAGCTTCTAGAAAGAAGGTCGAGCAATCCAGTGAGAAAATAATCTGTATTTGCCATGATATTGAGAGAGGAATGGGCCACGTTGACGTGGATCCCGCTTTTGCGGTTCGCGCCAACCACACGGCTCCTCTTCACCTTGCTCATATGTTGGAGATTGAGAAAGAGCTTGAGGTCAGAGCCTCATATTGTGTGGTGGCCTCATTCATGAATGAAGTGAAAGAGCCGATCTTGGATGGCGGGCATTGTTTGGCATTTCATTCCTATGACCATAAGGTTGGGTCCCGTCCGAAAGGCCCTTTTCAAAAGATGGTGAGGTGGTGTTGGGAAGAGCCTCATACTCGGCAATTAGCACGATGCCGAGAAGTCGACCGGCGACTCAAGGGGTACCGTCCTCCACGATCCAATATGACCTCCGAACTCAATGCCCCATATTTGTGCCAGCAAAATATCGAATGGCTGGCAAGTTCTGTATCCTCGTTAGGGGCCAGAACCCCGTTTTTAAAAAACCGAATGGTGTATATCCCTATCCAATTCGATGATTTTCCACTGTATAAGCATGGAACGACATATGAAGATTGGGAGCGGTCTGCTCTGAAACGCATTGAGACATCAGATTTTGTATCGTTTGGTCTCCATGACTGTTACGGCGAGTTCTGGCTTCCTCATTATCCAAAATTTCTAGAGAAGGTGAAAGAATTGGGGCAGGTAAAAACGCTAAACGAAGTCGCCAGTGAAGTGATTCTGGCCAATAGTGAGTGCCCTTGATCCAAATGGCAAAAATTATATGACCTTAGATTTTATCATTACCATCGACCCCGTCAAACCCTTGTCGTTTCTTAACGTCATTATTCATTCTTTCAACCTACAAACGAATAAGAAATTTCAGGTGATTTTCTACAATCAAACGCTGAAAAGCGAAAAAGAAGTCATGGAGACGCTTACCATTCACCCCAATTTTTCTTATAAGTTTTTTAGTATTGATCGTAAATACTTTTTTGGGAAGTACCCTATTTGGAACCTCTATGGTTTTCATGATTTCTTACTGGAGCAAGGTATTCTCACCGATTATTCTATGTCTTTACATATGGAAGAGTTTTTGGATGTCGATTATGTTGAGCATGCCCTTGAGGTGTTAGAAACCCATCAAATGGACATTCTGTTTGGGAACCTGACCCGCACGCAATTACAATATGATGATATCCAGCCTATTCTCAATTCCCAGACCTCTGAGGCCTTTCACCGCTATTTACAGAGCCATCATCTTGATCACGCTTACCACTGGACGTTCAAATATTCTCCCATGGTGTGGACGAAGAAAATTTCCCCCAAAGTCAGAAAAGCCAATCTTCGAAAGCTATTTCATTTTGGATTTAAAAAACAGCTGAGGCCAACTGCCCGTGGATATACCAAACTTCAAACACGCTACGAAGACGTGCATTTTATGAGACGAGAGTTTGCGGAACGAAACAATTGGTTCCTCCGAGGCCATGCCATGTATTTCTACGATATCCACATTTGTGAACAACCTGTCATTTGTGAACTGAGTAAGGAGTTACAAAAGGTTACGGCTTTTCCTCTTCATTTTAATCGACGTAAAATTTATCACATCAATCACAATAAATTTTATTTTCAATTTGAAGATGTTGAGTTCACGACACAGATGTTAAAATTTCGGACAAGTGACCCAATTTTGCAGAACTTACAACAGGCGATTACGATGTTTCGAGAAAAGGGGGCCTCTCTTACTGAAGCATTGCAATATACGAGAAAAAACAAAGAAGGTACTGGATCCCAAGATTTGGACTATATTTTACATATGAAATATCTTCGTGAGAAGTCTCCAATATGAGACTCTCAACATGTTAACGATTTTGATTTTTCCCAAGGCCATACCAAAGGCAGCCTCACTCACTCAATAAGGCACGGTTTTATGATACCCCCCTCACTTATTTCGTGCGGACCATCTGAGTCACCAGAGGGCAACGTGGACTCCCACCCAGCGGGCCAGGAGGAAAACCATCTCTTGGTCACGGCTATTCTGCCGTTGAAATACTATAAGGAAGATTATCTCAGGGAATCGTTAAATTCCTTGGTGAATCAATCATGTCCCGACTGGCGTTTGTTAATCGTGGTCGAAGAAGGTGATTGGGAACATTTTTCACGGCTCTTAGAAAAAGACTTACAAGATCCACGTATTAAAATGGTGATCATGGAGGGGCAACCCTTTTCGGGGAGTATTAACACGGGGATGAGGCAGGCCACCACAGATTTCGTGGCGTTATTGTTTGCAGACGATCTCTGGTCGCTCGATGCGGTTCAAATCTTACATGCCTATATTCAGCACAATCCAGGGGTTGATTTTTTTCATTCATCAAGAGTGATTATTGACGAATGCGGCAAGTCTATCAGTTCGGTGAAATTGAGTAAGGCCAATTTCAGGCTTGAAGATTTTAAAAAAGGCTCGCCTGTGAAACACCTGCTCTGTTGGCGGAAGGAGAAAGGGTTAGCCGTTGGGGGCATTGACGAAACCATATACAAAGCCCCCGATGACTATGATTTTCCTTGGACCATGGCTGAACACCATGCGGAGTTTAAGGCCATACATGAATGCCTGTACTATCACCGGAATCATTGTGAATACTACAGGAAAACAACACATATTCCGGCAAGCGTGGCAACGAGTGATATATTGAAAACACTCAAGAAACATGGAGTAGGCATTTTTGAGAGGCATTTTATTGTCTGGAGAAAATGGAAAAAAGGAGGGCTCGGGAAACAATCGATATATAGAAATAAACTGGATAGGTGGGTAAGGGGCAAGCTAGGTCTCGATGCAAGAGGGTCGTGGAAGCAAAGTGTGTATAAATAAGTTGACCTGCAATGATGTGAATATCTTCAGCCTCTTATCGATCTCAACAATAATTACTCTATTTTTCACGACAAACATTAGTGCCCATCTTTTTTGGGTTTCCTTCAAAGCAATCGACCCATAGCTGAACATTTTTCTTAATATCAAAACGTTGCTCAATCTTTCCGCGAGCTTGCTCTCCAAACAATTTTCTTAAATGACCGTCATTCATCAATTTCATCAAGGCTTCGGCTAGGGCCTGTCCATTCTTCGGCGGGACTAAGAGTCCATTGACGCCATCATCAACGATTTCAGGAATAGCTGTGGATTGTGTGGAAATTACAGGAAGTTTCATGGCCATGGCTTCTATCAAGGAGTTAGGAGTAATGTCCTGTGAACCATCTTGGGCTTTCACGCAAGGCAAAATAAAAATATCGGCGGTTTGATATCGACGTAACACCTGATTGAAGGGTTGAGCTCCAGAAAATGTGACACATTCCTCTAATCCAAATTCACGACGAAGTTTTTTTAATAGAACGAAATACGCGAGTTCCCCTCCCTGTACCCCGCCGATAATCTCACAACGAAATCGATATTTTCTCTCCTTTAAAAACCGACAGGCTTCAAGTAAGTAAATGAGCCCTTTTGGTTCAATCAGCCTAGCGACGGACAAAAGTTTTAGGATGTGTGAACCATTGTCCTGACGTTGCTCGGGGACAAATTGGGTCAGATCCACACCATTATAAATCACCTGAATGTTTGGCCAATCCTTCTCTGGTAAAAATTGCCTGAGGAATTTTTGATTAAAACGAGTATTTGTCAGGAGCACCTGGGCGTATGAAAACTTTTCTTCAAGCGCATGCTGGTCTGATCGTCGGTGAATATCACTAGCTCGGGCTTGGATGGTTAAAGGGAGTCGCAACAATTCAGCTGCGATCAGTAACACAAAGGCGGTCCGGTTAGCCCAGGGGGAATGGACACGGGTAATATTCAAATCCTTGAAAAGGCCTGCCACATAGACGGCTTTGAGAAACAGCTTGGTATCCTCTTGTAACGTTTTCACCTGTTGGTAGCGGTGCCCGATCACGAATAAAATTAAATTCACAAAGGAAATGGGAGAACGAAAGAAGAAATGGGACACATATTGCCTGGCGACTTTCTGATCTAGAGGAAATATGTAGGTAGTAGAGTCAAGCAAAGTTTTGGCGTTGTCATCCAATAATTCGATATCTCCGTGTTTGTCTGCTACGACTTCAACGGATATCCCTACGTTTCTTAATGCCCTAATTTCTCGATCAATGAAGGTTTGGCTGAGCACGGGAAATTGCCATAAATAATATCCTACCCGCGGGGGGCCTTGGTCTGTACATGTGGCTGGGCCTTTCCACATCCGAATAGGCCATTTGGACAGACCGACAACCAGGGCTTCATACAGCTTACGACTTACTGAATGAGTGTATTGTCTGATCAATCTTTTGAAATGGGAAAGAGCCTTTCGTTTGGTTTTCCTTACCCGTCGTATCATACCCAAAGTGAGTGTAAAAGGAACCCAGAGCATATGACGAATGGGGATAGCCGGAGTATTGGCAAATTGGGCATTGCTTGGCTTTCCCAAGGGTAGGATCCTCTCTAGGCCTTCAAGTAAGTTTTCAAAACTTTGATGAACTCGTCTTAGTCCCTTGGTTTGGCCTTTCAGGGAGCCACAGAGAAACGTCGGAACTAGTTGGGTGTCATAGCGAGTAAGTAGGCGAAGGGCCATGTCATGGTCATATTGGTGTCTTAGGCCTTCTTGAAAAAGACCGACTTGATCAAACACTTCTCTTCGGTAGGTGCGTAATGCCACGGTTTCCAGTTTTGGAATAACCAAATCTCGGAGACGATTACTTTTTGGGATGCTCGGTGAAAGGACTTGAGCTTTTCTTTTCCGAAATTCTTTTAGTGAACGAGCGACTGATCCTTGCATATCAAGACAATGGCAATACACTTGGCCGATGGTGGAATGCTCTTTTAATCTCATGACCATTCGTTTCAAGGCACCTGGAAACACAATCTGGTAAGGTTTCACAAATGTGATAAACGGCGTCCGGCTTTTTTCAACGATTATATTTTGACAAGCGGCCATACCTTTTGGAGAGAGATGGCGAATAATGGATATTCTAGGGTCCTGAAAGGACAAGACAATGTTTGAAGTCTTATCCGTCGAACCGTCATCTACAATAACCAATTTGAATGACACATGTTCTTGTTTCAAAAGGCTACCAATAGTACAGGAAATATACTGTTCGCTATTAAGGGCGGGGATTCCAATTGTTAATTCGACACTTGAATCGATTTGGTTCTTGTCGTGTTTAGTCATTTTCGCAGTATTTCGTGATAACCCGGCGGTCTTGAGCATCTTTCACAAAAAGGCCCAAGAAAGACCGGGAATTGATTTTTTTACCGATTGAACCTGAAAGCGAACACATTAAGAAATTCGAGTTCTGAGTTCGGTAAGGAGAGTCCGGATGATCCAAACAATTCCGACTGATTCGTCGGAAGACTTGAAGTCATCAAAGAATTTGGCGGCCTGTTTTCTATATTGTTTGCCGCTTTGGCAGGAAATTATTCCATTAGACAAGCCGACGATGGGTAGCCAACCTATCTTGATATTGATTTTGTTCAACACTTGCATGGTTTGATGGAACGTGCGGACGGCCTTGGCTTGTCTCATGGCATTTCCTAACCGGGAGAACGCAAAATATGGACGATATAAACTTAAGAGCAAATACGCTCCAATGGTAAAGAATGACAACCGAGAACCTGGTGGGCTATGTAGAAATTTTTCAAATTCGCGCCATTCGTCGTTGACCACAAAAGGTTTTAAGCCATCGCCTAATTCTTCAGACAAGAGGCCACGCGCTAAGGCCACTTGCCCAATCAGGGCGACGTCCATATTACTTTTCTGGAGCCGAGCCAAGTGGTTTTTGAAACCCTGCAGATGGTCGCGGTAACGGTGTCGTCTGCCCTCCAACAAAAATTTGGAAAATGTATAGTGAGGAGTGTAATCAGGCTGATGCTGTCCAAAGGTGTGCCACGACCAAGGTTCTGACCGTGAATAATTTAACGCGCGAACACTACTCCAACCTTGAGCTACGATGGCTTTTTGCACATCGGTATCCGGCGAAATAGAATCCTGAAAGGTGACCCGTTGCAAGCACGCGGTTCTATACATTTTGATCCCCACGACTCTCTGTATCAGAGGGTCCCGCAAATGCCCCACGACCAGCCCCACCTGAGGGTCCATGCATTGCCTTAAGTGGGCAAAGCACTGTCGATCCAAAATCATATCAGCATCGACTTGGACAAAAAAGGTACTTCGTACCTTCTCAATAGCATGTGTCATTGCCCGATGAAAAGGGGAAACATGATCAATGACGATGATGTCATATGGCCGAAGGCTTTGACCCTTCACGCTCTCTATGGCCCGTTGAGTGGTGGATTCCCCAATGGTGAGGATCACTGCCGTCACGTCATTCATATACGCTAGAATACCTCAAGAATATGTACAAGGTTGTCATACGATTTCGTATGAAAAAAATAATCCATGTTATCTGGAAATTTTCTTTCAAGCGACTGGTGAATATTGTGAACCATTCTTTCCAACGTAAAGGGGTCTGCCAAAAGGGATGGATGACAAATTTTCCAGTTTCCACAATTTTTGGAAGCAATAATATTACAACCCATGGCAGACGCCTCAAAAAGAATCCCGGGGGCGGCATCGAATACTGAAGGGCAAACAACGGTTTTTGTTCTTCCCATAATCCGAAACACTTCTTCTCTGTCAGGGATGAAGGCATGATGGGAAATCTGAGAAAGGGAACGATGACATTCCCCAATCAGGTGAGTCCGAACATCTTGCAGAAAGGGAATCAGTTTTTGAACAAATGGAAAATTTTTTTCAGGCCTGTCCCAGGAACTGGCGACAAAAAGAATATCAATATCTCGTTCAGAAAAAGGTTTTGCGAGAAAGGAATATTCTAGGGCTCCTTGAAAAATCCACTCACCTCTCCATATTACCTCATCATAGAGTTTCCCAACCTGGTTAGGGAAAATATGCTGAAAGAGAAATTTCATGGAATCAGAATGGGAAATGATCAACTCCGAGAGTTTGACAGTTTCTTTTTCTTCTCCATGAGGAGATGCTTGTGGAATGTTGGTATCCAAAAGCGAAGACTGAATTGACAAGAAGTCGCCGTGTTTTGTCAATTGATCTTTCACGTATTGGCATCCTGAGGGGAGAAAGATGAGTGGGGTGTGGGGTGTGGCTTGCTTCATGGTGAGGGCCGCAATATATCCCATACCAATCAATACCTCAGCTCCACTGTCCTCAATGTACTCCTTCAAGTTTTCATGCTGAGTAAACACCCCACCCTTGAACATGCACAGTGACACATTCGAAAGATTTTTCGGATTGGCATATTGTTCCCCAAACGTGAAGAGGTAGAATTCTTCATCCCGCTCATCGATAAGAGTCAAATAGCTTACGTCAAGCCCATCCCTCTGCAACTGTTCAAATAGTTGATAGCTGGCGGAACTGACACCGCCATAGCCAGGGACTTGGTAGCAACCAATAAGAATTCGTTT
>JAJDBO010000061.1 GCA_029261305.1 Nitrospirales bacterium
TGATCAGCGACCATGCAAAGGTCAACGAATTGCCATCCACATCACTGGAGCCACCGCCATTCAGGGTGACCGTATCCGTGACAAAGACGGATTGATCCGGGCCGGCATCGGCCACCGGTGGTGAGTTGTCCGTGGAAATCGTCACCGTATCCGGGGCACTATCATCCGTGCCATCATTGACAATGAGTTGCACGACATACGTGCCAAAGGAATCTGCGACAAAGGTGGGCATGACCGCGGTCGGATCTGACAGGGTCGCCGGACTGCCACTGGGCTTGGTCATGATCGACCACGCAAACGTCAGCAGATCGCCATCGCCATCACTGGAGTTACTGCCATTGAGGGTGACCGGATCACCCGTCAAGATGGTTTGGTTCGGTCCAGCATCAGCCACGGGAATCGTATTGGGCGGAGGCACGCAGGGATTGGGGCCTGTCGGGAATCCCGTCTGCCCATAGCTGCCTACCACAGCAAGATAATCCGCGATAGTGATCATATTAGCGGGAGCCGCCGCATCAGCACAGCCACATTCAGGACGGGCATTCAGATCAGCGCCAAAACAACTCAGGACCTGCGACAGGTCTTGGCCATCCACCTGGCCATCATCATTGATGTCGGGATCGGAGACCAGGGCGTGCGCGAGGCTCGGCAGCCCCGCACCGGATAAGCCGAGCGCGAGCACCACGACCATGAGTCCTTGGGTCCACCGACTACTTGCGATTCGGTAGTCTGTGGTGTGGTGAGTCGTGGTTGGTCTCATGGTGTCTCCTCGTGACTGACCCTCAGGTCGTCGGGTGAAATATGAAAAGTCCGTGTACATGTTTCAATACAATCAGGACGCCCGTACATTCGGCAATCCTTCATTGTCACTATCTCTACATTATGTATGTTGATCCTCAATGGTTTTAATTAGGCTCGATTATGCCAGGGGCTTTCGCTGAAGGGCTACCCCTCGTTCGAGGGGGGACGTACGTCAAATGACGTACGAGGTGTGGTCTTAGGCAGATCGTATGAAGGAAGGATCAACAAGACAGGGGATGGAACAGTCGGTAACGGATACGGTCGACACCAGTGGACACGGGAGTGGAGAAAGGGTCAGGACATAACTGGGGGGACACCGCCGCCGATGGATGGGCTATTTCCCTATGTACCAAACATGAGTATCGCTGGTTTGTTCTTGAGCAACTAATGCTTGAAGTCAATATCGACAGATCCTAATGCATGGAATGAGGCCGCGAGCTTCGTCGAATGACGATTATTCGGCCGAGAAGATCTTCGGGAGGATTTACCGCTGGCTCGATTAAATCTATGCGAGACCCCACGCCTTGAAGCAAGCGAAGGCCTTGGGAAGTTTGGACGAAGCCTTTGGCGCGGAGAGCTTGATGGGATTGAACCTGCTGAATGATGGTGTCGGGATCAACTCCGGATGGGATGTTGATTTCTTCGGATTCAAACGTTTCATGAGTATGGGGTTCATGGGTATTGGCCGTTCGCTTCGCTTTGGATTGAGAACTTGGCGTAAAAAATACTTCGGCGGCCACGCTTGCATTCGTGGCTCCAATAATCGGCGTACCTGGGGCCATGACCTCTAACTGCTTTTCAATGTCTTTGATTTGCCCGGGAGGGATAAGGTCGATTTTATTGAGAATTAATAAATCGGCCGATGACACCTGTTGTTCGAAGGTTCCCTCAAGATCTCTCCCTTCTGCCACTTGTTCGGCATTCACCACCACGACCGCGATACTTTCATTGACCCAATCCGACACAGGCTCCCGCCAAAAATTAATGAGTGTGTCAAAGGGGAGCGCCACACCTGACGTTTCTACGAGTATACGATCAGGTCGAACCTCTTCCCATAATTGTTGCATCGTCGTCACCAACTCATCAGACAATTTGCAACAGACACAACCGCCTTCAAGTTCCACATACCTATTCGAGCCTTGAGTGCCAAGTAACGCTTGATCAATCCCTAGGGCTCCGAACTCATTGGACACCACCGCTAATCGCAACCCTTGCCGTTGGGCATCTTTGAGCAGATGTTGCACGAGAGTCGTTTTACCTGCACCCAAAAACCCTGAAATCACAAGTGCCGGAATTCCAGTTAGTGGATGAGTCGTTGGCTGGTTGTTCATTTAAAACCGTTGGTTCCCTAAATTTGAATATCGAAAAGCGAATGATTCAAGATATGATCTTGAAGAGATTATGGAATATCCGTCATTCCTGCACTGGACCCAATTTCATACAACAAAGAAACTTGTGCTTCGATGTTAATTTCACCAGGCGACATGGGTACGGAAGATTCCGCAGCACCATCTGCCATGAGCATATTGGCTTTCGCGAATGATCGCCGAGGTGCGGGCACGTGCGACCCACCTTCTTGGACCGTCAGTAGTTTCACCAGCTGAACATCTAAGGCTTGGGCCAAGGTTCGTGCCTTTTCTTTGGCTTTCTTCGCGGCCTGGGCTAAGGCTTGAAGATACACAGGATGCCGATCACGTACGATCCATTGGATTCCATTAAAATGATTCGCTCCTGCTGTTAAAGCCCGGTCGGCCACGGACCCCACCTTATCCAGGTCTCGAACTTCGACCTTCAACCCATTCCGCGCGGTATACCCAAGGATTTTGGGTGACTCATGCTTGATGGGCTCATTCGGTCGTCGACGAGGTCGGGGAGCATATTTCGGCGTGACATCAAATGAGGTCGTTTGAATGCGCTCTTTGGGAATACCCAGACCAATAAGCGCTGCCATCACCCGATGCATACGATCCCGATTGTCACTCACCACTTGTTCAAATGTTTCGCCCGCAGTTTCCACGGAAAAATTCACAATCGCCGTATCGGGGGACAATTGAATCACCCCTCGGGCCGAGACATTCATGGTCGATGGGTCAACTTTTTCATCATGGGCCCAGGCGGGAAAAGTCCAAAAAACTAAAAATAGATTGGCCAATAGAATTCCTGACAAAAACTTTCCCACAAAAACAACATGAGATTTTTTTTGAATATCCGAATTGAAATTCGTCATTATTATCACCCCTCTTGAGCCATTTAACCCAAAGCCAATTAAGAATACAATCGGATTTTACCAATTACCCTATTCATAAAAATTGCGCAGATGAATGAATTCTAACATAAGTATTATATTGCCGTTTGAAAAAGTTTACAGGCTACTTCTTTTTGCACACACTCAAAAAAGAGGCGGGCAAAAAAGTTCTTTGCCCGCCAAATAGTTCGTCACCAAATTAAGATTAAACAAACTCCAATGTTCTCTGTTGGCCATCAATAGGTATCTGGTCCAGCTGCAGAACCTCTTACACACCAAACAGATTTTTCAGTACTTTTTCCGGCCACACCAATACTCCCATTGTAGAAATGTACTACCCATGCATTATTAACAGGATTATCGATTTGAGAGCTTCCTGTCCAATGATCAGGCGAAACGGGTACATTACTAAAAGGATGCCCAGAAGGTAGTATGGGTGGTGTCACAACGGTTAAATCCAAAAGACTAGCCAATTCATTGTGCATTGGCAAACGCCAACCCTTTCGTCCTGCGATAGACAAACCAACACAATGATTGCGGGCATCATTCCACGATCGAGAAGCTGCATTTGGACTCTGCTCCCAGACCAGCTGTGTCTCTCGATCTAATACAGCCTCATCGTTGAAAGCTGAAAGAACCTGGAATCGAAACGCCCCATCAATTTTCTTATCCCACGCCCCAATGTCTAGGGCTTCCGCTGTCCCAATGCCTAATGCTACGAAAACTATGACCGATCCAACAATCCCAAAAGTTACAGAATTCAATTTTGGCATAACTTTCTCCTTTATACATAGATGAGTGACTGAACCACCTTCGCGGGAATGCTACACCCAGAATGTACTTTTCTCAGCACACTTTCTTGTACATGAGAAAACACACAATGCGTTACGAATCCCGAATTACTACCATTGTTTACCCCCTCCTTTCTTTTCTGTAGTTTTGGCACACGACACCATTTTTACGAAGCAAAGTTTATGCCACTAAAATTAAAAACTAGAGGGCAGGAGAGATGGCGCAATTGCGTTGTAAATAAACAATAATCAAAGAGGAGGGAAATAAATGGGGGCAAACAGTGGTGTAGGAAAAGGGTATAACACTGTATCCATGCACATACACGACGTATCTGATTTGATACAGCCCCTTAGAGGTGGAAAAATACCGGTGAGTAAAGACAAATTTTGAGGGGAACAAAGAAGAGTGTAATAAATTGATAAGAAGTAAGAAGGTATTCTTGACAGAACCGTATTGGCCTTTGCACAATGCCCTTATGGATCATTCGACAGTTAAATCTTCAGAAGCCTCATTAACTGAGGACCAACTCCCCGACCGGCAATGCGCTTGGTGCAAGATTAACATGCAGAAGCGCCTGGTCGGTGAAGACCGCTTTATTCATTACACATGTCCAGCCTGTATTTTTCAACATACCTCGAAGCGTGAAGCGTAACACATTCAAGCATTCTTCACCCTTTTTGAATCGCCAATACCACTCCAACCGGGATGTTCAAATTGGTCGTCCAGCAAGGCCGCAGGGATTTTGGCGAGCGGAGCGTACACCAGTACCTGAGCGCAAACGCCGAAAAGAGCGGCAAGTCGGTGAGCCCGAAGGTCCGACAAGATTCCAACTACTTGCCTGTGCGAGCCGCTTCGGCAAAGCCAGGGAACGCCGCTGGCGGGCAATTTCAACATTCTGCCTAAAAGAGATTCGAAACGATTCTGGTTCCGCCCACCCACGTTCCAATGACGCTTCCAATGGTCGGCAATAAAAAGGCAAGAAAAATTCTGAGGAGTCGGCTTTTCCACCATTGCCGGGGAATGGCAATGTCCTCGGCCACGGACTGAAACTCCCGAACCTGTGGTGGTTGCATATACGCTTGGATAAACGCCGTCACATAGCCAACACCAATAACCGGGGTCAAGCTCGTAATGGGGGCACCGGCAAAGGCGGCTAAGATGGTCAGAGGATGCCCAAGTGCGAGTATCGCGCCAATACCACTGGGGATTCCATTGGCCAAAATCCAAAACATCGCATTTTCCCCTGCTGCGGCTAAACCTTTGTCGTACCCAATCCATGCAATGGACCCCACGATGAGCAGAGGAATACTCCACCCCACCCATTTCCAGACAGGTGACACAGGGGGAATAATATCCAACGTAGTCAGATCCGTTCGCTGCGTTTGCTGTAAAACCGATTTCATACCTTCAACATGACCTGCGCCAACAACCGCAACGACTTTCCCGCCATCGGATTGGAGAATTTTCTCCGCTAAATATTGGTCACGCTCGTCGATCAATACCTGTTTTAGGGTAGGCACTTCTGCACCAAGTTCTTTCATCATCTCCGACAACACGTCTTGCTTCTTGAGGTTCGACAATGACTCTTCCGTCACCGGCTCGGTATCAAATACGCTCAGCATCAGCGACGACACCAGCATGCTTTTTTTGAAAAACGGTGTAGAGCGCCAAGCCCGACGCATGGTCACCCGCACATCGCGATCGCAGAGGAAAATCGGGATGTCATGTTTTTTCGAGATCGTGATAGCTTCGAGCATTTCCGTGCCCGGCATAACGCCCAGTTGATCTCCAAGACGTTTTTGATACGATGCGAGTAACAGGTTGGCCAACAATGTGCTGAGCTGTTTTTTTCGAATAATCTCTTTGAGATCCAATGACTCCCATTTATGTTTTTGAGAGAGCGCCTCAAAACGTCGAGTGTCTAGCTCTACACACACGCCATCCGGCTGCTCTTCTTCAATGACATCCCGCACCAAATCTGCCGACTCCTGAGAAACATGCACCGTTCCCACCAAGATAATGGTCTTATCGCGAAGGGTCAGTACATGGACATCAGGAGAAGATCGGAAGCTGGAAGGGATGTGTTCTGATGTGGGGAGTGACTCCTGTGACTCAGATGATTCCATAGATACACCATTCACAAAAAACGCCAATCTTGTCAAGAAAGGCACAGACATACATGCCTCATCGTGCTACACTAGTTCGCAACAAAATTGACCACCACGAACCCTGTACTTTCCCGAATCTCCATGAGCAACACTCGAATCGCCAAACGCATATGGTTATGGATCAATCAAGATGGCAGCCGTTGGAAAGTGGCAAAAACGGATGAGGGGTTTTGGTATTGTCCTGTGGGTTCAGGGGGAAAACGGCGTGGTTCTTGGGAGGCTGGATTTCCTCCCGGCTTAGAAGACTTTACCCCTTGGCTTAAGCACCGCTAAGCGTTATCTTTATAGTCATGACTCGCCTTCTTCGGATCTCTAGTTATCGGTTAGCGTTTTGGCATGCGTCAAAACGGGCACGGCACGAAGAATTTGATGTGTTGGATTGCGTGTTCTGTCAGTATAGTGAAGGGGTCGCCCGTATGCGTGACGTAGCAGGCTATCTTCACCGCAGAGGTTTTACGATTGCTGACTGCGATGATCGATCGTTAACCATTGCCCTGTATGACTCCTCCGACACATCAGACAAAATTCGTTCCCATAAAAAAGCCGATTTATTACGAATCATTTCAGGACAACCGTCATTTCCCCTCCATTCCTCTCGATTGGAATAGAATCGCCGGGTCCCACACCAACGCCAGCTAAGCTTTTAGCTCTTCCAAGGCATTCGCTTCTCGATCTTGCTGACCCAACATCCGAACCTTGCCATATTCTCCATCATAGCCAGGAGCAATCGTCACCTGCCCTTTCCGCATGCGGTCAATCGCGATGGCCAATAATTTTCCTCCGTCATGTTCGATCTCGAAAATCGGCACATCCTTGAGAATGGAAAATTCATTGCCGAGACTTGCCAGTAGTCGATGATAGGCCTCCAACACTCTTTTTGAATTCACCCCGACCCCTTGAACTTCTGAAATGAGTTCGACCAAGGGCACAAGATTCCAATAGGGCAACGCATTGGTCGGACGATGATCCGACGGCAAATCGGCGAGAAGCTCCGTTCGATGCAGAACGCCCACCGTGACTGGTTTCCCACATTCAGGACAGAGGCGATGATATTTTCGGGTTTCATCAGGCATGAGGCGGACCTGACAATTCCGATGCCCATCATAATGGTACTTCCCTTCTTCCGGAAAAAACTCAATTGTCCCGAGAAATTGTTTGGGATCACTACTCGTGAAGGCCCTCTTAATTCCCTGGAATGATAATTCACAATTCAAGACATTGGATTCTCGCCCGAGCTTGCTTGGTGAGTGAGCATCCGAATTTGAAATGAGCGTAATACCTTCCAATTGACTAAGTCGCCAATTCATGGGCGGGTCAGAAGACAAACCCGTTTCGATCACCTTGATATGAGGCGTGAGTTCGCCAAAACATTCTTCCAAAGAGTCAAACCCCGAGTTGGCGCCAAATATTGAGAAATGCGGAGTCCACGCATGGGCGGGAACAAACAAGGAGTCAGGAGTACGCTCTAACATAATTCTCAACAGCTCTTCGCTATCCAACCCCAAGATCGGTCGTCCGTCTGATCGAATATTCCCGATCCGCCCAAGTTTTTCGTTGAGGCTCTCCACCGCAGTAAAACTTGGGGCGTAAATCATATTGTGTACTTTGCGCGTGCGCTCGTGCCGTTTGTAGATACTGCTGATCTCAGAGGTCAGGAGAAATCGAACTTCGGCTCGACACGATTCAGGAATTTCGCCATCAACTGTTTTCGCAAGATCGGGCTTCAATCGATACAGCCCCGGTTCAGCCGGTTCAAGTTTTTCTTGGAGTTCTGCAAACCAGGCGGGATGCGTAAAGTCTCCAGTCCCGACTACCGTAATTCCCTTGAGTTGTGCCCAGCGGTAAAGGCTTTCAGGAATCATGTTCTTACTCACGGCGCGGGAGTAATGGGAATGTATATGAAGATCAGCCATGAATGACATGAAACCCTCCTAATAATAGCGAAGCCAGCTTAGCGAGAGAACACCGGATCAACAAGAGGTGGAAATTACATACAGCCATTGATGAATACCACACCATTGCCCAGAGTCTTCGCTCCGAGGTTCATTGCGTATTCCTTTTTTCTGCTGGATAATGAAACAAGGCCGAAGGCCATTCCATTATTCACTCAAGGAGGGTTTCATGCCCATAGCATATAAATCATTGTTCACTTTTTCACTTATTCTTGGACTTGCCCTGGCGTTTGGCTTGGGACTGCCAGGTGGGCCAGATGCGGCCATGGCCAAAGAAAAAGTGAAGGTACTGTATCACGTTGATGGGAAGGACCTTGGCACGGCGAAATATGCTATGGCACTCATCAATAAACACATTGAGGCGGAAGGAGGACCGGACAATATCGATATTAAACTGGTCGTTCATGGTCCAGCGCTTCACTTGTTTAAATCAGAA